>NZ_JBIMRC010000009.1:0-175220 GCF_043945575.1 Enterobacter cloacae complex sp. 2024EL-00214 | reverse complement strand
CAACCCTGGGGTTGCCGTTTTGCTTTTACCTTGTGCGGCCTGATGCCCTCACCCTGACCCTCTCCCACAGGGAGAGGGAACAAACATTAAAAACGGCAACCCTGAGGTTGCCGTTTTGCTTTTACCTCTGGCACCCCGGACACCAGTAAAACGGTCTTGAAGAGAGTGTTGTCTTCTCAATCACACCACCGCACCGCTCGCATACCTCACCATCCCGGTGAAAGACCCTGAACCGGAACAGCGCCCCGTGGTGCTTGTTATCATCCACCACGCCACGCGTATGGTACGACAGACGCGGAATATCCAGCAGCGCGTGGGATAACGCATCGAGTTGTACATCACTCAGTTGCGATGCTTTATGCTGCGCCGCCAGCCCCACGTCCCAGAGAATTTCTACCCGCAGGTAGTTTCCTAACCCGGCCAGAAATGCCTGATCGAGTAGCAGACCAGAGAACTGCCGGTTACGGAATGCGGCTGATAACAAACGGGCTTTCACATCGCTCGCCGTCAGCCGCATATCCAGTACATCCGGCCCCACGCGCTGCAGAAACGGGTGCGTAAGCAACTGCTCCGGCGTTAACATTTCGATATCTGAAGCGCTATACAGCAGGATAGCTTTATCCGCCGTTTGCAACCTGACGCGCAGCACACGGGTCGTTTGCGGCTGCTCATTAGCGTTAACCACTCGCCACACGCCATAAAGCTGGTTATGGCTGTATAACGTCAGGTTATGGGAAAAGTGTGTGAGCAATGCCTTGCCGCGCGTGTCGATATGAGTCACCGTCTGCCCCACCAGCTGTGATTCAAACGGTTTCAGTTGAGGGAAAGCAAACCAGACATCCGTCAGGGGTTTGCCCTTTATCGCCGCCTCCAGGCTATCCGCTGCGCGGCGGATCTCCGGGCCTTCTGGCATCTTTTCATCCTTATTGTAAATATCAGGCGCTGACGAGGATCCCGTGTTCAGCAAACGCCGCCCGCAAACGACGCGCAAAACGCAGCGCGTGCTCGCCGTCGCCGTGTAAACACACCGTATCCGCCTGTACCTTTGCGGATGTACCGTCAATCGCAATGACCTGACCCGTACGCACCATCTCCAGCGTCTGCGCCAGAGCCTGTTCTTCATCAGTGATGAGTGCCCCGGGCTGAGTGCGGGGGACCAGGCTCCCGTCAGCCTGATACCCCCTGTCGGCAAACACTTCCTGCCGGGTGGCTAAACCCAGACGCTGCCCGGCGCGAATCAACTCACTACCCGCCAGACCAACGAGGATAAGCTGTGGGTCACAGTCCCGCACCGCGCGGGCAATGGCATCTGCCAGAACCGGATCTTTTGCCGCCTGGTTATAGAGCATACCGTGCGGCTTCACATGACGCAGTACGCCCTGCTGAGCACGGACGATCGCCTCCAGCGCACCAGTCTGGTAAAGCGTCTGGGCATAGACTGTCTCAGGGGGTAATACCATTGCCGTTCTGCCAAAATTTTCCCGGTCGGGAAAGCCAGGATGAGCACCTATCGCAACGCCATTTTTAATGGCATTACGCACGCTCGTCAGCATCGTTTGCGCATCACCCGCGTGAAAACCACAGGCGATATTGACCGAGGAAACCAGCGTCATCAGCTCTGCATCGGCGCTGCCGCCTTCACCCAGATCGGCGTTTAAATCAATCTTTACCATCAAGCCTCCACGCCAGCTGTTCCAGGTAGCGCTGTTGATCCTGCCGGGCTTTTAGCGCCTCTTCCAGCGAACATTGCACAAAGTGAATCGGCTGCCCGAGAGGAATTTGCGCCAGATGGTAGCGATCGGCCTCAATAATACAGGCAATACGCGGGTAGCCTCCCGTTGTCTGCGCATCGTTCATCAGCACAATAGGTTGTCCGTTATGGGGTACCTGAATTACGCCAGGCAATAACCCGTGCGACAGCATCTCGCGATCCGTCGTTCTGGTCAGCGGCTGCCCCTGCAAACGGTAACCCATGCGATTACTCTGCGGGCTGATCTGCCACGGTGAGCGCCAGAATGACTCCTGAGAAACCTCGTCGAACTCGTGATATTCCGGCCCCGGCAAGGCGCGAATACGGTTTCCCCAGAGCAGTTGTTTAACTCCCTGAGTGGTCGAGAAATGGCGGGAGGTGGGTTTAATCGCGAGACGATCGCCATCACGAAGCAAGCGCCCTTCAAGCCCACCAATGCCTGCTTTCTGATCGGTACTGGCCGACCCCATCACCTCCGGTACATCGATGCCGCCAGCAACCGCAAGGTAGCTGCGCATACCGTGCAGAGGACGCCTGAGGATCAGGCGCTGACCGGCTTTCGCCCGTAAACGCCAGCCAGTCCATACCGCTTTATCATCAAGCGTTGCGTCGCAACCTGCACCGGTCAGGGCAAACCAGGTCTCCTGATTAAATTCGATGACGCACTGACCCAGCGTGATCTCCAGCGCCGCCGTGCTGCCGGGATTGCCCACCAGCACATTCGCAACCTCCAGCGCGGGCCTGTCCAGCGCGCCACAATAGCTCACACCTGACTGACGCAGACCAAACCGGCCGGCATCCTGAACGGTGGTGTAAAGCCCCGCACGAATAAGCGTTAACATACCCCCTCCTTCTGCGGGATAAAGCGAAGGGTATCACCAGGACGAAGCAGTATTGGTGAGTCCTGCCCCGGCTCAAATAACGGTGTGGAGGTGTATCCGATAAGCTGCCAGCCACCAGGCGACGCAATCGGGTAGATCCCGGTCTGTTCACCACCAATCGCTACCGTTCCTGCAGGAACACTCAGACGAGGTTCGGCGCGGCGCGGTGTATGCAGCGCCGGAGATAATCCCCCCAGATACGGAAAGCCGGGCTGAAACCCTAAAAACCAGACGACGTAGTTAACCGAGCTATGCAGCTCAACAACCTGCTTTTCCGTTAATCCGCAGTGCTGCGCCACCACCGTGAGATCGGGACCACGTTTGCCGCCGTAGACCACCGGGAGCTCAATCGCCCGGGACGCTGGCTCCAGCGCCTCGCTCTCTTCCCACCAGCACTGCAAACGTTCAATAGCATCCAGCGCCAGCGTATGCGGATTACGCAGAACAACGGTGATGTTATTCATGCCCGGAATCACTTCAACGACCTCCGGCATATCGGCCAGACGCTGCGTTAGCCGCCAGATACGCTTTTGCGTGGCAAGCGTGACCGGTGGCTCCAGTTCCAGAACCACTGCCGTTTCACCCAGAAGATAACAACGCGCTCGCTGCACTCAGGTACCTCTCATCAGGCCGGGTTCGGGATATCAATAAAGGTAACATCCAGATCGGTATTTTCTGTCAGCCATTCACTGAGAGCACGAATGCCACCGCGCTCTGTGGCATGGTGGCCTGCGGCGTAAAAATGCAGACCCTGTTCACGGGCTGAATGGATAGTCTGCTCGGAAACCTCTCCGGTGATGAAGGCATCAACGCCAAACCGCGCGGCGCTATCAATAAAGCCCTGTCCACCACCGGTACACCATGCGACACGTTTCACCGTATCCGGGCCGGTATCCCCGCTCCACAGCGGGCGGCGTCCCAGGCGAGCTTCAATCCAGGAGGCCAGTTCAAGCCCGGAAACCGGCATCGCCAGCTCGCCCCACGGTACCAGCGGTTCAATTTCACCCATTACGGTGATCCCCAACAGTTGCGCAAGCTGTACGTTATTGCCCAGTTCCGGGTGTGCATCCAGCGGCAGGTGGTAACCGTACAGGTTGATGTCATTTGCCAGCAGCGTTTTCAGACGGTTGCGCTTCATACCGCGAACGATCGGCGATTCGTTTTTCCAGAAATAACCGTGATGGACAATGACGGCATCAGCTTCCTGACGCACGGCTTCATCCAGTAGCGCCTGGCTTGCCGTCACGCCGGTGATGATTTTCTGCACCGTTTCACGCCCTTCAACCTGCAGACCATTTGGCCCGTAGTCACTGAAGGAGGCCGTGTTGAGTTTTTCGTTAATCAGGCTTTCCAGTTCGCTGTTTTTCATCATCTCTCTCTTAAGCGTTGCGGGCGGCTTCGTACGCCGCCAGCGTGGCGACACGCGCCTGTTTATGGTCGACAATCGGGCGGGGGTAATCGAGTGTTACGCCCTGTTTATCCGCCCATGTCCACGGGTCGTGGATCGCTTTTGTTGGTACATCCATTAACTCAGGCAACCAACGGCGGATAAACACGCCATCGGCATCAAATTTTTCCCCCTGAGTTGTCGGGTTAAAAATACGAAACCAGGGAGCCGCATCGTTGCCGGTAGAGGCCACCCACTGCCAGCCCCCGTTATTCGCTGCAAGATCGCCATCGATCAGTTGAGAAATAAAATACCGCTCTCCGGCACGCCAGTCGATAAGCAGATCTTTCACCAGGAAACTGGCGGTAATCATCCGCAGGCGGTTGTGCATCCAGCCCGTGTCATTGAGCTGGCGCATAGCGGCATCAACAACAGGGAACCCTGTCTGTCCGGTCTGCCAGGCCTCCAGATGCACATCATTCGATTGCCATTTGACGTTATCCGTCCAGCGAATGAAGGGACGATGCTTACATAAATCAGGATGATACGTTATCAGGTGGCGATAGAACTCACGCCAGATAAGTTCGTTAAGCCAGACTGCGCCTGCCCCACCGTCCAGCGCCCGGGGTTGTTCTGCCAGCAAACGATGTAAGCATTGACGCGGGGAAAGAACCCCCAGGGTTAAACACGCGGACAGGCGGCTTGTACCGTCAATGGCGGGAAAATCCCGGAGGCTTTCATAATCAGCCGCAGCCTGTTTACAAAACTGGCGCAAGTGGGCAATAGCCGCTTTCTCATTTGCGGGGAACAGGGTTTCATCAAACGCCTGTTGCGGATAGTGAAAAGTCAGTTCAGGTAAATCCGTTAATACCTCTCCCCTGACGGCTGGCGCAGCGACACATTCCGGCAGTACCTCTTTCAGGCGCTTGATAACGGCATTTTTGAACGGCGTAAAGACTTTATACATCTCGTGGTTACCCGTCATCACAGTACCTGGCGCAAGCATGACGCTGTCATCGAACCCCTGGCACACCACGGGCTCCAGAGCCTGTTCAAGCTGACGATCCCGCTGCCGCTCGTTAAATTCATACTGATAGTTGTAAAAAAGGTGTGAGACGCCATGCTGCTCACAGATTTGCCTGACCTTGTTGACCTGCGAGGTAAAATCGCTGACTTCGTCGTAAATCAGTGGAATACCTTTTTCCGCAAGCGAGCGCTGCAGGTCATTCAGATGCGAACGTAAAAAAGCGGCTTGTCGTGGTGCCATATCATGCTGTTGCCACTGTTCAGGCGTGGCGATAAACAGCGCCAGCACTCTGGCATCTTGAGAGCGACAGGCCGCAGCAAGGGCAGTGTTGTCGTGAACGCGCAGGTCGGCGCGAAACCAAACCAGATGGGTGGGCATAAAACTCCAGGCAATTGTCTGTTATGTCCGTAAGGCCATGCCGCCAAAGATAAAATGGGGCACGCATTGAACTACTTTGCCATGAAGTGTAGCCGTGATGAAATAAAAAAGGCCGCCCGGGGCGGCCTTAACGCTACTTGTCCTGCGTTATCGGGTTGAAAGCAACAAACCTGGTGGGTTCATCACTCTTTACCACGAGTACGCTGGCGACAATGAACGCAATGCATAAATAGCGTTTCATCATGCGGTCCCTGCAGCAAACCGCTCCACCGTTCACCACCGGTGATAAGTCTGTGGACACAAGCTCTGATGAGAGCCTGACTCACGGTTGTGGTAACACCTTTCCCGGAACCGGTGCCCATTTGCGAGATGGCGGAAAGGGACGCTGCATGGTAGTAGGCATCCGTGCGAAGCGGAATTCTCTAAACAGAGTTTTAAGATTATATTTAGAGCAGCAACGTTTGATTATTCAGAGAGTAGAAGTATGATCATAACCCTCTGATGAGAGCTTGAGAATTTCCCAACGGACCGCGAATCCTGAGGGACAAAAAAACCGCCACATGACTGTTTGGCGGTTTTTTTATTGCTGCGTATCTACTGAGTATTAGTAAAAATCGCAGGTCGCTTTTTCAGCCTGATCCATCCACACCGGCTTCTCGCTGGTTTTCGCCCAGATGCGGTGCAGGTAGCTGTAAAAACGTGCGCGATCTTTCCAGAAAATCATCACCGGCAGAGCCAGCACCCCCGCCACTACAGCGAAAGCGCGACGCATGTAAACGATATGAGCCGGATACTCTTTATAAAGATCCATAGTTTCTCCCCTATAGTTGGCCGGAAATCTGCTCCGGAAAATTCAAAAATCTGTGACCTGGCTAAAATAATATCGCTTTGTTCGTAATTTTACTACTCATCCGACCACTTATTTTCGTCTATTTAGCGAATATTTACACTTCACGCGTAATTAAGTTACAAAAAAGTTAACGATTTACTTACCAATGGTTAATTTGTGGGTAAAGCATTTTTATACTTTTTTTACACCCCTCTTCCTGATTTTTGCGAAATCTTTGCGCCGTAAATCCTACCTTTAATACAAATACAAATGTCACCCGGAGGTGAATTGTGAGTGCAGGTCTGATTTCCGGCATCGTGCTGGTTTTCCTGTTATTGGGTTATCTGGTCTACGCCCTGATTAATGCGGAGGCATTCTGATGGCTGCTCAGGCATTTTTGCTTCTTGCCAGCTTTTTAGTCGTGCTGTTCCTTTTGGCAAGACCGATGGGAACATTGCTGGCACGGATGATCAACAACGTCGCGTTACCGGTTGCTGGTAGTGTTGAAAAAGGGATCTGGCGCGCGCTGGGTATACGCGATCAGGAGATGGGCTGGTGTCAGTATCTGATGGCCATTCTGCTGCTGAACATTGTTGGTCTTATCGCCCTCTTTATCATGCTGATGCTGCAGGGCATCCTGCCGCTGAACCCGCAGCACTTCCCTGGATTGTCCTGGCATCTGGCGTTGAACACGGCGGTCAGCTTCGTGACCAACACCAACTGGCAATCCTATGCCGGGGAAACCACCGTCAGCTACTTTAGCCAGATGGTCGGGTTAACCGTGCAGAACTTCCTCTCTGCGGCAAGCGGCATTGCGGTGATCTTTGCGCTGACACGTGCGTTTGCCCGTCAGAATGTCCGTACCCTCGGCAACGCCTGGGTCGATCTGACTCGCATCACGCTGTGGATACTGCTTCCGGTTGCACTGCTTATTGCCCTGTTCTTTATCCAGCAGGGGTCGTTACAAAACCTGCTGCCGTACACACCTTACACCTCACTGGAAGGGGCAAAACAGCTTCTGCCTATGGGGCCAGTGGCCTCGCAGGAAGCCATTAAAATGCTCGGCACAAATGGCGGTGGCTTCTTCAACGCTAACTCGTCACACCCGTTTGAAAACCCAACGGCACTGACCAATTTTGTACAAATGCTGGCGATCTTCCTGATCCCTGCAGCGCTGTGCTTTGCCTTTGGTGATGTTGTAAACGATCGCCGTCAGGGTCGCACCCTGCTCTGGGCTATGTCGATTATCTTTGTCGTCTGCGTCGCGCTGGTGATGTGGGCAGAATGGCATGGTAACAGTCACTTCATGCAGTTGGGTGCCAACAGCAATATCAACATGGAAGGCAAAGAGAGCCGTTTCGGTATTCTTGCGAGTAGCCTTTATGCCGTGGTGACGACGGCGGCCTCATGTGGGGCAGTTAACGCGATGCACGACTCCTTTACCGCACTGGGCGGTATGATCCCGATGTGGCTCATGCAGATTGGCGAAGTGGTATTTGGTGGCGTAGGTTCAGGGCTTTACGGCATGCTGCTGTTCGTTCTGCTGGCGGTGTTCATCGCCGGTCTGATGATTGGCCGCACCCCGGAATATCTGGGTAAAAAAATCGACGTTCGCGAGATGAAATTAACCGCACTGGCCATTCTGGTTACCCCTACCCTCGTACTGCTCGGCACGGCGCTGGCACTGATGACCGAGGCCGGTCGCAGCGGCATCTTCAACCCAGGCATCCACGGCTTCAGCGAAGTGCTTTACGCGGTTTCGTCAGCCGCCAACAACAACGGTAGCGCCTTTGCTGGTTTAAGCGCCAACTCTCCATTCTGGAACTGCCTGCTGGCGTTTTGCATGTTCGTCGGTCGTTTTGGCGTCATTGTGCCGGTTATGGCTATCGCAGGATCGCTGGTGAGTAAAAAAATTCAGCCTGCCACCACCGGTACGCTACCCACCCACGGCGCGCTGTTTATTGGCCTGCTGATTGGTACCGTATTGCTGGTGGGTGCCCTGACCTTTATCCCCGCCCTCGCGTTAGGCCCGGTCGCGGAATATCTCTCTTTACGCTGATTTTGCGGAGAATTTGTCATGAGTCGTAAACAAATGGCCCTGTTCGAACCGTCTTTAGTTCGCCAGGCCCTCATGGATGCGGTGAAAAAGCTGAGTCCGCGCGTACAGTGGCACAACCCGGTGATGTTCATCGTCTGGATAGGGAGCGTACTCACTACCGCGCTGGCGATTGCTATGGGAACGGGCCATCTGCCGGGAGACGCGCTGTTTACCGGTGCAATCAGCCTGTGGTTGTGGTTTACCGTACTGTTTGCCAACTTCGCTGAAGCACTGGCAGAAGGCCGTAGTAAAGCGCAGGCCAACAGCCTGAAAGGGGTGAAAAAGACAGCGTTCGCCCGCAAATTGCGTGAGCCGAAATACGGTGCGCAGATGGATCACGTTCCGGCGGATGAGCTGCGTAAAGGCGATGTGGTGCTGGTCGAAGCCGGTGACATTATTCCCTGCGACGGTGAAGTCATTGAAGGGGGCGCATCGGTCGATGAAAGCGCCATCACCGGGGAATCCGCACCCGTTATTCGTGAATCCGGCGGCGATTTTGCTTCCGTCACGGGCGGGACGCGTATTCTCTCCGACTGGCTGGTGATCCAGTGCAGCGTTAACCCGGGTGAAACCTTCCTCGACCGGATGATCGCGATGGTGGAAGGCGCACAGCGTCGTAAAACGCCAAACGAAATCGCCCTGACCATTCTGCTGGTCGCGTTGACCATCGTCTTTTTACTGGCAACGGCAACCCTGTGGCCATTCTCCTCTTACGGTGGCGCAGCGGTCAGCGTTACCGTACTGGTCGCTCTGCTGGTCTGCTTGATCCCAACCACCATCGGTGGCCTGCTGTCAGCCATCGGTGTGGCCGGTATGAGTCGTATGCTCGGCGCTAACGTCATCGCCACCAGCGGACGTGCCGTTGAAGCCGCAGGTGACGTTGATGTCCTGCTGCTGGATAAAACCGGGACGATTACGCTCGGCAACCGCCAGGCATCAGAGTTCTTACCCGCTCCCGGCGTGGATGAAAAAACACTGGCCGATGCGGCGCAGCTCTCTTCACTTGCTGATGAAACCCCGGAAGGCCGCAGCATCGTCATTCTGGCGAAACAGCGCTTTAACCTGCGTCAGCGCGACGTGCAGAGCCTGCATGCCACCTTTGTTCCTTTCACGGCACAAACTCGCATGAGCGGCATCAACATTCAGGATCGGATGATCCGTAAAGGCTCCGTTGACGCGATCCGTCGCCACATTGAAGCCAACAACGGTCATTTCCCGGCAGAAGTGGATGAAATGGTGGACAACGTGGCCCGCCAGGGGGCCACACCGCTGGTCGTTGCCGAAGGTGCGCATGTGCTGGGCGTGATCGCCCTGAAGGATATCGTCAAAGGCGGCATTAAAGAGCGTTTTGCCCAGTTACGTAAGATGGGGATCAAGACGGTAATGATCACCGGGGATAACCGTCTGACCGCTGCCGCCATTGCCGCTGAAGCGGGGGTGGATGATTTTCTCTCCGAAGCAACACCGGAAGCCAAACTGGCGTTGATCCGCCAGTATCAGGCGGAAGGTCGTCTGGTGGCGATGACGGGGGATGGTACCAACGACGCCCCTGCCCTGGCACAGGCTGACGTCGCGGTAGCGATGAACTCCGGTACGCAGGCAGCTAAAGAGGCGGGGAACATGGTCGATCTCGACTCCAACCCGACCAAGCTGATTGAAGTGGTACACATCGGGAAACAGATGCTGATGACGCGTGGCTCGCTCACCACCTTCAGTATTGCCAACGATGTGGCGAAGTATTTCGCCATCATTCCGGCCGCCTTTGCTGCCACGTACCCGCAGCTGAATGCGCTGAACGTCATGCATCTGCACTCCCCGGCATCGGCCATTCTCAGTGCGGTCATTTTTAACGCCCTGATCATTGTGTTTTTGATCCCGCTGGCGCTGAAAGGGGTGAGCTATAAGCCGCTGACCGCCGCCGCCATGCTGCGCCGGAACCTGTGGATCTACGGTCTGGGTGGGCTGCTCGTCCCCTTCATCGGTATCAAGGTGATCGACGTGCTGTTAACGCTGTTCGGGCTGGTTTAAAAGGTGAATCAAATGACAATGTTACGCCCCGCTATACTTCTGTTTATTTTTCTGGCTCTTATTACCGGCGGGCTTTACCCGCTGGTAACCACCGCGCTGGGCCAGTGGTGGTTTAACGATCAGGCCAACGGTTCGATGATTATTCAGAACGGCGAGAACCGTGGTTCACGCCTGATTGGTCAAAACTTTACGGATGCCCGCTACTTCCAGGGACGCCCTTCCGTCACTGCCGAAAGCCCGTATAATCCGATGGCATCCGGTGGCAGTAACCTGGCAGGCAGCAACCCGGAGCTGGACAAAGCCATCGCTGAGCGCGTCGCGACTCTGCGCGCGGCAAACCCACAGGCCAGCCGTGAGGTACCTGTCGAGCTGGTGACAGCATCTGCCAGTGGGCTGGATTACAGCCTGACGCCGAAAGCGGTGGCATGGCAAATTCCACGCGTCGCCGCAGCCCGCCAGCTGACTGTCGAACAGGTGAGCCTGCTGGTTGCAGAGCACACACAAAAGCCGCTGGCGAGTTTCATTGGCATGCCGGTAGTGAACATTGTTGAGCTGAATCTGGCGCTGGACGCGCTAAGGAAAAACTAAATGACTGAAGAGCCCATGCGCCCGGATCCGGACAGGTTGCTCGAACAGACGGCTGAAGCCCATCGTGGCAAACTGAAAGTCTTCTTCGGTGCCTGTGCAGGCGTCGGGAAAACGTTCGCTATGCTGACCGAAGCCCAGCGGCTCCGGGCGCAGGGGCTCGATATTCTTATCGGCGTGGTGGAAACCCACGGCCGTAAAGAGACAGCGGCGCTGCTGAAGGGGCTGGCCACACAGCCCCCTCACCGCATCAGCCATCGTGGCCGCCTGGTCACAGAGTTCGATCTCGACGCGGCCCTCGCCCGTCGCCCCGCCCTGATCCTGATGGACGAACTGGCGCACAGCAATGCGCCAGGCTCACGTCACCCTAAACGCTGGCAGGATGTTGAAGAGCTACTTGAAGCCGGCATTGACGTGTTCACTACGGTTAACGTTCAGCATCTCGAAAGCCTGAACGACGTGGTCAGCGGTGTGACCGGCATCCAGGTGCGGGAAACAGTGCCCGATCCCTTTTTTGACTCCGCAGACGAAGTGGTACTGGTCGACCTGCCTCCGGACGACCTGCGCCAGCGCCTGCATGAAGGGAAGGTTTACATTGCAGGCCAGGCCGAGCGCGCCATTGAACATTTCTTCCGTAAAGGTAACCTGATTGCCCTGCGCGAGCTGGCCCTGCGTCGCACCGCCGATCGCGTTGATGACCAGATGCGAGCCTGGCGCGATCTGCAAGGCCAGGAACGTGTCTGGCATACGCGGGATGCCATACTGCTGTGTATTGGCCACGGCAGCGGCAATGAAAAGCTCGTCCGCACCGCCGCCCGGCTTGCGGCTAAATTTGGCAGCGTCTGGCATGCGGTGTATGTCGAAACCCCGCAGCTTCACGCTCTGCCCGAAAACCAGCGCCGCGCGATCCTGAGTTCGCTACGCCTGGCACAGGAACTCGGTGCAGAAACCGCCACTCTTTCCGATCCGCAAGAAGATAAAGCCATTCTGCGCTATGCGCGCGAGCACAACCTGGGCAAGATTGTTATTGGTCGCCGCCAGCATCGCCGCTGGTTTAGCCGCGAATCCTTTGCCGACAAGCTGGCCCGACGCGCCCCCGATCTGGATCTGGTGGTCGTGGCACTTGATGACAAACCCACCCCCCTGCCCAACCGTACGCCAGACGCCCGGGCCTTTGGTGATAAATGGCGTATTCAGATCCGGGGTTGCCTTATCGCCGTCCTCCTCTGTGCGCTGATTACCATTATTGCCAGCCAGTGGCTGATTGCCTTCGATGCCGCCAACCTGGTGATGATCTACCTGCTCGGCGTGGTCGTGATTGCGCTTTTCTTCGGACGCTGGCCTTCGGTACTGGCGACGGTTATCAACGTCATCAGCTTCGATCTGTTCTTTATTGCCCCGCGCGGGACGCTTGCCGTTTCTGACGTGCAGTACATTCTTACTTTTGGCGTGATGCTTACCGTTGGGCTGGTGATCGGGAATCTGACGGCGGGCGTTCGCTACCAGGCACGTATTGCCCGCTATCGTGAGCAGCGCACGCGCCACTTATATGAGATGTCCAAATCGCTGGCGGTGGGTCGTACGCCGCTGGATATTGTGCAAACCAGCGAGCAGTTTATCCGTTCGACGTTTCACGCCAACAATCTGATTTTGCTCCCTGACGAACACGGAAAACTGCGCCCGCTCACCTCTGCCTCGGGTATGACGCCCTGGGATGAAGCCATCGCACGGTGGAGCTTTGACAAGGGATTACCTGCAGGAGCTGGGACAGATACCCTGCCCGGAGTGCCATATCAGATCCTGCCGCTGCGCAGTGCCGAAAAAAACCAGGGACTGGTCATCGTTGAACCGAGCAATCTGCGTCAACTGATGATACCCGAGCAGCAACGCCTGCTGGAAACCTTCACCCTGCTGGTTGCCAGCGCGCTGGAGCGGCTGGCGCTCACTGCCAGTGAAGAGCAGGCACGGCTGGCAAGCGAGCGCGAAAGTATTCGTAACTCCTTGCTGTCGGCCCTGTCGCACGACCTGCGAACCCCTCTTACCGTGCTGTTCGGGCAGTCAGAGATCCTGACGCTGGATCTCGCCGCAGAAGGTTCCCCCCATGCGCTGCAGGCCAGTGAAATCCGCCAGCATGTGCTAAATACCACGCGTCTGGTGAATAATTTACTCGATATGGCACGCATTCAGTCAGGCGGATTTAACCTCAAAAAAGAGTGGTTAACGCTTGAGGAAGTGGTCGGTAGTGCGCTGAAAATGCTGGAGCCGGGGCTCGGTGGTCGCCATATTGCGCTGAACATGCCCGAACCATTGACCTTAATCCACGTCGATGGCCCGCTGTTTGAACGCGTGCTGATCAACCTGCTGGAAAATGCCGGTAAATATGCGGGGGCAAAGGCACAGATTGGGGTCAATGCAACCGTTGAAGATCAGGCGTTACGGCTTGAAGTCTGGGATACCGGGCCGGGGATCCCTGCCGGGAAAGAGCACGCAATTTTTGAAAAATTTGCGCGCGGCAATAAAGAATCAGCCATCCCGGGCGTCGGGCTAGGTCTGGCAATTTGCCAGGCCATTATCGACGTACACGGCGGAACCATCTCGGCAGAGAACCGCCCGGAAGGAGGCGCTCGTTTTTGTGTTACACTTCCTCTGGATACCCCACCAGAACTTGATGAATTACCAGAGGATTTGTGATTAGCGTTCTGATTGTTGAAGATGAACTCGCTATTAACCGGTTTCTGCGTGCGGCGCTGGAAGGCGATGGCCTGCGCGTTCATGATGCCGGTACACTGCAACGAGGGCTCATTGAAGCTGCCACGCGCAAGCCGGATCTGGTGATCCTCGATCTCGGGTTACCGGATGGTGACGGTATCGATTTTATACGTGAGGTTCGCCAGTGGAGCCAGATGCCCATTCTGGTGCTCTCTGCCCGTACCGAAGAGACCGATAAAATTGCAGCGCTGGATGCCGGGGCGGATGACTATCTCAGTAAGCCCTTTGGCATTGGCGAGTTACAGGCACGGATCCGCGTCGCGTTACGTCGCCACAGCGCCCCTCCCTCCTCTGACCCGGCGTATACGTTTGGTGATACCCGGGTTGATCTTGCCGCACGACGCATTGTGCGCGGTGAAGAAGAGATCCATCTCACCCCTATCGAGTTTCGTCTGCTCGCCGTTCTGCTCAACAACCACGGCAAGGTACTGACCCAACGCCAACTGTTAAGTCAGGTATGGGGGCCGAACGCTGTTGAACATAGTCACTATTTACGCATTTATATGGGCCACCTTCGTCAGAAACTCGAAGTCGACCCCGCGCGCCCCCGCCATTTATTAACTGAAACCGGTATCGGTTATCGGTTCATGCTTTGAATAACTATTCATTTAATTTCAAATAAAGAACAAATCGCCAGAAAAATATTCACAAAATAAGCCATTGGTTATTTTCATGGCTTATTTTTGTTCATTTAAAACATTACAAAAACAGACTTTTAACACATGCCCAACAAATCAGCATTTTGATCTGTGATATTCATAAAAAACGAATATTTATTTCTGATTTGATCTGTTAGCGGTGATCTGAATCACAGTTAATCGCTTTCTTCTGGATAAAATGACCATGCTTTCAATTGCTGAAAGGAAAATAAACATGGAAAACAATAATCGTTTGATGCCCCATATAAGGCGGACAACTCATATCATGATGTTTGCCCACCGTAACTGCTTTGACTTTCACATCTTTAACGCCCGGTAGTCCTTCGACTTCTGGCGCATCTGCTTACAGGTCATCCTGAAACGCTTTATTTTACAGGCTATTGCCTGTGAACACGTGCGCTCATTTCTCTTGATTCAGGCTCATCCGCAACCGGGCGGACTGAATCTCATTCATCAAAAAGCAATTTACTGATTTCGTATCAGCGGCCACACCTTGCTTTTTTTCCGGGAAATTATCGGTTTCTTTATTGCAAGAAATCGAGGGACTTCTATTACCTAAAATAAAGAGTGAAAGATGAAAAGTTTAAAAATCGCAGCCAGCCGTGCATGTCCTGATTGTTTTACTACTCACCGCGATCTGGTGGATGTCAGCACCTCTGATTATATTGATGTTGCTGCCATTGTTCTGGCAATCAGCGATATTTCCAGTGGAAAAATAGAAGAAATAGAAGCAACCGGGTTTGGTATCCCCATTTTTATCGCTACACATAAAGAAGAGTTCATTCCGGCTGAATATTTATCGCGGATCCACGGCGTTTTCGAGTGTTCAGACACCAGTAACGACTTCTACGGACGTCAACTGGAAGCAGCAGCGCTGAAGTACGAGACGCAACTGCGCCCACCGTTCTTCCGTGCCCTGGTCGACTATGTCAAACAAGGGAACAGTGCGTTTGACTGCCCAGGCCATCAGGGAGGTCAGTTCTTCCGCCGCCACCCTGCCGGTAACCAGTTTGTCGATTTCTTTGGCGAAACACTTTTCCGCTCAGACCTGTGTAACGCCGACGTGGCAATGGGCGATCTGTTGATTCACGAAGGTGCCCCATGCATTGCACAACAGCATGCGGCGAAAGTCTTTAATGCCGATAAGACCTATTTCGTGCTGAACGGAACATCATCATCAAACAAAGTGGTGCTTAATGCCCTGCTGACGCCGGGCGATCTGGTGCTGTTCGATCGCAACAACCACAAATCCAACCACCACGGCGCACTGCTGCAGGCTGGCGCAACGCCGGTTTATCTGGAAACCGCACGTAACCCGTACGGCTTTATCGGCGGTATTGACGCTCACTGTTTTGAAGAGAACTACCTGCGCGAGCTGGTGGCAGAAGTGGCTCCAGGCCGCGCACGCGATGAGCGTCCGTTCCGTCTGGCGGTGATCCAGCTCGGTACCTACGATGGCACCATTTATAACGCCCGTCAGGTAGTGGATAACATTGGCCACCTGTGTGATTACATCCTGTTTGACTCTGCCTGGGTAGGGTACGAGCAGTTTATTCCGATGATGGCTGACTGTTCGCCGCTGCTGCTGGAGCTGAACGAGAACGATCCGGGGATCCTCGTTACCCAGTCAGTACATAAACAGCAGGCTGGCTTCTCCCAGACCTCACAAATCCACAAGAAAGACAGCCACATCAAAGGCCAGCAGCGCTATGTACCGCATAAGCGCCTTAACAACGCCTTTATGATGCACGCCTCCACCAGCCCGTTCTATCCACTGTTTGCTGCCCTGGATATCAACGCCCGCATGCATGAGGGCCAGAGTGGCCGCAATATGTGGATGGACTGTGTGGTAACCGGTATTGAAGCGCGCAAGCTGATCCTGCAGAACTGCCAGTTTATTCGCCCGTTCGTGCCAGAACTGGTTGATGGTCGTCCGTGGGAAAGCTGGGAAACATCGGATATTGCCACCGACCTGCGCTTCTTCCATTTCGTACCAGGTGAAAACTGGCATGCTTTCGAAGGCTATGCCGAGCATCAATATTTTATCGACCCATGCAAACTGCTGCTAACCACACCCGGCATCAACGCCCGTACCGGTGAGTATGAAGATTTCGGCGTGCCTGCCACCATTCTCGCCAACTTCCTGCGTGAAAACGGCATCGTTCCGGAAAAATGCGATCTCAACTCCATCCTGTTCCTGCTCACGCCTGCGGAAGATATGGGCAAATTGCAGCAACTGGTCGCGCAGCTGGTGCGCTTCGAAAAACTGCTCCAGACGGATGCACCGTTAAAAGAAGTGCTGCCATCCATCTGTAAACAGTATCCGGAACGCTACGCGGATTACTCCCTGCGCCAGATTTGCCAGGAAATGCACGCGCTATACGCCCGCAACAACGTGAAACAGCTGCAGAAAGAGATGTTCCGCAAGTCTCACTTCCCACGCGTGGTGATGTCACCACAAGACGCCAACTATGCCTACCTGCGTGGTGAAGTCGAGCTGGTTTCCCTGCGTGATGCAGAAGGCCGAATTGCCGCTGAAGGTGCTCTCCCTTACCCACCAGGCGTGTTGTGTGTTGTTCCGGGTGAAGTCTGGGGTGGTTCCGTGCTGCGCTACTTTGCTGCCCTGGAAGAAGGGATCAACCTTTTACCGGGCTTCGCACCAGAGCTGCAGGGCGTGTACGTCGAAGAGTGTGACGGTCGCAAGCAGGTTCGCTGTAACGTCATCAAACAATCTGCCGCTCAGCCATCGCTGCTGAAAGGAGAAAAATTATGAGTAAATCTAACAAGATGGGCGTGGTGCAGCTAACCATCCTCACGATGGTGAACATGATGGGTTCTGGGATCATCATGCTGCCCACTAAGCTTGCCGAAGTGGGGACCATTTCGATTATTTCCTGGCTGGTCACCGCCGTAGGCTCAATGGCGCTGGCATGGGCATTTGCCAAGTGCGGGATGTTCAGCCGCAAGTCAGGCGGGATGGGCGGTTATGCCGAATACGCGTTTGGCAAGTCCGGCAACTTTATGGCGAACTACACCTACGGTGTGTCGCTACTGATCGCTAACGTGGCGATTGCCATCTCTGCGGTGGGTTATGGTACGGAGTTGTTGGGTGCCACACTCAGCCCGGTGCAAATTGGGCTGGCAACCATCGGCGTACTGTGGATCTGCACCGTGGCCAACTTTGGTGGTGCCCGCATTACCGGACAAATCAGTAGCATCACCGTCTGGGGTGTGATTATCCCGGTTGTCGGGCTGTGCATCATCGGCTGGTTCTGGTTTAGCCCAACGCTGTATGCAAATTCCTGGAACCCACACCATGTACCGTTCTTCACCGCAGTAGGTTCATCCATCGCCATGACGCTGTGGGCTTTCCTCGGTCTGGAATCGGCCTGCGCGAACGCCGAAGTGGTGGAGAACCCGGAGAAAAACGTACCGATTGCAGTACTCGGCGGCACGCTGGGTGCAGCGGTTATCTATATCGTTTCAACAAACGTGATTGCGGGGATTGTGCCAAACATGGATCTGGCCAACTCCACAGCCCCCTTCGGGCTGGCCTTCGCGCAGATGTTTACCCCGAGCGTCGGGAAGGTGATCATGGGATTAATGGTCATGTCCTGCTGTGGCTCACTCCTCGGCTGGCAGTTCACCATTGCCCAGGTGTTCAAATCCTCCGCTGACGAAGGTTATTTCCCAAAAATCTTCTCCCGTGTCTCCAAAGCGGATGCGCCAGTACAGGGCATGCTGGCGATTGTTATCTTCCAGAGCGGCCTGTCACTGATGACGATTAGCCCGTCGCTGAACAGTCAGTTCAACGTGCTGGTTAACCTGGCGGTGGTGACGAATATCATTCCGTATATTCTGTCGATGGCGGCACTGGTGATCATTCAGAAGGTGGCGAAGGTCGATCCACGCAAAGCGCGGGCGGCAAATATCGTGGCGCTGATCGGGGCAATTTACAGCTTCTATGCGCTCTACTCTTCCGGCCAGGAGGCGATGCTCTACGGTGCGATGGTGACCTTTATGGGCTGGACGTTGTACGGTCTGGTGTCGCCACGGTTTGAGTTGAAGAATAAGCACAGTTGAAGTAAACGCAAAACGGCAACCCAAAGGTTGCCGTTTTTAGTCTTTTCTCCCTCTCCCTGTGGAAAGGAAAAGGACTGGGGTGGGGTATCAGCCCACACCAGTACAACATTTACGCGTTTTTCAGCACTTCGCTGACAATCTCTACCGCTTCTTTCTCAATCTGCTGACGGTGCTCAGCGCCGAGGAAGCTTTCGCAGTAAATTTTATACGCATCTTCCGTACCGGATGGACGCGCAGCGAACCAGCCGTTTTCAGTCATCACTTTCAGACCGCCGATAGACGCACCGTTACCAGGTGCCGCCGTCAGACGCGCGGTGATTGGGTCACCGGCCAGGGTGCTTGCACTGACCATCTCCGGAGAGAGTTTGGACAGCGCCGCTTTCTGGGCAGACGTTGCCGCCGCCTGAATACGGTTGTAGCTTGGCGCGCCAAAGCGGGCAGCCAGCTCATTGTAGTGTTCCTGCGGGTTTTTACCGGTGACAGCGGTGATTTCCGCTGCCAGCAGACACATGATGATACCGTCTTTATCGGTTGACCACGGTGTACCGTCGAAACGCAGGAAGGAAGCTCCCGCGCTCTCTTCACCGCCAAAGCCGAAGCTGCCGTCGTGCAGACCGTCAACAAACCATTTAAAGCCGACCGGGACTTCCACCAGCTTACGACCCAGCGCATCAACCACGCGGTCAATCATGGCCGAAGAAACCAGCGTTTTACCAACAGCAACCTCTTTGCCCCACTGTGGGCGATGCTGGAACAGGTAGTTGATCGCCACGGCCAGGTAGTGGTTCGGGTTCATCAGGCCCGCAGGCGTGACAATACCGTGACGGTCATAATCCGGGTCGTTGGCAAATGCCAGATCAAACTTGTCGCGCAGCGCCAGCAGACCCGCCATCGCGCACTCGGAGGAGCAGTCCATACGGATCGCGCCGTCTTTATCCAGATGCATAAAGCGGAAAGTCTGATCGACGTGATCGTTCACGATGGTCAGATCCAGCTTGTAATACTCAGCAATGCGTTTCCAGTATTCGATACCAGAGCCGCCCAGCGGATCAACACCCAGTTTCAGGCCCGCTTTCTGGATGGCGGCCATATCGACGATATCTGCCAGCCCTTCCACGAACGGCTGCACCAGATCCTGCTCTTTCACGTGGCCGGACGCCATTGCCGCATCCAGAGAAATGCGTTTTACGTCTTTCAGATCGTCTGCAAGCAGCGCGTTTGCGCGGTCTTCCACCACTTTGGTGACGTTAGTATCTGCCGGGCCACCGTTAGGTGGGTTGTATTTAATACCACCGTCATCCGGCGGGTTATGGGATGGCGTAATGACGATACCATCAGCCAGCGCACCACCTTTTTTGTTGTGCACAAGGATAGCGTGAGAGACCGCAGGCGTAGGCGTAAAGCCGTTGTTCTCCTGCACGATCACGTCTACCCCGTTCGCGGCCAGCACTTCCAGCACGGAAATAAATGCAGGCTCAGACAGGGCGTGAGTATCTTTCCCCACATAGCACGGACCCGTGACGCCATTTTTAGCGCGCTCTTCCGCGATGGCCTGGGCAATGGCCAGAATGTGCGGTTCGTTAAAGCTGTGGCGTGCCGCGCTGCCGCGGTGGCCTGATGTACCAAACTTCACTGCGTGTTCTGCGTTGCCCACGACCGGCTTCAGCACGTAATACTGCGCGGTCAGTTGAGCGACATTAATCAAATCGCTTTGTTGTGCAGGTTGGCCTGCACGGCTGTGATTTGCCATGGCCTGGTCCTTTTAATGCAGGGGTTAAATTGTACCGCAAACCTTTTCAATCAATTCTGTCGGGAACTGCATGGACTGCATGATGTGTTCGACCATGCTGCACTTGCGGCCCGTGTTGGTATTCGTGATGACCCAATATGGTGTGCCAGAGACATGTTTGGGTTTGGTTTGATTACCATTTTGCAGAAGCGTCTGCTCGTCACCTGCGAAATAGACGCGCGTACGCCCGTGCAGCGACTCGGTCGCTTCGGCAAACGCTTTATTATCCAGTGAATAGAGTGTAGACAGCACCAGCATAAAGCGGTTAACCGCTTTTTTCTGTTCCGCATATTCATCAGAAAGCAGCAGCTCGCGCATCGCACGCACTTTATCTTTTGCCGGAGTCACGGCAGGTTTTGCTTGTGCAACAACGCTCGGCTGAGACACGACATCTTTAGTGACTGGGGTAGCAGGCTGTGAGGCGGCGGAAATTTTAAGCATGCGCCGTAAAATGTCGGACGCGCTCTCCCCAATATGCCGCGTCTGGCTGGCAATATACTGATAGAGTTCGTCATCAACTTCGATTGTTTTCATCTTAATCCAGTGCGATATCTTATCTGAATACAAGTCGTTGGGATTATAAGGTCAAATCCCAACAGCGGATAGCGTCAAACCAGGTTGGCGGCAAAAGTCAGATTAAACTGGAACCTTGCAGCCGGGCGGCAGAATGTTCAACATGATACCCTAACCTGACATACGTAAAAAAAGAACTTTGCCATGAAATTGAATACCCGAGCGCAATCTGCACAATCGCCGAACAATAATTCTCCCATCGTACTGGTTCACGGGCTTTTTGGCAGCCTGGATAACCTGGGCGTGCTGGCGCGCGAGCTGGTTACCGACCACGATATTTTGCAGGTCGATATGCGCAATCACGGCCTGTCCGGGCGTTCAGCGGAAATGACCTACGCGGCAATGGCGCAGGATCTGCGGGATACGCTTGATGCGAATAATCTCCAGAATGCGACGTTTATCGGGCATTCAATGGGTGGCAAAGCGGTGATGGCCCTGACGGCGCTTGCACCGGAACGAATTAACGGTCTGATCGCCATTGATATCGCGCCCGTGGATTACGACGTGCGTCGTCATGATGAGATATTTGCCGCCATCAATGCGGTGACAGATGCGGGGGTCTCTACGCGTCAGCAGGCGGCGACCGTGATGCGTGAACATCTTGATGAAGAAGGCGTTGTGCAGTTCCTGTTGAAGTCGTTTGTTGACGGCCAGTGGCGTTTTAACGTGCCAGCGCTCTGGGACCAGTATGACAATATCGTTGGCTGGGAAACCGTTCCGGCCTGGCAACGCCCTACTCTCTTTATTCGTGGTGGTAACTCACCTTACGTGACCGATGCATACCGCGACACTTTGCTGGCGCAATTCCCGCAGGCACGCGCCCATGTGATTGCCGGAGCCGGACACTGGGTTCATGCGGAAAAACCGGACGCCGTATTACGCGCAATCCGCCGCTATCTCTCTGATACGGCAAATTGATTAAAAAGACAGCGACTGGAAGGCTGCAGGCTTCCAGTCGTTGGCGTGCCGTTTTCGGTGATGTATGATGGCGCGCTTATCGCCCGGGCATTAGCAGGGCGGCTTGTTTCCCCCGAAGTCTCAGAATCATGGCCAAAGAACAAACGGACCGTACGACACTAGATCTGTTCGCGAATGAGCGTCGACCGGGACGACCGAAAACGAATCCGCTTTCGCGCGATGAACAGCTGCGTATTAATAAACGCAACCAGCTAAAACGCGATAAAAATCGTGGGCTTAAGCGTGTCGAACTGAAGCTCAACGCCGATGCTGTCGATGCGCTGAATGAACTGGCTGACGCGCGTAACATCAGCCGCAGTGAGTTGATTGAAGAGATGTTAATCACACAGCTTGAGACGTTGCGCGGCAAGGTATAAGTCTGAAAATCTCCTTTCTCACCGTTTTCATGTAGCACAGAGTGCAGTCCTGCGCGATAGCAGTTTCCGCAGGGTTGCCTGTTCTGCTATTATTGCCCTTATCCGTGGACAAATTGCGCCACCATACCATTAAGTTTCAAGAGGTTATTTTACTCATGGCAATCATCGGCATTTTCTTCGGCAGTGATACCGGCAATACCGAAAATATCGCAAAAAACATTCAAAAACAGCTCGGTAAAGACGTTGCCGATGTGCATGACATCGCCAAGAGCAGCAAAGAAGATCTCGAAGGTTATGACATTCTGCTGCTGGGTATCCCGACCTGGTACTACGGTGAAGCGCAGTGTGACTGGGATGATTTCTTCCCGACACTGGAAGAAGTCGACTTCAACGGCAAGCTGGTTGCACTGTTCGGCTGCGGTGATCAGGAAGATTACGCAGAATATTTCTGCGACGCGCTGGGCACCATCCGCGACATCATCGAGCCGCACGGCGCGGTAATCGTGGGTCACTGGCCAACAGCGGGCTACCACTTCGAAGCCTCTAAAGGTCTGGCGGACGACGATCACTTCGTCGGCCTGGCTATCGACGAAGATCGTCAGCCGGAACTGACCGCTGAGCGTGTTGATAAATGGGTTAAGCAGATCCGCGAAGAACTGAACCTGGACGACATTCTTAACGCCTGAGTTCTGACGTGGCGCAACTCCGGTTGCGCCCGCCAATCGGGTAAAACCGATTAAATTAATTGCTACAAACTTTTAACTTTTTCGTTCAAATCTGTACAATATTCCCCTGACAAAAAGTGGAAGCCATCGAACAAGTTTGTTGGTGATACCACGTTTTTATAAGCATACTTTGCTTGAGACTTGCAGTTTTCATTTAGGCATGGCAGTTCTATAATGAGACGCATTATCCCAAGTGCATTTTCTGTCACTTCCTTTATAGAAGTGAATCGTTTAGCAACAGGACAGATTCCGCATGACTGACAACAATACCGCATTAAAGAAGGCTGGCCTGAAAGTAACGCTTCCTCGATTAAAAATCCTTGAAGTGCTTCAGGGGCCAGACAACCACCATGTCAGCGCGGAAGACCTTTACAAGCGTCTTATCGACATGGGCGAAGAGATTGGGCTGGCCACTGTTTATCGTGTACTGAACCAGTTTGATGACGCGGGTATTGTGACCCGTCATAATTTCGAAGGCGGTAAATCTGTTTTCGAACTGACCCAACAGCAGCACCACGATCACCTGATCTGCCTTGATTGCGGTAAGGTCATTGAATTTAGCGATGATTCCATCGAAGCGCGCCAGCGTGAAATTGCCGCCCGTCATGGCATCCGCCTGACCAACCACAGCCTGTACCTATACGGCCACTGTGCGGAAGGTGATTGCCGCGAAGACGAGCACGCGCACGACGCAAAATAAGTCTGCTTTCATACTCTGAGCCAGCCGAAAGGTTGGCTTTTTTTTGCCTGTAATCTGGCATAAAAAAAGCCCGGTAAGCGCAGTGCTACCGGGCGTCAAGACAGCTGATTATTTACTGTTATTACTGCGAATTTCTTTCCAGATCTGATCGCAACGCTTCGCCACTTCCTGATCGTTACCGGTCTTACGCGCCTGAATACAGGCCTGGTAATCCATCACGCGGACATTCTCCTGCGTCGCGAATTGCTCATGTGCTTTCTCTTTCTTCAGTACATTCAGCACGCTCTGACAGGCTTCAATTTTCTCCGGCGAACCTTCCGCCGTATTAATACAGGCGCTGTATGCCTCTTTCAGACGCGAGTCCTCTTTCGGTGCCTGAGGCTGTGCACAAGCCACCAACCCCGATGCCAGCAACGCGACGATTACGATTTTTTTCATCATGTGCAGTCTCCATCCCGGCGGGCTTAGCCCACCGGGGTGTTCATCAGAAGATTGTGAATGGGGCAATAACCATGAACTTCACGTCACGCTCATCCTGGAAGATGTTGCCGTAACCGCCCGCGTAGCTTGGGATATCAGAGTGGTTGTCATACTGGGTGAAGTGCAGCTTGAACATTGTTCCTTTTGCACGGCCATCCTGCAGGGTGTACATGGCATCCAGGCTGTAAGAGGACTCTTTCAGACGGTAGTTTGGATCGTAGTATGCGTCAGGTGTTGCCATATCGGCAGGTTTCGCATCCCAGGCGTAAGCGTAAGATGCCCCCACAGCCCAACCCGGCAGGTTCCAGTTTTTCAGATCATACATCGCGCCGAAGAACACCGCTTTTTCACCGTCGGCGTTGAAGTCTGAACGGTTATCCCACCAGATATCCAGACGACCGTTGGAGGAGGCGTAGGTTGGGGTCATACGCTGCAGGAAGTAGCCCTGCTGCCCTTCCGCCTTCACCCATGTCCCTTCCAGACGCAAATCAACCTGACCCACTTTGTAGCCGAAGGTCAGCGCCTGCAGCCACGCGGTGCCATCATAAATGTCATTGACGCCACCGTTACTGACTTTATCGCGCGTACCGTAGAACTGGTAGCTGGTACTCAGCGGGCTACCCGCGATATCAAACTTATAGCTGGCTTTGGCAAAGTATTGATCGACATAACCTTGCGCCTGGCCAAAGGCCGCTTCAAGAACCAGATCGTTTTTGAAGTCGTATTTCGCCCCCAGAGAGTGGAGGTAATCCACTTTGGTCTTTTTATCGTTCTGGTAGAACTTGTCCATTTCGATATGCCACGGTGCTTTATATTCGTTGGTCCACATATAGGAGAAACTCAACGCACCTGCATCACCGTAGTCAAAGTTGGCACCGGCTTCCGCCCCCTGATAAGTACCTGGCATAAAGCTCCAGTGTGGGGCTAACAGTGTTTGACCGGTTGGCTGAATATAACCACCACGCGCCCATACCGGGCCGTATTTGAATTTCGCGGCTGCTTTATACAGGCTAATACCGCTTTTATCCCCGGACCAGTCTTCATCGTACGCTTTATTGCTGGAGGAGAATGCGATTTCGTTCGGGTGGCCACTGTCACCGTTTTCCGCCATTTCAATGGCAGTAAATGCGGCAATATCCAGGCCGAACATATCGGCAGCATAACCGGACTGGAAGTCCAGGTTGGCGTTCCAGGTGGAATGAGCAAGGTTGGTTTTGTATTTGTCTTCAGTGACGTCTTTACGGTCACGTTCACGCTGCCAGTAATAAATACCGCCCGTGAGGGTAGAATCATCAACGAAACCTGCTGCCTTAGCCTCTGGTGCGACAACCAGGCCCGACATTGCTGTTACACCGGCAATAGCCAGCGCCAGCGCACTACGTTTGCCACTAAACGTACGCATAGATTATTCCTCTTTGACGAATTAAAACGCCTAAAACGGCGAAAAATAAAAATGACCTGTCGGTCAGGGGTAGTTAGAAATACCCTCGAATTAACTACCGCCTTTAGGTTATTTTTCGCGACGCGAATTATCAATGCTTTTCAGCGGACAAAAGTCAGGATTATGACGAAGTGCACATAATTGGTAGTGATTTGTAACATTTCCATCAATGCGTGGATTTACAGGGAGAAAGAGATATTTTCAGGGGGAAAAGCCCATTATTTGCGCTTATTTTTTAGCCTTCAGATATTCCGTAAATATTCAAACTTTTTTTGAGTAAAATAAGTAGCACCTCATTGACCTCAATTTTCAGCAGGCAATATTTTAGCAACGCCTTAATGGCATGATCGTTAAATAAAAAAACGCCGCAATTAGCGGCGTTTGTCTCTCATTGACCAGAACAGCAATATTATTCGCCGATCTTAGCCCAGGTATCACGCAGACCCACGGTACGGTTAAATACCGGTTTTTCAGCCGTGCTGTAACGGCTGTCCAGGCAGAAATAACCTTCACGTTCGAACTGGAACGCTTTACCCGCTTCAGCCGCCTTCAGGGACGGTTCAGCATAGCCCTGCTTGATCAGCAGAGATTCCGGGTTGATGACCGCCAGGAAGTCATCTGCCGCACCAGGGTTAGGTACGCTGAACAGGCGGTCGTACAGGCGAATTTCGACCGGTAGCGCGTGTGCTGCGCTTACCCAGTGGATAACGCCTTTCACTTTACGGCCATCCGCCGGATCTTTACTCAGGGTGTCAGCATCATAAGAGCAGAAGATGGTGGTGATGTTACCTTCCGCATCTTTCTCCACGCGCTCAGCTTTAATAACGTAAGCATTACGCAGACGCACTTCTTTACCCAGCACCAGACGCTTGTACTGCTTGTTCGCTTCTTCGCGGAAGTCAGCACGATCGATCCAGATCTCACCGCTGAACGGCACGTCACGGCTTCCCATCTCCGGCTTACCCGGGTGGTTAGGCATAGAAACCAGCTCGCCCTCGCCCTGCGGGTAGTTTTCGATAACCAGTTTCACCGGGTCGATAACCGCCATTGCACGCGGAGCGTTTTCGTTCAGATCTTCACGAATGCAGGATTCCAGAGAAGCGATCTCAATGGTGTTGTCCTGTTTGGTCACGCCAATGCGTTTGCAGAACTCACGAATAGACGCAGAGGTGTAACCACGACGGCGCAGACCAGAGATGGTCGGCATACGTGGGTCATCCCAGCCTTCAACGTGTTTGTCAGTCACCAGCAGGTTCAGCTTACGCTTGGACATCACGGTGTATTCCAGATTCAGACGAGAGAACTCGTACTGACGCGGATGCACAGGAATGGTGATGTTATCCAGCACCCAGTCGTACAGACGGCGGTTGTCCTGGAACTCCAGCGTACACAGTGAGTGAGTAATGCCTTCCAGCGCATCGCTGATGCAGTGGGTGAAATCGTACATCGGGTAGATGCACCATTTGTTACCGGTCTGGTGGTGTTCCGCGAACTTAATACGGTACAGCACCGGATCGCGCATCACGATGAACGGCGACGCCATATCGATTTTGGCGCGCAGACATGCTTTGCCTTCTTCGAAACCACCGGCACGCATTTTTTCAAACAGCGCCAGGTTTTCTTCAACACTGCGATCGCGGAACGGGCTATTTTTGCCCGGTGCGGTCAGCGAACCACGGTATTCACGGATTTCGTCAGCAGACAGTTCGTCAACGTACGCCAGACCTTTGTTAATCAGCTCAACCGCATAGGCAAACAGCTGATCAAAATAGTCAGAGGAGTAGCAAATGTCGCCCGACCAGTTGAAGCCCAGCCATTGCACATCGTTCTTGATGGACTCAACGTATTCGATGTCTTCTTTTACTGGGTTGGTGTCATCGAAACGCAGGTTGCACTGTCCCTGGTAGTCTTGCGCAATGCCAAAGTTCAGGCAGATAGATTTCGCATGACCAATATGCAGGTAGCCGTTCGGCTCCGGCGGGAAACGGGTATGAATTGTGGTGTGCTTACCACTGGCCAGATCTTCATCGATGATCTGACGAATAAAGTTACTCGGGCGGGCTTCAGCCTCACTCATCGTGGATTCCTCAAAGCGTAAACAACGTATAACGGCATATGATCTTATAAGCCGGACGTAGTGACAACCCTTAAAACGTCTCTGAAGAAAATAATGGGGGCATTTGCTGCAAAAAAAAGCGGCGGGGGATCCCCCCGCCGCTTAAGGCACAAACTCTACTCAGGAGCGATTACTTGCCTTTAATCTCATACAGTGGGGTTTGACCTGCAACCACCTGACCTTTCGCCTGAATCACCAGGCCGCTGAAGTCGTCGATGTTGCTGCAAACCACCGGGCTAATCATGGAGCGCGCATTGGCGTTCAGGAAGTCCAGATCCATTTCCAGAATCGGCTGACCTGCAACCACTTCAGCACCTTCTTCCACCAGGCGAGTAAAGCCCTGACCGTTCAGCGCAACAGTATCGATACCCATATGGACAACGATCTCCGCACCTTTTTCAGTCTCAAGACAGAACGCGTGGTTGGTGTTGAAGATTTTCACGATGGTTCCGGCAGCCGGAGACACCACGGTTTTTTCCGTTGGTTTCACTGCTACGCCATCACCGACCGCTTTGCTGGCAAACGCTTCATCAGGCACCTGCTCAATGGCAACCACTTCACCGGTTACTGGCGAAACCAGCGCCGCGATGGTTGTCGCGTTTGGCACAGCCTGTGGTTTTGCAGCAGCGGGGGCGGCGACTGGAGCAGCAGACGCTTCCGCTGCGGCTACCGGGCCGGTAGTTTTCATGGCATTAGCAATTTTTTCCGCCACGAAGCCAACGATAATCTGCACGCTGGTTTTGTTCAGGCGGATAACACCGGATGCACCCAGACGTTTTGCCAGCGCTTCATTAACCAGTGAAGAGTCTTTTACGTTCAGACGCAGACGGGTGATACAGGCATCGATACCGGTCAGGTTGTCAGAACCGCCAACTGCAGCAATATACTGACGCGCCAGACCAGAAACGTCCTGATCCTGAGCACCGCTAACATTCATATCCTGACCATCTGCTTCGCTACCGGCAACAGCCAGCTCGCGACCCGGAGTCATCAGGTTGAATTTGGTGATAGTGAAACGGAACACCACGTAGTAGATAGCGAAGAACACCAGACCTTGTGGGATCAGCATCCACCAGTGGGTCGCCAGCGGGTTACGCGAGGAGAGCACCATATCCACCAGACCGGCGCTGAAGCCGAAGCCCGCGATCCAGTGCATGCTTGCAGCAATGAACACAGAGATACCGGTCAGCACAGCGTGGATAACGTACAGTACTGGCGCAACGAACATGAAGGAGAATTCCAGCGGTTCGGTGATACCCGTGAAGAAGGCAGCAAACGCACCTGCCATCATGATACCCAGCACTTTCGCTTTGTTTTCTGGACGCGCGCAGTGGTAGATAGCCAGTGCTGCACCCGGCAGACCGAACATCATGATTGGGAAGAAGCCCGCCTGATAACGACCGGTGATACCAACAACCGCTTTACCTGATTCGATGGACTGTGCGCCACCCAGGAAGTTAGGGATATCGTTAATACCAGCAACGTCGAACCAGAACACGGAGTTCAGCGCGTGGTGCAGACCAACCGGGATCAACAGACGGTTGAAGAACGCATACACGCCCGCACCGGCAGAACCCAGTTTCTGGATGTGTTCACCGAAGTTCACCAGACCGTCGAAAATCAGCGGCCAGATGTACATCAGGATAAACGCAACGAAGATCATCACGAAGGAGGTCAGGATCGGCACCAGACGACGTCCGCTAAAGAAGGAGAGTGCTTTTGGCAGCTCCACACTACTGAAGCGGTTGTACAGTTCTGCGGAAATAATACCCACGAGAATACCGACAAACTGGTTGCTGATCTTACCGAATGCCGCCGGAACCTGGTCCGCCGGGATCTTTTGGATCATTGCCACCGCTGCTGGTGAGCAGAGAGTGGTTAATACGAGGAAACCGACAAAGCCGGTCAGTGCAGCTGCACCGTCTTTATCTTTGGACATACCATAAGCTACACCAATAGCAAACAACACGGACATGTTGTCGATAATGGCGGAACCTGACTTGATGAAGAACGCCGCCAGCGCGCTGGTATTACCCCAGCCGTTGGGGTCGATCCAGTAGCCGACACCCATCAGGATGGCTGCGGCAGGCAGCGTGGCGACCGGCACCATAAGTGCGCGACCAACCTTTTGTAAATAACCTAGAATACTCACTTTCTTCCCCCTATGAGACCCCGTTTAAGGCACATTCTCAGCTGTGTTTTTATTGTGTCACTAACCTATATATACGGTTGATGATTCACTGGCATTCTGAGTGTGTGAAAAATTAATTCGTATCGCAAATTAAACGCGTATTTTTTGTGATTTTTGTCACCAAATATCGTTAATTCCCCTCCCTTACACTGGCTAACAGCGAAAACTTATTTTATCATTCAAAAAATCAAGACGGATTGATCTGGCCTGACAAGTTCCGGTTACGCTTAAGTATCAGGTTCCGATAGCTATCCGCCCACGCTTTTACTTTAACTCTTGAGGTGAACAATGAGACTGATTCCCCTGGCAACTGCTGAACAAGTCGGTAAATGGGCCGCTCGTCATATCGCTAACCGTATCAATGCGTTCAAACCAACAGCCGATCGTCCTTTCGTTCTGGGCCTGCCAACTGGCGGGACACCACTGACGGCGTATAAAGCTCTGGTAGAAATGCACAAAGCGGGCCAGGTTAGCTTTAAGCACGTTGTCACCTTCAACATGGACGAATATGTCGGCTTACCAAAGGAACATCCGGAGAGCTACCATAGCTTCATGCACCGTAATTTCTTTGATCACGTTGATATCCCAGCTGAAAATATTAACCTGTTGAATGGAAACGCGCCTGATATTGACGCAGAATGTCGTCAGTATGAAGAAAAAATCCGTTCTTACGGCAAGATCAACCTGTTCATGGGTGGCGTGGGCAACGATGGTCATATCGCCTTTAACGAACCAGCGTCATCGCTGGCTTCGCGTACGCGTATTAAAACGCTGACTCATGACACGCGCGTGGCAAACTCCCGCTTCTTTGACGGCGACGTTAGCCAGGTTCCAAAATACGCCCTGACCGTTGGCGTAGGCACCCTGCTGGATGCCGAAGAAGTGATGATTCTGGTACTGGGCGGCGTAAAAGCACAGGCGCTTCAGGCTGCCGTTGAAGGCAACGTTAACCACATGTGGACCATCAGCTGCCTGCAGCTGCATCCAAAATCAGTCATCGTCTGTGACGAGCCGTCTACGATGGAGCTGAAAGTGAAAACGTTGAAATACTTCAACGAGCTGGAAGCTGAGAACATCAAAGGTCTGTAATTGAATAACCGCCTCTTATCCAGAGGCGGTCGCTTTTTTTAAACCGGGGGTCGTTATGTACGCTTTAACCCACGGTCGGATTTATACCGGCCACGAAATTCTGGATGACCATGCGATTGTTGTCGCCAATGGCCTGATTGAACGTGTTTGCCCGCTGGCTGAACTGCCACCGGAGATTGAACAGCGCTCACTCAATGGAGCTGTGATCTCCCCCGGTTTCATCGACGTACAGCTTAACGGCTGCGGCGGTGTGCAGTTTAATGACACCGCAGAAGCGGTGACGGTCGACACGCTGGAAATTATGCAGAAAGCCAACGAGAAATCGGGCTGCACCAGCTATCTGCCAACGCTCATCACCAGCAGTGATGATCTGATGAAACAGGGTATCCGCGTGATGCGCGAATACCTGGCAAAACACCCTAATCAGGCGCTGGGTCTGCACCTTGAAGGACCGTGGCTGAACATGGTCAAGAAAGGTACACATAACCCAGATTATGTACGTAAACCTGACGCCGAACTGGTTGATTACATGTGTGCAAACGCCGATGTGATCACCAAAGTGACGCTGGCACCCGAAATGGCGGGGACTGACGTCATCAGCAAACTGGCTGCCGCCGGGATTGTCGTTTCTGCAGGGCACTCAAATGCCACACAGAAAGAAGCCAAAGCAGGCTTCCGTGCCGGTATCACGTTTGCAACCCACCTTTATAACGCCATGCCATATATTACCGGCCGCGAGCCAGGGCTGGTCGGGGCGATTCTGGATGAACCTGACGTCTACTGCGGTATCATCGCCGACGGTTTACACGTCGACTACACCAACATTCGCAACGCCAAGCGCCTGAAAGGTGACAAGCTGTGCCTGGTGACTGACGCCACCGCACCGGCAGGGGCAAATATTGAGCAGTTCATTTTTGCTGGTAAAACAATATACTACCGTAATGGACTGTGTGTGGATGAAAATGGCACGCTGAGCGGTTCGGCCCTGACGATGATCGAAGGGGTGCGTAACCTGGTTGAACATTGCGGGATTGCCCTTGATGAAGTGCTGCGAATGGCAACGCTCTATCCGGCTCGCGCAATGGGCGTGGATAAAAAGCTGGGTGGGATCGCACCGGGTATGGTTGCAAACCTGACAGCATTCACACACGATTATAAAATTATTAAGACCATCGTTAATGGTAACGAGGTCGTCACTGAGTAAGTAAAAGTATGACACCAGGCGGACAAGCTCAAATCGGTAATGTCGATCTCGTTAAACAACTTAACAGCGCGGCAGTTTATCGCCTGATTGACCAACACGGGCCAATCTCACGTATTCAGATAGCCGAACAAAGCCAGCTTGCTCCCGCCAGCGTGACAAAAATTACACGTCAGCTTATTGAGCGCGGCCTGATCAAAGAAGTCGATCAGCAAGCCTCCACCGGGGGACGCCGCGCTATCTCCATTGTTACCGAAACCCGCAATTTTCAGGCTATTGGCGTCCGTCTCGGTCGTCATGACACCACGCTCACGCTCTACGATCTGAGCAGTAAAGCCATCGCCGAAGAGCACTACCCTCTTCCGGAGCGCACCCAGGAAACACTGGAGCACGCGCTGCTGAATACCATCGCACACTTTATTGAGAACTGTCAGCGCAAGATCCGTGAACTCATTGCCATTTCGGTGATTTTACCCGGCCTTGTCGACCCGGAAACCGGTGTCATTCATTACATGCCGCATATTCAGGTTGAGAACTGGGGGCTGGTCGACGCGCTGGAAAAACGTTTTAAGGTGACCTGCTTCGTGGGTCATGACATTCGCTCTCTGGCGCTGGCAGAGCACTACTTTGGTGCGAGCCAGGACTGCGAAGACTCTATTCTGGTGCGCGTCCACCGTGGTACAGGTGCGGGCATCATCTCCAATGGACGTATTTTTATTGGCCGCAACGGTAACGTCGGAGAAATTGGTCACATCCAGGTGGAACCGCTCGGCGAGCGCTGCCACTGCGGAAACTTTGGCTGCCTCGAAACCATCGCCGCCAACGCAGCCATTGAACATCGCGTTCGCCACCTGCTGGAACAGGGGTATCAAAGTCGCGTCACGCTGGACGATTGCAAGATAGGCACCATTTGCAAAGCCGCCAATAAAGGTGATGCGCTGGCCTGTGAAGTGATCGAGCAAGTTGGACGCCATCTGGGCAAAACCATCGCCATTGCCATCAACCTGTTTAATCCACAAAAAGTGGTGATCGCCGGCGAGATTATCGAAGCAGAAAAAGTGTTACTGCCCGCCATTGAAGGCTGCATTAATACTCAGGCGCTGAAAGCATTTCGCCAGAACTTACCGGTGGTGCGCTCTACGCTCGATCACCGTTCAGCGATTGGTGCCTTTGCGCTGGTAAAACGCGCCATGCTTAACGGGATCCTACTCCAGCATTTGCTGGAATCCTGATCGGATCTTATAGTAACGCCTTCTTTTTTTGATGTCGGAATGTCCATGACCATTAAGAATGTAATTTGTGATATCGACGGCGTGCTGATGCACGACAACGTTGCCGTGCCAGGTGCTGCGGAGTTTCTTCACCGCATCATCGACAAAGGAATGCCACTGGTTCTTCTCACGAACTACCCTTCCCAGACAGGTCAGGATCTGGCGAACCGCTTTGCTACAGCAGGCGTCGACGTGCCGGACACCGTGTTTTACACCTCGGCAATGGCGACGGCGGATTTTCTGAAACGTCAGGAAGGAAAAAAGGCCTATGTGGTGGGCGAAGGCGCGCTGATCCACGAGCTGTATAAAGCAGGCTTTACCATCACTGATGTGAACCCGGATTTTGTGATTGTGGGCGAAACGCGCTCCTTTAACTGGGAGATGATGCATAAAGCAGCGTACTTTGTCGCCAACGGTGCGCGTTTCATCGCCACCAACCCGGACACCCACGGTCGTGGTTTTTATCCGGCCTGCGGGGCGCTGTGTGCCGGTATCGAAAAAATCTCCGGCCGTAAGCCGTTTGTTGTCGGTAAACCGAGCCCGTGGATCATCCGCGCCGCACTGAACAAAATGCAGGCGCATTCAGAGCAGACTGTCATTGTGGGTGACAATTTGCGTACCGACATTCTGGCCGGTTTCCAGGCGGGCCTTGAGACGATCCTCGTACTTTCCGGGGTATCCACACTCGATGATATCGACTCCATGCCGTTCCGGCCGAGCTGGATTTACCCCTCTGTCGATGAAATTGATGTCATCTGATTCAGAACCACGCCTCAGGGCGTGGTTTTTCATTTTCACCCCTGATAAAGACAGTCACATCTAACAAAACCTATCATTCATTGCATAATCATCAATAAAAACGTTTACGACATACTCTTTTTTCAACATTCCGCAATCACCATTGCACTATTTCCGTTTTACCCCGTAAAACCCTTGCGCGCCCTCTCCCTTTACGGCATTTTCATAAGCAAGCAACATCACAAAGCAACAGGGTTAACGGAGAAGGTTATGTGTTCAATTTTTGGCGTACTGGATATTAAAACTGACGCGGGCGAACTGCGTAAAAAAGCACTCGAACTGTCCCGCCTGATGCGCCATCGCGGCCCGGACTGGTCAGGTGTTTACGCCAGCGATAAAGCCATTCTGGCGCACGAGCGCCTGTCCATTGTTGACGTCAACGCCGGTGCACAACCGCTGTATAACGAGAAAAAAACGCACGCGCTGGCGGTCAACGGTGAAATCTACAACCATCAGGCATTGCGCGCAGAGTACGGCGATCGCTACGCCTTCCAGACCGGCTCTGACTGTGAAGTCATCCTGGCGTTATACCAGGAAAAAGGGCCAGAGTTCCTGGACGAACTGCAGGGTATGTTTGCCTTCGCCCTGTACGACAGCGAAAAAGATGCTTACCTGATTGGTCGCGACCATATTGGGATCATCCCGTTGTATATGGGCCACGATGAACACGGCAACTTCTATGTCGCCTCTGAAATGAAAGCGCTGGTACCGGTTTGCCGTACCATCAAAGAGTTCCCGGCAGGCAGCTACCTGTGGAGCAAAGACGGCGAGATCCGCTCGTATTATCAGCGTGACTGGTTCGATTTTGACGCGGTAAAAGACAACGTCACTGATAAAGCCGAACTGCGTCAGGCGCTGGAAGATTCCGTAAAAAGCCATCTGATGTCAGACGTGCCGTACGGCGTATTGCTCTCCGGCGGCCTGGACTCCTCCGTGATCTCTGCGATCACCAAGAAATACGCTGCGCGTCGTGTTGAAGATCAGGAACGTTCAGAAGCCTGGTGGCCACAGCTGCACTCCTTTGCCGTTGGCCTGGAAGGGGCTCCTGACCTGAAAGCTGCACAGGAAGTGGCAAACCACCTGGGCACTGTACACCATGAAATTCACTTCACCGTGCAGGAAGGTCTGGATGCGATCCGCGATGTTATCTATCACATCGAAACTTATGATGTGACCACCATCCGCGCCTCCACGCCGATGTACCTGATGTCGCGTAAAATCAAAGCGATGGGCATTAAGATGGTGCTTTCCGGCGAAGGTTCTGACGAAGTGTTTGGCGGCTACCTGTACTTCCACAAAGCACCGAACGCCAAAGAGCTGCACGAAGAAACCGTGCGTAAACTGCAGGCGCTGCACATGTTTGACTGTGCTCGTGCCAACAAAGCGATGTCCGCCTGGGGTGTGGAAGCTCGTGTACCGTTCCTGGACAAGAAATTCCTCGACGTGGCAATGCGTATCAACCCGCAGGATAAAATGTGCGGCAACGGCAAAATGGAAAAACATATCCTGCGTGAATGTTTCGAATCCTATCTGCCGGCAAGCGTGGCATGGCGTCAGAAAGAGCAGTTCTCTGATGGTGTAGGTTACAGCTGGATCGACACCCTGAAAGAGGTGGCGGCTAAACAGGTTTCCGACCAGCAACTGGAAACCGCGAGCTTCCGCTTCCCGTACAACACGCCGGGCTCTAAAGAAGCATATTTGTACCGCGAGATCTTTGAAGAACTGTTCCCGGTACCGAGCGCTGCCGAGTGTGTTCCGGGTGGCCCATCCGTCGCGTGTTCTTCGGCGAAAGCCATTGAATGGGATGAATCTTTCAAAGCGATGAACGATCCATCAGGGCGTGCGGTAGGCGTTCACCAGTCTGCCTATAAATAAGCAATAAGATTGCAATCAGGCCCTCCGGGGCCTGATTTTTTTGTCTCACTTTTCACTTCCCAAAACCGATTAATAACCAATAATTGCCGAATATTCGGTCACGCTGTTCGCAACCTAACCAAACAGTCACATTCCAGCCATTTTCGTTGAAAAAGGTGTTGACGCTGCAAGGGTCTATACGCATAATGCGCCCCGCAACGCCGATAAGGTAACGCGAAAAAAAGATGGCTACGTAGCTCAGTTGGTTAGAGCACATCACTCATAATGATGGGGTCACAGGTTCGAATCCCGTCGTAGCCACCATCTTTTTTGCGGGAGTGGCGAAATTGGTAGACGCACCAGATTTAGGTTCTGGCGCCGCAAGGTGTGCGAGTTCAAGTCTCGCCTCCCGCACCATTCCCAGGTAAGCGTTGCACGGATGGGGTATCGCCAAGCGGTAAGGCACCGGTTTTTGATACCGGCATTCCCTGGTTCGAATCCAGGTACCCCAGCCATATTTCTTCGATTTTGCGGTTCTCCGCGGTATTGGGGTATCGCCAAGCGGTAAGGCACCGGTTTTTGATACCGGCATTCCCTGGTTCGAATCCAGGTACCCCAGCCATCGAAGAATGCAGTACTGGCTACGTAGCTCAGTTGGTTAGAGCACATCACTCATAATGATGGGGTCACAGGTTCGAATCCCGTCGTAGCCACCAAATTAGTAATCTATCGGGTAATTCGGTAGACTAGAAAAAATTGTTGGGGTATCGCCAAGCGGTAAGGCTCTGGTTTCTGATACCAGCATTCCGAGGTTCGAATCCTCGTACCCCAGCCAATTTAAAAAAGTCGTTAAGCAGTTTGTTTAACGCAATTGGGGTGTCGCCAAGCGGTAAGGCTCTGGTTTCTGATACCAGCATTCCGGGGTTCGAATCCCTGCACCCCAGCCACTTAGTAACAAAAAAGCCCGCTCTGCGGGCTTTTTTGTTTTTGTTGATCAGCATTGTGCGGCCTGATGCCCTCACCCTGCCCCTCTCCCACAGGGAGAGGGAATAAAGATTAAAGTCCTAATGCATATTTCAGCGCCTGGCGCTTCAGACCACCAGCGCGTTCCGCTGCCATCAATCCAATATTACGCAAAATGCGCACCGGCCCCAGGTCGTTGCTGAACCCGGCGTAGAAAAGATCCATTCCCGACTGCATGATGAAGTTATCCGCCATGCGCCGCGTCTGGTAGCGCTTCAGTACCTGATGACTGGCCCAGGCTTCAGCGTGAGCACGCGCACTCCCTAAAACATCCAGCAAAGCATCGACGTCACGGTATCCCAAATTCACGCCCTGCCCTGCAAGCGGATGAATGGTGTGTGCCGCATCGCCCACCAGCGCCAGCCCTTCACGGGCATACTGCAACGCATGGCGTCGCGTGAGTGGGAATGCGCCGGCAGCAACCGGCGTCACATTGCCCAGACGATGCGGGAAGTGCTGCATAATTTCCTGCTGCAGTTGCGCCATTGAAAGCCCCTGCAACTGGCGAATGCGCGCCGGTTTGTCATACCACACCAGCGATGCCCAGTTATCGAACAACGGTAAAAAGGCGTGTGGCCCATTTGGCGTAAAGTGCTGCCAGGTACTTTCACCGGGAGCCTTCTCACACTGAACGGTGATCAGCATGCAGGATTGTTGATACTGCCAGGCATGCACACCAATGCCCGCCATCTGTCTGACCTGTGAGTTAGCGCCATCAGCCCCCACCACCAGCTTTACAGACAGCTCATCGTCATTATCCAGCGTCAGCACATACCCACTTTTGTGATGATGTAATGCCTTAAGTGATGCAGGAACCCGCAGCGTTACCTTCGGATGCGCCTCCAGCGCCTGCCAGAGCGCGAGCTGCAGGACGTTATTTTCCACCATATAGCCCAGGCGCGGCAGCTTCAGTTCAGCAGCATCAAACGCGACGTGGGCATTTTCCCACTCCCACGTTTCGAGTCGGCTATAGGGATGGGCACGCATCGCCAGCACCGCATCCCAGACGCCCAGCCCCCGAAGCAAATCAACGGAAGCCGCACTAATGGCGGAAATCCGTACATCCGGTTTGGCCGTTGCATCAAATGCCGCAGGCACCGCCTGTTCAATTACCGTTACCTCAAATCCCTGCTGCGCCAGCCCCAGCGCCAGTGCGCCGCCGACCATACCGCCGCCGACAACGGCAACTTCGGTTTGTTGGAGAGTCATGGTCATTTATCCTTATTGGAGAATCCCTTAAGTTTACCGGATTTTTGTGGTCCTGAGGTTGACAACCTTCATACTGGTCACAACCCCACCAAAGCATTACAATACGCGGCTTGCAATCCTGAGCTGAGCAAGTCGATGACTAAAAAACTCCATATAAAAACCTGGGGCTGTCAGATGAACGAATACGATTCATCAAAGATGGCCGATCTGCTGGATACAACCCACGGATACCAGCTGACTGAAAATGCGAAAGAAGCCGATGTGCTGCTGCTAAACACCTGTTCAATTCGTGAAAAAGCGCAGGAAAAAGTCTTTCACGTGTTAGGTCGCTGGAAACTTCTCAAACGAAAAAATCCGGACCTGATCATCGGTGTGGGCGGCTGCGTCGCGTCGCAGGAAGGTAAGCTGATCCGCCAGAGAGCCCCCTACGTGGATATCGTCTTTGGCCCTCAAACCCTGCACCGCCTGCCTGAGATGATCAATCAGGTTCGCGGCAATCGTAGCCCGGTTGTAGACGTGAGCTTCCCGGAGATCGAAAAATTCGACCGTCTGCCTGAGCCGCGCGCGGACGGCCCGACCGCCTTCGTCTCCATCATGGAAGGCTGCAACAAATACTGTACTTACTGCGTGGTACCTTACACTCGCGGTGAGGAAGTCAGCCGCCCGGCCGATGACATTCTGTTTGAAATCGCACAGCTTGCTGCGCAAGGTGTACGCGAAGTGAACCTGCTGGGCCAGAACGTTAACGCCTGGCGCGGTGAAAACTATGACGGCACCACCGGCAGCTTCGCGGAATTGCTGCGCCTGGTCGCCGCGATTGACGGTATTGACCGTATTCGCTTTACCACCAGCCACCCGATGGAATTTACCGATGACATCATCGATGTCTATCGCGATACGCCGGAGCTGGTGAGCTTCCTGCACCTGCCGATTCAGTGTGGCTCTGACCGCGTACTGAACCTGATGGGGCGTCCGCATACGGTGCTGGAGTATAAATCCACCATCCGCAAGCTGCGTGAAGCTCGTCCGGATATCCAGATTAGCTCAGACTTCATCGTCGGCTTCCCTGGTGAAACCGATGATGACTTTGAACGCACCATGAAGCTCATCGGAGACGTGAATTTTGACGTGAGCTACAGCTTTGTCTTCTCTGCACGTCCTGGCACCCCGGCGGCCGATATGGTTGACGATGTGCCGGAAGAAGAGAAAAAACAGCGTCTGTACATTCTGCAGGAACGTATCAACCAGCAGGCAAACGCCTGGAGCCGTCGTATGCTCGGCACCACCCAGCGCATCCTGGTGGAAGGCACCTCCCGCAAAAGCATTATGGAGCTGTCCGGCCGTACCGAGAATAACCGCGTGGTGAACTTTGAAGGTACTCCGGATATGATCGGCAAATTCGTCGACGTCGAAATTGTCGAGGTGCTGACCAACTCTCTGCGTGCGAAGCGGGTACGTACCGAAGATGAAATGGGTCTGCGTATTGCTGAATCACCGGAATCCGTTATTTCTCGTACCCGCAAAGAAAACGATTCTGGCGTAGGTATTTACCAGCCTTAATGCCTCTGGCCTGCCTGTCCGGCAGGCCTTGTATTTCCTCTCAACGTCCCAATATCTTCCGCAATGCTTGCGCCTTTATTCTGTGGCGTGAATAATTTCGGTAATGACCGCTTTATTACGCCATATGGCACCAGGTCAGCTAACCAATCAAAGAGGAACGGTTTGAACATAGACACGCGTGAAATTAGCCTTGAGCCTGCAGACAACGCTCGCCTGCTGAGCCTGTGCGGGCCGTTTGATGACAACATCAAACAACTGGAGCGACGTCTGGGTATCGAAATCTATCGTCGCGATAACCATTTCAAACTTACCGGACGCCCAATTTGCGTCAACGCCGCTGCGGATATTCTGCGTAGCCTGTATGTCGATACCGCCCCGATGCGTGGCGAAACGCAGGATATCGAACCGGAGCAGATCCACCTCGCCATTAAAGAGGCGCGCGTGCTTGAGCAGAGCGCAGAAAGCGTGCCGGACTACGGCAAGGCGATCAACATCAAAACCAAGCGCGGCGTCATTAAACCGCGTACGCCGAACCAGGCGCAGTACATCGCCAACATCCTCGACCATGACATCACCTTCGGTGTAGGTCCGGCGGGTACAGGTAAAACCTATCTGGCGGTTGCCGCTGCCGTTGATGCACTGGAGCGTCAGGATATTCGCCGTATCCTGCTGACCCGCCCGGCGGTAGAGGCCGGTGAAAAACTGGGCTTCCTGCCAGGCGATCTCAGCCAGAAGGTCGACCCGTACCTGCGTCCGCTGTATGACGCGCTGTTCGAAATGCTGGGTTTTGAGAAAGTTGAGAAGCTCATTGAGCGCAACGTTATCGAAGTGGCTCCGCTTGCTTACATGCGTGGCCGTACGCTTAACGACGCCTTCATCATTCTCGATGAGAGCCAGAACACCACCATCGAACAGATGAAAATGTTCCTGACGCGTATCGGCTTTAACTCGAAAGCGGTCATCACCGGTGATGTCACCCAGATCGACCTGCCGCGCAGCACCAAATCGGGTCTGCGTCACGCCATTGAAGTGCTGGCCGAAGTCGACGAAATCAGCTTTAACTTCTTCCACAGCGAAGACGTGGTACGCCATCCGGTTGTCGCACGCATCGTTAACGCCTATGAAGCCTGGGAAGAAGCAGAACAAAAACGTAAGGCCGAACTGGCTGCAGAACGTAAGCGCGAAGCGCAGGAGCAAGAACAAAAATGAGTCAGGTGATCCTCGATTTACAACTGGCCTGTGAAGACAATTCCGGCATGCCAGAAGAGGCGCAGTTTCAGAAATGGCTGGATGCCGTAATCCCTCAGTTTCAGGAAGAATCAGAAGTCACGATTCGCCTGGTGGATGAAGCAGAAAGCCATGAGCTTAACCTGACCTACCGTGGGAAAGATAAGCCGACCAACGTGCTCTCTTTCCCTTTCGAAGCCCCACCAGGCATTGAAATGCCACTGCTGGGCGATCTGATCATCTGCCGTCAGGTAGTTGAACAGGAGGCCAAAGAGCAGCAAAAACCGCTTGAGGCCCACTGGGCACACATGGTGGTACATGGCAGCCTGCATCTGCTGGGCTACGATCATATTGAAGATGACGAAGCGGAAGAGATGGAGTCCCTCGAGACAGAGATAATGCTTGCTCTGGGCTATGAGGATCCGTACATTGCCGAGAAAGAATAGTCAGTCATCAGGCTGACTAACATGCCGCCGCGCAAGGAATTAACGCGGCGGTGAACTGAGAACTCACAAGAGAACCCTTAACAAACGCCATGAGCGACGACAATTCACACAGTAGCGACACGACAAACGGTAAAAAAGGATTTTTCTCCTTCATTCTGAACCAGCTTTTCCACGGCGAACCCAAAAACCGTGACGAACTGCTGGAGCTGATTCGTGATTCCGGGCAAAACGACCTTATCGACGAAGATACGCGCGAAATGCTCGAAGGGGTCATGGACATCGCCGACCAGCGTGTTCGCGATATCATGATCCCCCGCTCGCAGATGATCACCCTGAAACGTAACCAGACGCTGGACGAGTGCCTCGATGTCATCATCGAATCCGCCCACTCGCGTTTCCCGGTCATCAGCGAAGATAAAGATCACATTGAAGGGATCCTGATGGCGAAAGATCTGCTGCCGTTTATGCGCAGCGATGCCGAAGCCTTCAGCATGGAAAAAGTGTTACGCCAGGCCGTGGTCGTGCCGGAAAGTAAACGTGTGGATCGGATGCTGAAAGAGTTTCGCTCTCAGCGCTACCACATGGCGATTGTGATTGATGAATTTGGTGGCGTGTCCGGTCTGGTCACGATCGAAGATATTCTTGAGCTGATCGTGGGTGAAATCGAAGACGAGTATGACGAAGAAGAGGATATCGACTTCCGTCAGCTCAGCCGCCATACCTGGACCGTGCGCGCGCTAGCCTCGATTGAGGACTTCAACGACACCTTTGGCACCCATTTCAGTGACGAAGAGGTGGATACCATCGGCGGACTGGTGATGCAGGCCTTTGGTCATCTCCCGGCTCGCGGGGAAACCGTTGACATCGACGGTTACCAATTCAAGGTCGCGATGGCCGACAGCAGACGTATTATTCAGGTTCACGTCAGAATGCCGGACGACTCACCGGTGCCAAAACTGGAAGATTAATGTAAATGGCATTTGCCTCATTGCTTGAACGCCAGCGCGTCCGTTTGCTGCTGGCGCTGTTGCTCGGAGCCAGCGGTACGCTGGCTTTTTCTCCTTACGATATCTGGCCTGCCGCGCTCCTGTCTCTGATGGGGCTGCAGGGGTTAACCTTAAACCGCCGTCCGGTACAGGCCGCCGCTATTGGCTACGTCTGGGGGCTGGGGCTGTTTGGCTCAGGCATCAACTGGGTTTATGTCAGCATCGCCCAGTTTGGCGGTATGCCGGGGCCAGTTAACGTCTTCCTGGTCGTGTTGCTCGCCGCGTATCTTTCGCTGTATACCGGTCTTTTCGCCGGCATCCTCTCTCGCTTGTGGCCAAAAACGACCTGGATCCGCGTCGCCATTGCGGCCCCGGTTGTCTGGCAAATTACCGAATTCCTGCGCGGCTGGGTGCTGACAGGCTTCCCGTGGCTACAGTTCGGCTACAGCCAGATCGACGGCCCGCTGAAAGGGCTGGCACCGGTAATGGGTGTTGAGGCCATTAACTTCCTGCTGATGGTGGTAAGCGGTCTGCTGGTACTGGCGCTGGTTACCCGCAGCTGGCGACCGCTGGTCGCCGCTCTGGTGCTGTTTGCCCTTCCCTTCCCGCTGCGTTACATCCAGTGGTATACCCTGCAGCCAGAGCGCGCGACACAGGTGTCTATGGTGCAGGGCGATATTCCGCAGTCGATGAAGTGGGACGAGAAGCAGCTACTGAACACGCTGAAAATCTACGCCAACGCGACCGAAGAGGTGATGGGGAAATCGCAGCTGATTATCTGGCCGGAATCTGCCATTCCCGATCTGGAAATGAACCAGCAACCGTTCCTGAACATGATGAACGATCTGCTGCGCGCACGCGGCAGTACGCTGATTACCGGGATTGTTGATGCACGACTGAATCAGCAAAACCGTTATGACACCTACAACACCATCATTACGCTCGGCAAAGACAGCGAATACAGCTACAATTCCACCGACCGTTATAATAAGAACCACCTGGTGCCGTTTGGTGAGTTTGTACCGCTGGAGTCGATTTTGCGCCCCCTGGCTCCATTCTTTGACCTGCCGATGTCCTCCTTCAGCCGGGGCCCGTACGTTCAGCCACAGCTGCATGCGCACAATTTTGCCCTGACAGCGGCCATTTGCTACGAGATCATCCTCGGCGAGCAGGTACGCGATAACTTCCGCCCGGATACCGACTTCCTGCTGACCATCTCCAATGATGCCTGGTTTGGTAAGTCGATTGGCCCGTGGCAGCACTTCCAGATGGCGCGTATGCGCTCCCTGGAGCTGGCGCGTCCGCTGCTGCGTAGCACCAACAACGGCATCACCGCCGTGATTGGCCCGCAGGGCGAAATCCAGGCCATGATCCCGCAATTCACCCGCGACGTGCTGACGACAAGGGTCACACCGACAACAGGTCTGACACCATACGCCCGCACCGGCAACTGGCCGCTGTGGATCCTGACCGCGCTGTTTGGTTTTGGTGCAGTGCTGATGAGCCTTCGCCAGCGCCGTAGATAATCTCACCTTTTCCTGCCGGGTGGCGGCTGCGCCTTACCCGGCCTACTTTCTCATGCTGTAGGTCGGGTAAGGCGTAGCCGTCACCCGACAATTTCCTCCAAACTCTCATTCTGGCACGCCTATTGCTTTGTTTATTCAGGCAAACGCAGTTTGGCTTAATGTGCAACCTTGTCGCACCAGAGTCGATCACCGGTAGCACCGAAACGGTGCAACGAGAGATTTTTGCCTCTGAATGGTGCGGCGCGCCTCGCAAAAATAAACAATAACGCAGCAAAATCTTTACATTAAGCCAGACTAAATGTTAACAAGCTTGCATAACACTGCACTCGCATAGCGCGAGATATAACAACATCACAATGGGTATCAATGCGTCGCTGGCGCTGATAAGAAAGGAGTTGGGTATGCAATTACGTAAACTGGCCACAGCAATGCTGGTTATGGGGATGTCCGCAGGCGTCGTTCACGCTGAAGACGCTCCGGCAGCAGGAAGCACTCTCGATAAGATTGCCAAAAACGGCGTGATCGTGGTCGGCCACCGTGAATCTTCTGTCCCGTTCTCTTACTACGACAACACGCAAAAAGTCGTGGGCTATTCACAGGATTACTCCAACGCTATCGTTGAAGCCGTGAAGAAAAAGCTGAACAAACCTGACCTGCAGGTAAAACTGATTCCAATCACTTCTCAGAACCGTATTCCACTGCTGCAAAACGGCACCTTCGATTTTGAATGTGGTTCCACCACTAACAACCTTGAACGTCAGAAGCAGGCTGCTTTCTCTGACACCATCTTCGTGGTTGGTACCCGCCTGCTGACCAAAAAAGGCGGCGAGATTAAAGATTTTGCTGACCTGAAAGGCAAAGCCGTCGTTGTGACCTCCGGTACCACCTCAGAAGTGCTGCTGCACAAGCTGAACGACGAGAAGAAAATGGATATGCGCATCATCAGCGCGAAAGACCACGGTGACTCCTTCCGTACTCTGGAAAGTGGTCGTGCCGTTGCGTTTATGATGGATGACGCCCTGCTGGCAGGTGAACGCGCGAAAGCGAAGAAACCAGACAACTGGGAAATCGTCGGCACCGCGCAATCAAAAGAAGCCTACGGTTGTATGCTGCGTAAAGACGACGCAGACTTCAAAAAGCTGATCGATGACACCATCGCGCAGGCACAAACTTCCGGTGAAGCGGAAAAATGGTTCGACAAGTGGTTCAAGAACCCAATCCCACCGAAGAACCTGAACATGAACTTCGAACTGTCTGACGACATGAAAGCACTGTTCAAATCACCAAACGACAAAGCTCTTAACTAATTAGAACAACAGGGGCGGGACCTCCTGCCCTCTCGATTGTCGGGAAGCATGGACAGACTATACGTTGAGTGGTCGTTCCCCACTCAGCGCGAAAAATGAGCTTCTCACCAATCTTCGAGGGTAGCGCTGCTACCCTTTTTTTTCTGGAGTTTATTATGTCAATAGACTGGAACTGGGGCATTTTTCTGCAACAAGCTCCGTTCGGCAACACCACCTATCTTGGCTGGCTATGGAGCGGCTTTCAGGTCACCGTTGCATTATCGATAACGGCGTGGATTATCGCGTTTCTTGTCGGTTCACTGTTCGGTATTCTGCGCACCGTCCCTAACCGCTTTCTTTCAACCCTCGGCACCCTGTATGTGGAACTGTTCCGTAACGTTCCGCTGATTGTGCAGTTCTTTACCTGGTATCTGGTTATCCCGGAACTGCTGCCGGAAAATATCGGTACGTGGTTCAAGTCAGAACTGGATCCGAACATTCAGTTCTTTGTCTCCTCAATGCTCTGTCTGGGGCTGTTTACCGCTGCCCGTGTGTGCGAGCAGGTACGTGCTGCCATTCAGTCCCTTCCGCGCGGACAAAAGAATGCCGGTCTGGCGATGGGTCTGACACTGCCACAAACCTACCGCTATGTGCTGCTGCCTAACGCCTACCGCGTTATCGTTCCGCCGATGACCTCAGAGATGATGAACCTGGTGAAAAACTCGGCCATCGCCTCCACTATCGGTCTGGTGGATATGGCCGCACAGGCTGGCAAGCTGCTGGATTATTCCGCTCATGCCTGGGAATCCTTCACGGCAATCACGCTCGCGTATGTTCTGATTAACGCATTCATCATGCTGGTGATGAACCTGGTTGAACGCAAAATTCGCCTGCCGGGCAATCTGGGGGGTAAATAATGTACGATTTTGACTGGAGTTCTATTGTTCCTTCTATGCCATACCTGCTGGATGGCCTGGTGATCACCTTAAAGATCACCGTGACGGCCATTATTATTGGTATCGTCTGGGGAACCCTGCTGGCGGTCATGCGTCTGTCGAGCTTTAAGCCGCTCGCCTGGTTTGCGACGGCCTACGTTAACGTTTTCCGTTCCATCCCGCTGGTGATGGTGCTGCTGTGGTTTTACCTGATCGTTCCCGGTTTCCTGCAAAACGTACTGGGGCTGTCACCCAAAACCGATATCCGCCTGATTTCAGCGATGGTGGCGTTCTCAATGTTTGAGGCCGCTTACTACTCAGAAATTATCCGTGCGGGTATTCAGAGCATCTCCCGTGGGCAGTCCAGCGCGGCTCTGGCGCTGGGGATGACGCACTGGCAGTCAATGCAGCTCATTATTCTGCCACAGGCGTTTCGCGCTATGGTTCCACTCCTGCTGACCCAGGGTATCGTGCTGTTCCAGGATACCTCGCTGGTCTACGTACTGAGCCTGGCAGACTTCTTCCGTACTGCGTCCACCATTGGTGAGCGTGATGGTACGCAGGTCGAGATGGTGCTCTTCGCAGGTAGTGTCTATTTTGTGATTAGTTTAAGCGCGTCGCTGTTGGTCGGCTGGCTGAAGAAAAGGACGGTATAATGATTTCCCTGAAAAATGTTTCTAAATGGTATGGGCACTTTCAGGTGCTGACCGACTGCTCCACCGAAGTGAAAAAAGGCGATGTAGTGGTGGTGTGTGGACCGTCTGGCTCCGGTAAATCCACGCTTATCAAAACGGTCAACGGTCTGGAACCGGTGCAGCAAGGTGAAATCCTCGTCAACGGCACCAAAGTCAATGACAAGAAAACCAACCTTGCCCAGTTGCGCTCTCACGTCGGGATGGTGTTCCAGCATTTTGAACTGTTCCCGCACCTCTCCATTATCGAGAACCTGACGCTGGCGCAGGTGAAAGTACTTAAGCGTGATAAAAAACTCGCGCGCGAGAAGGGGCTGAAGTTACTGGAACGTGTGGGGCTGTCCGCTCATGCCGATAAATTCCCGGCACAGCTTTCCGGCGGTCAGCAGCAGCGCGTGGCTATTGCACGTGCGCTGTGTATGGATCCTGTTGCCATGCTTTTCGATGAACCCACTTCCGCGCTTGATCCGGAAATGATCAACGAAGTGCTGGACGTCATGGTTGAGCTGGCGCATGAAGGAATGACCATGATGGTAGTGACGCACGAGATGGGCTTCGCGCGTAAAGTGGCCAACCGCGTGATCTTCATGGACGAAGGCAAAATTGTTGAGGACTCGCCAAAAGAAGAGTTCTTCGCCAACCCGAAATCCGAACGCGCGAAAGACTTCCTCGCCAAAATCCTGCATTAATCTTCTCAGTGCGCAGTCTACGGATTGCGCACTGCTTCACGCTTTCTGTCTCTTGTTCTCGTCGGTATCTCAATGCAGCGTTAACCTTGTCACAAAATAACGCCAGGAATGGAGAACCCTATGACACAGCCCATCATTCTTGATTGCGACCCGGGTCATGATGACGCGATCGCACTCGTCCTTGCACTTGCCTCCCCTGAACTGGAGGTCAAAGCCGTCACCTCCTCTGCCGGAAACCAGACGCCAGAAAAAACGCTGCGCAACGTCCTGCGTATGCTAACGCTGTTAAAACGCACCGATATCCCGGTCGCTGGCGGGGCCGCGAAACCGTTAATGCGTGAGCTGATCATTGCTGACAACGTTCACGGTGAAAGTGGGCTGGATGGCCCTGCCCTCCCTGAGCCGGGTTTTGCGCCGCAAAACTGCACCGCCGTTGAACTGATGGCAAAAGTGCTGCGCGAAAGCACTGAACCCGTCACACTGGTGTCCACCGGCCCGCAGACCAACGTCGCGCTGCTGCTCAACAGCCATCCGGAACTGCACGACAAAATCGCCCGAATTGTGATAATGGGCGGTGCGATGGGGCTGGGGAACTGGACGCCTGCGGCGGAATTCAACATTTTTGTCGACCCGGAAGCCGCAGAAATTGTCTTCCAGTCGGGTTTGCCGGTTGTGATGGCAGGGCTTGATGTGACCCACCGTGCGCAGATTATGGCCGACGACATTGAACGCTTTCGTACCATCGGTAACCCGGTTGCCACAACGGTTGCAGAGCTGCTCGACTTCTTTATGGAATACCATAAAGCGGAGAAATGGGGCTTCCACGGCGCACCGCTACATGACCCGTGTACTATTGCCTGGCTGCTGAAACCCGAAATGTTTACCACGGTAGACAGGTGGGTCGGCGTTGAAACGCAGGGGAAATATACCCAGGGGATGACGGTGGTGGATTACTACTCGCTGAGCGGGAACACCCCCAATACCACGGTAATGGTAGATATTGACCGGGAGGCGTTTGTGGATTTGCTGGCGGAGAGACTCGGTTTTTATAGTGCGGCCTGATGCCCTCACCCTGGCCCTCTCCCACGGGGAGAGGGAACAAACACTAAAAACGGCAACACCGTTGCCGTTTTGCTTTTACCTAGGGCTCAAAAGGCCGACGCTGGAACTGATCGTGCCCGCATTTCGGGCACAGCGGCAACACATCCGGCGTATAAACCGCAATGTGGTGATGGCATTTTTCACACACCAGGTTGCCAAGCCCCACCACCTCCCCGCTGTGATACACCCCGTGGTGGTTCAAATCCTGGAATACTTCGCGCCACTCCAGCTGCGTTTTATCGGTAATATCCGCCAGCTCCTGCCACAGGCTCTCTTTGATGACCCGCATAAAGACACTGTCGGTAATCTCGTCCTGGCTCTCTTCATAGCTACGTGCAAACTCTTCCAGATCGCGGCGCACGGCTCGCGTGACCTCTTCGACCTCCGTTCGCGTTAACTCACCCGTTTGCATCACCCGGGCGCGTGCCTGTTCAACCAGCGCGTCGATATCGCGCTCGCCGTTACGCAGCCGTTCCGTCAGTGTCGCCACCAGTTCGCGGTAAAATTGAGCAACCTTGTTCATCATTTTGCCTCCCGGGTAAGTAACTATTTCTAATAATAGACCTTATTTCATTGCCGCTTTGCCAGGTGAACCACAGACCCGATAAATTCCTGCAAAGCGCATTTGTGCGAAAGGCTGTTTTGACGCGGACGTTTGGGCTATGCTATGCCGATCTGAAACAACACATCCATTGGCTACATTTGTAGCTGTATTGAAAACAGGACCACTGTCTGCCATGCAAGAGCAATACCGCCCGGAAGAGATAGAATCAAAAGTCCAGCAACACTGGGACGAGAAGCGCACCTTTGAAGTAACCGAAGACGAGAGCAAAGAGAAGTATTACTGCCTGTCGATGCTTCCCTATCCTTCTGGTCGACTACACATGGGCCACGTGCGTAACTACACCATCGGTGATGTGATTGCGCGCTACCAGCGCATGCTGGGCAAAAACGTTCTGCAGCCCATCGGCTGGGATGCGTTCGGCCTGCCTGCAGAAGGCGCAGCGGTAAAAAACAATACGGCACCAGCACCGTGGACGTACGACAACATTGCCTACATGAAGAACCAGCTCAAAATGCTGGGCTTCGGCTATGACTGGAGCCGCGAGCTGGCAACCTGTACCCCGGAATACTACCGCTGGGAGCAGAAATTCTTCACCGAGCTGTACAAAAAAGGCCTGGTGTACAAGAAAACGTCTGCCGTTAACTGGTGCCCGAACGATCAGACCGTTCTCGCGAACGAGCAGGTTATCGACGGCTGCTGCTGGCGTTGTGACACCAAAGTTGAGCGTAAAGAGATCCCACAGTGGTTTATCAAAATCACCGCTTACGCTGACGAACTGCTGAACGATCTGGATAATCTGGATCACTGGCCTGACACCGTTAAGACCATGCAGCGCAACTGGATCGGCCGTTCTGAAGGTGTAGAGATCACCTTCAACGTTGAAAACTACGATCAAACGCTGACCGTTTACACCACCCGTCCGGACACCTTCATGGGTGCAACCTACCTGGCCGTGGCCGCAGGTCACCCGCTGGCGCAGAAAGCAGCCGAGAACAATCCGGAACTGGCCTCCTTCATCGACGAATGCCGCAGCACCAAAGTGGCCGAAGCCGATATGGCAACGATGGAGAAAAAAGGCGTTGCAACAGGCTTCTATGCCAAACACCCGCTGACAGGCGAAGCGATCCCTGTCTGGGTGGCAAACTTCGTGCTGATGGAATACGGTACAGGTGCGGTGATGGCCGTTCCAGGTCACGATCAGCGCGACTATGAATTTGCGACCAAATACAGCCTGCCTATCAAGGCGGTTATTCTGGCTGCCGATGGCTCCGAGCCGGATCTGTCCGAACAGGCACTGACCGAAAAAGGCACGCTGTTTAACTCCGGTGAATTCAGCGGTCTGAGCTTCGAAGATGGCTTCAACGCCATTGCCGACAAACTGGCTTCTCTGGGCGTAGGTGAGCGTAAAGTGAACTTCCGTCTGCGCGACTGGGGCGTTTCCCGTCAGCGTTACTGGGGTGCGCCAATCCCAATGGTAACCCTGGAAGATGGCACTGTGATGCCAACGCCGGAAGATCAGCTGCCGGTTATCCTGCCGGAAGACGTGGTCATGGACGGTATCACCAGCCCGATCAAAGCCGATCCTGAGTGGGCAAAAACCACCGTAAACGGCCAGCCTGCGCTGCGTGAAACCGACACCTTCGACACCTTTATGGAGTCCTCCTGGTACTATGCGCGCTACACGTGCCCGCAGTATCAGGACGGTATGCTGGATTCCGATGCAGCAAACTACTGGCTGCCAGTGGATATCTACATTGGCGGTATCGAACACGCCATCATGCACCTGCTCTACTTCCGCTTCTTCCACAAACTGATGCGTGATGCAGGCATGGTGAACTCTGACGAACCTGCGAAACAGCTGCTGTGTCAGGGCATGGTTCTGGCGGATGCGTTCTATTATGTCGGCGTGAACGGCGAGCGTAACTGGGTTTCTCCGGTAGATGCTATTGTTGAGCGCGATGAGAAAGGCCGTATCGTCAAGGCGAAAGACGCTGAAGGTCATGAACTGGTGTATACCGGCATGAGCAAAATGTCCAAGTCCAAAAACAACGGCATCGACCCGCAGGTGATGGTTGAACGTTACGGTGCGGATACTGTACGTCTGTTCATGATGTTTGCCTCCCCGGCAGACATGACCCTGGAATGGCAGGAATCAGGTGTTGAGGGTGCTAACCGCTTCCTGAAACGCGTCTGGAAACTGGTTTACGAGCACACTTCTCAGGGCGATGCACCAGCACTGAACGTGGCCGCGCTGTCTGAAGATCAACAGGCGCTGCGTCGTGATGTTCATAAAACTATTGCGAAAGTAACCGATGATATTGGTCGTCGTCAGACCTTCAATACCGCAATTGCGGCTATTATGGAACTGATGAACAAGCTGGCGAAAGCCCCGCAGGAAGGCGAGCAGGATCGTGCCTTAATGCGTGAAGCGTTGCTGGCCGTTGTCCGTATGCTGAACCCGTTCACCCCGCACGCCAGCTTCACTCTGTGGCAGGAGCTGAAAGGTGAAGGCGATATCGACAACGCACCGTGGCCAGTGGCTGACGAATCTGCCCTGGTAGAGAACACCACGCTGGTTGTGGTGCAGGTGAACGGCAAAGTACGCGGTAAAATTACCGTTGCGGTCGATGCAACCGAAGAACAGGTTCGCGAGCGCGCAGGTCAGGAACATCTGGTCGCGAAATATCTTGAGGGCGTTACCGTACGTAAAGTGATCTACGTACCGGGTAAATTGCTGAATCTGGTCGTTGGCTAAGCGCGGGAGGAAACGTGCGACAACTGGCAACAATACTCTTATCTCTGGCGGTGCTTGTCACCGCTGGTTGTGGCTGGCACCTGCGCAATACCACGGCAGTGCCTGCCCAGATGAAAACCATGATCTTCGACTCGTCGGATCCGAATGGCCCACTCAGCCGGGCAATTCGTAGCCAGCTGCGTCTGAATGGCGTTGAGCTTATCGAGAAAGGCACGCTGCGCCAGGATGTACCATCTCTCCGTGTTCTGGGTATGACCCTGAGCAAAGATACGGCGTCTATCTTCCAGGACGGCCATACCGCAGAGTACCAGATGGTTATGTCGGTCAACGCAGCAGTACTGATCCCGGGTAAAGATATCTACCCAATCAGCACGAAAGTGTACCGTTCGTTCTTTGATAACCCACAAACTGCGCTGGCAAAAGATGCCGAGCAGCAAATTATCATCAACGAAATGTACGACAAGGCAGCAGAACAGCTGATCCGTAAACTGCCAAGCATTGCAGCGTCGACGAAAGAAGGCACTGATATCATCGAAAAACCGGATGCTGACACGCCTCCTGTTTCTACCTCGATGGGTAACTGATGATCAGGTTGTATCCTGAACAACTCCGCGCGCAGCTCAGTGAAGGGCTGCGCGCGGCGTATCTGCTTCTCGGGAACGATCCATTACTGCTTCAGGAAAGCCTCGACGCCGTCCGCCATGCGGCAGCCACTCAGGGCTTTGATGAACACCACACGTTCCAGCTGGATAACAACACCGACTGGAATGCCCTCTTCTCACTTTGCCAGGCGATGAGCCTGTTCGCATCGCGCCAGACAATCCAGATCCTGCTGCCAGAAAGTGGCCCTAATGCGGCCCTCAACGAGCAACTGGCCACGCTGGTCAGCCTGTTACATAGCGATCTGCTGCTGATTGTTCGCGGCAACAAGCTCACCAAAGCGCAGGAAAACGCAGCATGGTTTACCCAACTGGCGACTAGCTCAGTACTGGTCACCTGCCAGACGCCTGAGCAGGCGCATTTGCCTAAATGGGTGGCAGCGAGAGCGAAGCAGAACAACCTTCAGCTGGATGATGCGGCGAATCAACTGCTGTGCTACTGCTATGAAGGTAACCTGCTGGCACTGGCTCAGGCACTGGACAGACTTGCCCTGCTGTGGCCGGACGGCAAACTGACCTTGCCACGCGTGGAGCAGGCCGTTAACGATGCCGCACACTTTACGCCGTTCCACTGGGTTGATGCGTTGCTGTCCGCGAAGAGTAAACGCGCCCTGCATATTTTGCAGCAGCTACGGCTTGAAGGTAGCGAACCGGTCATTTTACTGCGTACGCTCCAGCGTGAACTGCTGTTGCTGATCAATCTCAAACGCCAGTCTGCGCATACGCCACTGCGTTCATTGTTCGATAAACATCGCGTATGGCAAAACCGCCGGGTAATGACCACCGAGGCTATCAACCGTCTGAGCAATGAACAGCTACGCCAGGCGGTACAGTTGCTGATGCGCGCAGAGCTAACGTTAAAGCAAGACTACGGTCAGTCGGTCTGGTCCGAACTGGAAAGCCTTTCTCTGCTGCTCTGCCATAAGGCGCTGGCAGACGTATTTATCGATGGATAGTATGCATTCTCTTCAGGCACTGTATGGTGGTACCTTCGACCCGGTGCATTACGGGCATCTGAAGCCGGTTGAAACCCTGGCGAATCTGATTGGCCTGCAGCACGTCATCATTATGCCCAATAATGTCCCGCCGCACCGTCCCCAGCCCGAAGCAAGCAGCGAGCAACGTAAAGAGATGCTGGCTCTGGCCATTGCAGATAAACCGCTTTTTAGCCTTGATGAGCGCGAACTGCGCCGCGACACCCCCTCCTGGACGTCGCAGACGCTACAGGAGTGGCGGGCCGAACAAGGGCCGCACAAACCGCTGGCCTTTATTATTGGCCAGGATTCACTGCTCAACTTCCCCAGTTGGTATCAGTATGAAACCATCCTGGAGAACAGCCATCTTCTCGTCTGCCGTCGCCCCGGTTATCCGCTAACCATGCGCGAAGAGCAGCACCAGCAGTGGTTTGAAGACCATCTGACGGACAATGTGGAAGATCTGCATAATCACCCTGCCGGGAAAATTTATCTGGCGGAAACGCCGTGGTTTGATATTTCAGCCACCCTGATCCGCGAACGCCTGCAGCACGGTTTAGCCTGTGACGATCTGCTGCCGTCGTCAGTGCTGGCGTATATCCATCAGCACGGGCTGTATCAGAAAAGCACAGATGCATAACCGTGGATACGAAAAAGCACGTTATTGATTATCCTGCCTTGACAGGTTAAGCCATACTGTTATCCTCCGCTGCCAGACTTTCCCGCCGGTACATTGCTTTACAGAAATTGTTTTACAAAAATGGCGATGCAATCTCAGGCGGAGGGTGGGATGATACCCGCCTTCAAAAGCCCGGCCGGTGACATTTGTCCCGACACTGGCGTCAGTTCAGGTATACTGTCTGGCCACGAATTCATAGTTACACAATCTCATTCACCCAGGGGGAAAACTTGCAGGGTAAAGCACTCCAGGATTTTGTTATCGACAAAATTGATGACCTGAAAGGTCAGGACATCATCGCTATCGATGTTAAGGGTAAATCCAGCATCACCGACTGCATGATTATCTGCACCGGTACATCTACTCGCCATGTTGTTTCAATTGCTGATCACGTTGTTCAGGAATCTCGCGCAGCAGGGCTGTTACCGCTTGGCGTTGAAGGTGAAGCGACCGCTGACTGGGTGGTTGTTGATCTTGGCGATGTGATTGTCCATGTCATGCAGGAAGAGAGCCGTCGCCTGTATGAGCTGGAAAAACTCTGGGGTTAATGCGTGAAGTTGCAGCTGGTCGCCGTCGGCACCAAAATGCCAGACTGGGTACAAACCGGTTTTACTGAGTATCTGCGTCGTTTCCCGAAAGATATGCCGTTCGAACTGGTGGAGATCCCCGCCGGAAAGCGCGGCAAGAACGCCGATATCAAACGTATTCTCGATAAAGAGGGTGAGCTGATGCTGGCAGCCGCAGGCAAAAACCGCATCGTCACCCTCGATATTCCAGGCAAACCCTGGGATACACCGCAGCTGGCGCACGAACTGGAGCGCTGGAAGCAGGATGGTCGCGACGTCAGTCTGTTGATTGGCGGGCCTGAAGGGTTGTCCCCTGCCTGCAAAGCAGCGGCAGAACAAAGTTGGTCTCTCTCCGCGTTGACGCTTCCCCACCCGCTCGTTCGGGTTCTGGTGGCAGAAAGCCTGTATCGCGCGTGGAGTATTACGACTAACCACCCCTATCACCGCGAATAGTGACTTGACCAGGGTAGATTAAGCAGCGGATGAAACTACAGAATTCTTTTCGCGACTATACGGCTGAGTCCGCGCTGTTTGTGCGCCGGGCGCTGGTCGCCTTTACGGGGGTTTTGCTGCTTACCGGCGTGCTGATCGCCAACCTTTATAATCTGCAAATTGTCCGTTTTACGGATTACCAGACGCGCTCAAACGAAAACCGTATCAAGCTGGTGCCTATCGCCCCCAGCCGCGGCATTATCTACGACCGTAACGGCACACCGCTGGCGTTAAACCGCACCATCTATCAAATTGAGATGATGCCGGAGAAAGTCGATAATGTGCAGGATACGCTGGATGCGCTAAAAAACGTTGTCGATCTCAACGATGACGATATTGCCGCCTTTAAGAAGGAACGTGCCCGTTCGCACCGTTTCACCTCTATTCCGGTCAAAACGAACCTGACAGAAGTCCAGGTCGCGCGTTTTGCCGTAAACCAATACCGTTTTCCCGGCGTAGAAGTCAAAGGCTATAAGCGACGCTATTACCCGTATGGCTCTGCGCTGACGCACGTGATTGGCTACGTATCCAAGATTAACGATAAAGACGTCGACCGTCTCGATAAAGACGGCAAGCTGGCGAACTACGCCGCCACGCACGATATCGGTAAACTGGGGATCGAACGCTATTATGAAGATGTCCTGCACGGACAGACCGGCTATGAAGAGGTTGAAGTCAACAACCGCGGCCGCGTTATTCGCCAGTTGAAAGAGGTGCCGCCGCAGGCGGGACATGACGTCTATTTAACGCTCGACCTTAAGCTCCAGCAATATATCGAAACACTACTGGCCGGTAGCCGTGCAGCCGTTGTCGTCACCGATCCTCGTACCGGCGGCATTCTGGCGATGGTTTCCATGCCAAGCTACGACCCAAACCTCTTTGTTGATGGCATCTCCAGTAAAGACTACTCCGGTCTGCTTAATGACCCGAACACCCCGCTGGTGAACCGTGCGACGCAGGGGGTTTACCCTCCGGCATCAACGGTTAAACCGTACGTGGCCGTCTCGGCGTTGAGCGCGGGCGTCATCAACCGTAATACCAGCCTGTTTGACCCGGGTTGGTGGCAGCTACCGGGTTCCGATAAGCGCTACCGCGACTGGAAAAAATGGGGTCACGGTCATCTGAACGTCACCAAGTCGCTGGAAGAATCTGCGGATACCTTCTTCTACCAGGTGGCGTATGACATGGGTATCGACCGCCTCTCGGAGTGGATGAGCAAGTTCGGCTACGGACATTACACCGGTGTTGACCTCGCCGAAGAGCGTTCAGGCAACATGCCAACCCGCGAATGGAAGCTGAAGCGCTTTAAAAAGCCGTGGTACCAGGGTGATACCATTCCGGTGGGGATCGGTCAGGGCTACTGGACAGCCACACCGCTGCAAATGAACAAAGCGATGATGATCCTCATCAATGATGGCGTGGTGAAAGTGCCTCACCTGCTGATGAGCACGGTTGAAGACGGCAAAAAAGTGCCGTGGAACCAGCCCCATGAAGCGCCAGTGGGTGACATTCACTCCGGCTTCTGGGAAATCGCCAAAGACGGGATGTACGGCGTAGCAAATCGTCCGAACGGTACAGCACATAAGTATTTTACCGGAACGCCGTATAAGGTGGCCGCCAAATCAGGTACCGCTCAGGTCTTTGGTCTGAAGGCGAATGAAACCTATAACGCGCACAGAATTGCTGAACGTCTGCGTGACCATAAACTCATGACAGCGTTTGCTCCTTTTGATAACCCGCAGGTTGCGGTAGCAATGATTCTGGAAAACGGTGGTGCTGGACCGGCGGTAGGTACCATCATGCGCCAAATCCTCGACCACATTATGCTGGGCGATAACAACACCGAACTGCCGACTGAAACCCCGGCATCCGCTGCGGCGGAGGACCAATAATCATGACGGATAATCCAAATAAAAAATCGCTGTGGGATAAAATCCACATCGACCCAGCGATGCTTCTGATTCTGCTGGCTTTGCTGACCTACAGCGCGCTGGTTATCTGGAGCGCCAGCGGCCAGGACATCGGCATGATGGAGCGTAAAATTGGTCAGATCGCAATGGGTCTGGTCATTATGGTCGTCATGGCGCAAATACCGCCACGCGTCTACGAAGGCTGGGCACCCTATCTCTACATTTTCTGTATTATCCTGCTGGTCGCCGTAGACGCCTTTGGTGCGATCTCAAAAGGGGCTCAGCGCTGGCTTGATCTGGGGGTTGTGCGCTTCCAGCCGTCTGAAATTGCTAAAATTGCCGTACCCTTGATGGTGGCGCGCTTTATCAACCGCGACGTCTGTCCACCTTCGCTAAAAAACACCGCAATCGCACTGGCGCTAATTTTCCTGCCAACATTGCTGGTAGCAGCACAACCTGACCTCGGCACCTCAATTCTTATCGTCCTGTCCGGCCTGTTTGTACTGTTCCTGTCGGGGCTAAGCTGGCGTCTGATTGGTATCGCAGTGGTGCTGATCGCGGCCTTTATCCCTGTACTCTGGTTCTTCCTGATGCATGATTACCAGCGCCAGCGCGTCATGATGCTGCTCGATCCAGAAACCGATCCGCTGGGCGCGGGCTATCATATTATTCAGTCGAAGATTGCTATTGGCTCCGGTGGCCTGCGCGGTAAAGGCTGGCTGCACGGAACCCAATCGCAGCTGGAATTCTTGCCGGAACGCCACACCGACTTTATCTTTGCGGTACTGGCGGAAGAGCTGGGACTGGTTGGCATCTTAATCCTGCTGGCGCTTTACGTGCTACTGATCATGCGAGGACTGTGGATTGCCGCACGCGCGCAAACCACCTTTGGCCGCGTCATGGCGGGCGGGTTGATGTTGATTTTATTCGTTTATGTCTTCGTAAATATTGGTATGGTGAGTGGTATTCTGCCGGTTGTAGGCGTACCGCTACCGCTGGTGAGTTACGGAGGCTCGGCACTGATCGTGTTGATGGCCGGGTTTGGTATCGTGATGTCGATCCATACTCACAGAAAAATGTTGTCAAAAAGCGTATAAAAATAAGGGGATAGGAATGCGTAAGCAGTGGCTGGGTATCTGCATCGCAGCAAGTTTACTTGCGGCCTGTACAAATGATGGTCAGCAACAGGCGACTGTCGCGCCGCCGCAGCCTGCTGTCTGTAATGGCCCGATTGTTGAAATCAGCGGAGCCGATCCCGTTTACGAACCGCTGAATGCCAGCGCGAATCAGGATTATGAGCGCGACGGCAAGAGCTACAAAATCGTTAAGGATCCTTCCCGTTTCAGCCAGGCTGGCTTTGCCGCCATTTATGATGCTGAACCCGGTAGCAACCTGACCGCATCAGGTGAAGCGTTCGACCCGGTGCAGATCACGGCGGCACACCCAACGCTGCCCATTCCGAGCTATGCCCGCATCACTAACCTGGCAAATGGCCGAATGATCGTGGTACGCATCAACGATCGTGGTCCATACGGTAACGACCGTGTAATTTCGTTGTCTCGCGCTGCAGCAGACCGTCTGAACACGTCGAACAATACCAAAGTCCGTATCGACCCAATTATCGTGGCGCAGGACGGCTCGCTCTCCGGGCCGGGTACGGCCTGTACGACTGTGGCGAAACAGACGTACGCCCTTCCCGATCGCCCGGATCTGAACGGCGGAATGGGGAGTGCCTCTTCCCCCGCTGAGCCTGCTCAGGCAGGGGGAGATGTCCACGCAATCAGCAACGATACGCTGCAAAGCGATGACAGCACGGGTGCACCGGTAAAGAGTAGCGGCTTCCTGGGGGCTCCGACGGCCTTAGCCCCGGGCGTACTGGAAGGCAGCGAACCGACGCCAGCTCCTGTTGCCACTCCTGTCACGCAGTCCACTCCTGTCACACAGCCCGCGCCTGTCACGGCTCCAGCCAGCACGCCTGGTACAGCCGTTTCTGCTCCTGCAGCTGCCAGCGGTGGTTTCGTGGTTCAGGTGGGTGCGGTCAGCGATCGGGCACGTGCGCAGCAGTATCAGCAACGCTTAAGCCAGCAGTTTGGTGTACCTGGGCGCGTTGAGCAAAACGGAGCCGTCTGGCGTATTCAGATGGGGCCGTTTGCCAGCAAATCACAGGCCGCCTCCCTGCAGCAGCGTCTGCAAAATGAAGCGCAACTGCAGTCCTTTATTGCTGTTGCGAAGTAAGTAATCGGCGGTATCCGAATTGTCGGTTTGTGTAACTCACGTTCACAAAGTCATACTGAAAGTCGGATGCCTGCCTGTATAGCATTTGCTATAGTAAGGCACTTTTTTTAATTCCATCACGGATGTCGTAGTTCTGACCATGAAGACCACTTTTTCTGCTCGTTTTGTGCAGCGCATGGCGCTGACCACGGCCCTTTGCGCAGCTGCTCTTTCTGCAGCTCACGCCGATGACCTGAATATCAAGACCATGATCCCTGGCGTTCCGCAAATAGACGCGGAATCCTACATCCTGATCGATTACAACTCTGGCAAAGTTCTGGCAGAACAGAATGCCGACGCTCGCCGCGATCCGGCCAGCCTGACCAAAATGATGACCAGCTATGTTATCGGTCAGGCCATGAAGGCAGGTAAATTTAAAGAATCCGACATGGTGACGATCGGTAACGATGCCTGGGCAACCGGAAACCCGGTGTTCAAGGGTTCATCACTGATGTTCCTGAAACCTGGCATGCAGGTTCCTGTTTCTCAGCTGATCCGCGGTATTAACCTGCAGTCCGGTAACGACGCCTGTGTCGCAATGGCTGATTTCTCGGCAGGCAGCCAGGATGCGTTTGTCGGTCTGATGAACAGCTACGTTACTGCACTCGGCCTGAAAAACAGCCACTTCCAGACCGTTCACGGCCTGGATGCCGATGGGCAGTACAGTTCAGCACGCGACATGGCGCTGATTGGCCAGGCGCTGATCCGTGACGTGCCGAACGAATACTCCATTTATAAAGAGAAAGAGTTCACCTTCAACGGGATCCGCCAGACCAACCGTAACGGTCTGCTGTGGGATAACAGCCTGAACGTTGACGGCATCAAAACGGGCCATACCGACAAAGCCGGTTACAACCTGGTGGCCTCTGCCACAGAAGGTCAGATGCGTCTGATCTCTGCCGTGATGGGTGGCCGTACCTTTAAAGGCCGTGAAACAGAAAGCAAAAAACTGCTGACCTGGGGCTTCCGTTTCTTCGAAACCGTGAACCCACTGAAAGCAGGCAAAGAGTTCGCCTCTGAGCCAGTCTGGTTCGGTAACAACGACCGTGCTTCCCTGGGTGTGGATAAAGACCTCTACCTGACCATTCCTCGTGGTCGTATGAAGGATCTGAAAGCCAGCTACGTGCTGAACACCACCGAACTGCACGCACCGCTGCAGAAAAACCAGGTTGTGGGTACCATCAACTTCCAGCTGGATGGCAAAACTATCGATCAGCGCCCACTCGTTGTTCTGCAGGAAATTCCTGAAGGCAATTTCTTCGGCAAAATCATTGATTACATTAAGCTGATGTTCCATCACTGGTTTGGATAAAAATTGAACACTTGAAAGTGTGATTTTGATCCCCATATACTATGTATCAGTAAAACTCCCGCCCTGTGGCGGGAGTTATTATTTTTTACACATAAGCCGGAGCTGACATGAAAACCAAACTTAACGAACTGCTTGAATTCCCTACTCCATTTACTTACAAAGTAATGGGGCAGGCGTTGCCTGAGCTGGTTGATCAGGTGGTTGAAGTGGTACAGCGCCATGCGCCAGGTGACTACTCTCCAACCGTAAAACCAAGCAGTAAAGGTAACTATCACTCAGTTTCCATTACTATTACGGCTACACACATTGAGCAGGTTGAAACACTGTACGAAGAGTTAGGTAATATCGATATTGTTCGTATGGTGCTGTAACCCTCTGCGGTTACCCGGTTAGCCGGGTAACCCATCGCCCCCCTGTGATATACTCGCTTCACCTTTTGTCCCTCGTCTTCGGAGACGCTGTTTTGTACCAGGATAAAATTCTTGTCCGTCATCTCGGGCTGCAACCCTACGAGCCTGTCTCCCAGGCTATGCATGACTTCACCGACTCACGCGATGACACCACACCTGATGAGATCTGGCTGGTAGAACACCTGCCGGTATTTACCCAGGGACAGGCGGGAAAAGCCGAACACCTGTTGATGACGGGTGATATACCGGTCATTCAGAGCGATCGCGGCGGGCAGGTAACTTACCACGGCCCTGGCCAGCAGGTTATGTATGTCCTGCTTAACCTGAAACGCAGAAAGCTGGGCGTGCGTGAACTGGTGACCCTGCTGGAACAAACTGTCGTCAACACGCTGGCTGAATATGGTATTGATGCCCATCCGCGAGCCGATGCTCCGGGCGTCTATGTCGGGGAAATGAAGATCTGCTCACTCGGTCTGCGTATTCGTAAAGGCTGCTCATTCCACGGTCTGGCACTGAATATTAATATGGATCTTACGCCTTTTCAGCGCATTAACCCTTGCGGCTATGCCGGAATGGAAATGACGCAAATGCGCCAGTGGGTTGCAACTGCTACGCCAGATAATATTCGTCCCGTGCTGTTGAACAATATGTTAGCACTGCTTAACAATCCTCCTCACGAATATATCACTGCTTAATATATCATACCTCATGGCTCGATTATTTGACGGGCCACTGCTTATTTGCCGCTTTTACGCTTTACAATAATCCCCATCTTCTATATTTTCGAATCGCCCGAATATTAGCGTTACATATTATTTAACCTCAAGACAATGCTGCCTGCGGAACCAATGTAACTTGTCTGATAATCGCACAATTGTTTGTTTTTGATAAACAAGTGAAACACAACCAGCACTTTACGAATCTCTACAAGCATAATAAATAAATTCAACTATCATTCATATTGTGAATGTATACGGAGTGAAAGCGTGGTGTATCATAATTTACCAGCCAAGCGCCTGAATGAATCCGGTGGAGAAGACAAGCCGCAAATTTTTCGGACTTTACGTAATATTGATCTCAATTTACTGACCATTTTTGAGGCTGTATATGTCCACAAGGGTATCGTAAACGCTGCGAAAATTCTCAATCTCACGCCCTCTGCAATTAGCCAGTCAATTCAGAAATTGCGCGCTATATTTCCCGATCCGTTATTTATTCGTAAAGGTCAGGGCGTCACGCCAACGGCCTATGCCACGCATCTTCATGAGTACATCAGCCAGGGGCTGGAATCGATTCTGGGCGCACTGGATTTAACCGGAAGCTATGATAAACAGAGAACCATCACCATCGGCTGTACCCCTTCAGTAGGCGTGCAGGTGATGCCGGCGATCTTCCAGGCTATGAAATCCCATGTGCCACAGCTCCTGCTGCACAATGTTCCCCTCAACGAACCAGAAATTCAGCTTGCGCAGTTCCAGACCGACGTGGTGATTGATATTAGTCATTTCAGCGCCAGAGCACTGGGGCAACATGTTCTCTATGCCGACAGTCTGGTGCTTGTTTGTCGCCAGAACCACCCGGCGCTTAGCGAACCCCTGACCATTGAAAATCTGCGTAACTATGATCACTCGTCATTCATAACTGAAGGGCAAGCGCTGAATTCGCTACGCCAGCGTATTGATGAAATCTTCCCGGAACGCCAGATAAGTTTTAGCAGTTACAATATGTTTACCACCGCGTCCCTGATTGGCAGTAGCGACATGCTCTGCATCATGCCCTCCCGGCTGTATCACTTGCTACGTAAATGCTGGCCACTGGAGGAGATTCCGCTCAGCCAGCTCAATGCAGAATCCATTGAAATTTCACTGCATTACAACAAACTCAGTCTGCGCGATCCGGTACTGGAAAACGTTATCAATATCATCTGCCAGGCTTTCTGACAGGCTGGCGCAGCACAAGCCCCTGCCACATGCAGGGCAAAAGGCACAAAACAACAACTATTTTACAAATTGGCGATCTGGCAGGCTGCTTTATCGACCGTTTCAATGATATACTGCCTGTCGTTCGTTCAAAAATAGTTGATAAATACAACATTCCCTTGAATTGAAACGCTTTCCTTCGATATTCGCAACTGGAACACGCACGCTATGAGTAAACCCATTGTGATGGAACGCGGTGTTAAATACCGCGATGCCGATAAAATGGCCCTTATCCCGGTTAAAAACGTGGCTACAGAGCGCGAGGCGCTGTTAAGAAAACCGGAATGGATGAAAATTAAACTTCCGGCCGACTCTTCGCGTATCCAGGGGATCAAAGCGGCGATGCGTAAAAATGGCCTTCACTCTGTCTGTGAAGAAGCCTCTTGCCCGAACCTTGCTGAATGTTTCAATCACGGCACTGCGACGTTTATGATTCTGGGTGCAATCTGTACCCGCCGTTGCCCGTTCTGCGACGTTGCTCATGGTCGCCCTGTTGCACCTGATGCTAATGAACCACAAAAACTGGCACAGACCATCGCCGACATGGCGCTGCGCTATGTGGTGATCACGTCCGTTGACCGTGACGACCTGCGTGATGGCGGTGCTCAGCATTTTGCTGACTGCATTACGGCTATCCGCGAAAAAAGCCCAAACATCAAGATTGAAACTTTGGTTCCAGACTTCCGTGGCCGTATGGATCGTGCGCTGGATATCCTGACAGCGACGCCACCAGACGTGTTCAACCACAACCTGGAAAACGTACCGCGCCTTTATCGCCAGGTGCGCCCGGGCGCTGACTATAACTGGTCCCTGAAGCTGCTGGAACGTTTTAAAGAAGCGCACCCGGATATCCCGACGAAGTCCGGCCTGATGGTTGGTCTCGGCGAAACCAATGCTGAAATCATTGAAGTTATGCGCGACCTGCGCCGCCACGGTGTGACCATGCTGACGCTGGGCCAGTATCTGCAGCCAAGCCGCCATCACCTGCCGGTACAGCGTTACGTTAGCCCGGATGAGTTTGATGAGATGAAAGCCGAAGCCATGGCAATGGGCTTTACCCATGCAGCCTGTGGCCCGTTTGTTCGCTCTTCTTACCATGCCGACATGCAGGCAAAAGGCGAAGAAGTTAAATAATTCTGTAATATTTACTTACAGTAATGCAAAAAAACCGGCCATCTGAGCCGGTTTTTTTTCGCAAGCCCTCAGGCATTGCTGTTACTCTTTGTGAGAAAGCTTCTCTGCCGGGACGTCATCTTCGGCGCTTTTCTTCGCCGCTGCATCGTCGTCGTTCATCGCTTTCTTAAAGCCTTTAATGGCGGCACCCAGGTCGCCACCCAGCGTGCGTAACTTCTTGGTACCAAACAGCAGGACGACCAGTGCGGCAACCACCAGCAGTTTGGTAATACTAATCTCACCCATAGATACCTTCTTTACATAAAACAGGCTGCATTCAGCGCCAAAAACCTGATTGTATTAACGGTCATTTAGCGCGAGCACACAATAGCAATCTGTAACAAGGTGAATCAAGCGTTGTTGAAAAAAACATCACAATAATTGCGGTGGCGCAAACCGACGGTTGCGAAGAACAGGTAATTGCTGGCGCGCAAGCGCAATCCTTTCTGAAATGATTTCCGTCAGCAGCAACACCGGCGCTTCCGCTGCTGCCGCAATGGTGATACCCAGGGGGTCAACCACTCTGCTTTGGCCGATATTTTTATTGCCGCACTCCCCTGCCGCCACCACATAACAGGTGGTATCCAGCGCACGTGCTGTAAGCAACGTCGCCCAGTGATGCTCTTTTAACGGCCCCTTCACCCACGCAGCGGGCAATACCAGAACATCCGCCCCCTGCAAGGCGAGGTTCAGAGCCAGATCGGGAAAGCGCACATCATAACAAGTCATCAACCCAATCTTAAGTCCATCAATTTCAAGCAACGGTGGAATGACATCGCCTGGGTCAACAAGCCGCGATTCCTGAATGCTGAACGCATCGTAGAGATGTAGCTTCGCATAGCGTGCGATGATGGCACCATCACGCAATACCACGAGCGTATTGATGGCGCGCCCCGGTGTTGAAGGGACGTGTACCGCCAAAACAGTCGTCATGGTATTACCCGCACTCTCCTGGCATAGCATGTTCAAAAACGGCCCCTCCAGCGACTGTGCCGACTTCACCGAGAGATCGGGGTCATTGTCATCCCGCGCCAGCAGCGCCTCGGGGAGCACCAGTAACGATGCGCCCTTCTGCCGTGCTTCAGCCATCAGGGAGAGACATTTTCGTGCATTCACCTCCCACTCTGGCGTCACCGCGAACTGCCCTACCGCAACATACATATTTGTCCCCTAAACATAAACAGCGTTACACTCGACGCTCTTACACATCAAATAGCAGGTATTTACAGTGTTTCAACTACTTTTAGCCGTTTTTATTGGTGGGGGCACAGGTAGCGTTGCACGGTGGTTCTTGAGTATGCGGTTTAATCCCCTGCATCAGGTTATTCCAATGGGAACGCTGGCCGCAAACCTGATTGGGGCATTTATCATTGGCATGGGGCTGGCCTGGTTTAACCGTATGACGCACATCGACCCGGTGTGGAAGGTATTGATTACCACCGGGTTCTGCGGCGGTTTGACCACCTTTTCAACCTTCTCTGCCGAAGTCGTTTTTCTGTTTCAGGAAGGCCGCGTCGGCTGGGCGCTGATGAACATTGCGATCAACATGCTCGGCTCTTTTGCGATGACCGGGATCGCATTCTGGTTATTTTCCTCTGCCAGTGCGCAATGACTGACGAAGCGTTAATGTTGGCTTAATTTTTCTCTGTCACTCTGGGTGTCATACAGAATGAGGGTGACAGAATGAAAGAGAGTTTGATGAGCGCAGGAATGGTGCTGTTGAGCGTGCTGATCATCGCCAGCTTCCTGAAAATGTATCTGATTGGTTGACTCAGAACGAAAAAAACCCGCTCAGTGAGCGGGTTTTGAAATTCTTGCTGACGCGTCTGAATTACAGAGCGATTACGTTAGCAGCAGAAGGGCCTTTGGCACCGTTAGTGATTTCGAACTCAACGCGCTGACCTTCAGCCAGAGTTTTGAAACCATTAGACTGGATTGCAGAGAAGTGTACGAACACGTCTTTGCTGCCATCTTCAGGAGTAATGAAACCGAATCCTTTGGACTCATTAAACCACTTAACGTTACCTTTAATCTTAGACATCAAAATTACCTTTACATTAAAAAACGACACAAATGCTGTGTCGGGTATCAGTACATCAATTGTGGGACGTTTTGTCCAGCGCTTCTTTGATAAAAAGTGACAAAAGTCGCGTTAATTTTTGTCGGACGTTTTTTATCCTTTATGATTCAACAACAGTGCGTTTTTTCACCAACATGTAAAGTTTTTTCAGTTAAAACTGAAAGCGCATCCACGCAAAGTAAACGTTACCGTTGTTGTATGTCCCCGGAATATACGTCATCTGGAACGTTGCGGGACCATAGCCAATAGAGGCTAACGGCAGCACTATCGGGAGCGGGATGTACTTCCAGTTGTCGCGCGCGGTAACCCCGGCGGTGTAACCCAGCCCAACGTGGAAGTTATCGTCCGCTAACGGACGCCAGGTTTTCTCCCAGCCATAACCGCCAATCGGTTCCCATTTATTGAAGGAGTCTTTAAACGCCATCAGATAGATACCGTGCCAGTTCCCTTTGTCATCCCAGCGTGACTGACCAAAACCAGCCCCCCAGGGACGCTCGTTGTAGTCGTCTGTTTTTTCTTTGTCATACGCAAAGCGTGCGTGCCACGTTATTGCCGGAATATAGAGATCATAGTGTTCCGGCTCTTTCCAGGTCTGTGAAACGTTATCCTTAAAGGTGGTGAACCAGCCTTTATCCGTCGCGTTGTCTTCTGCCTGCACAACAGAAGAGAACATTAACTGTCCAAAAATAAACAATAAAATCAGAAATAATTTATTACGTACGATCACAATGCAATTACCATTCTTAGTATTCGGCGCAAAGTTTACCATAAAATAGTTGAATCGTGTCTCAACAGACAACTACGTTATTCCTAATTAATAATACCTTTCCCTGGAATATTCCGAAAAGCGTTCCTGCATGTCTGAATAAGCGCATGCAGGATGCATCTTTAGCGTTGATGTAACAATTTATAGAGCGCGGGAATAACCAGCATCGACAACAGAGGTGCCGTCACCATCCCACCCACCATCGGGGCTGCAATGCGTTGCATCACTTCGGAACCACTGCCACCCCCCCACATGATCGGCAGTAATCCCGCCATGATGGTCGCAACCGTCATCACCTTCGGCCGCACGCGTAGCACAGCACCTTCATGAATAGCGCGCATCAGTGTCGCGTTCCCACCGTCCGGTTCACGGCTGCGGTATTTATCCAGTGCATGATTTAAATAGAGAACCATAATTACGCCAAATTCCGCGGCAACGCCTGAGAGGGCGATAAAACCCACCGCCCCTGCAACGGAGAGATTATATTCCAGTAACCACAACAACCATACCCCGCCAATAAGTGCGAAAGGTAAAGTCCCCATTATTACCAGGACATCTGTCACTCGCTTAAAGGTTAGCCATAGCAGTATAAATATGATCATTAACGTCACCGGCAAAACTATTTTCAGCTTTGCCGTCGCCCGCTCAAGATATTCAAACTGCCCTGACCAGGAGAGAGAAACCCCCTGCGGTAAAACCACATTTTCAGCGACACGCTTCTGCATTTCATCCACGGCAGACTTCAGATCGCGCCCGCGTAAATCCACGTAGATCCAGTCAGACAAGCGCGCATTTTCGCTTTTTAGCATTGGCGGGCCTTCGGTGACGATGATATCAGCCAGTTCACCGAGCGCCACCTGGCTACCGTTTGCGGCAACGACCGGTAAGACCCGCAATTTATCGACATTGTCGCGCAGATCGCGGGGATAACGCAGATTAACCGGATAACGTTCGCGTCCGTTGAGCACCTCGCTGATGTTATCGCCACCCACCAGCGTAGAAACCATACTTTGCAGCTCATCGACGGAAACGCCATAGCGTGCCGCTTTTTGCCTGTCGATACGGATATCCACATAACGACCGCCCGCCAGCCGCTCAGCCAGGGCTGACGTGACACCGGGAACCTGCTTTACAACCTGCTCGATTTGCTGCGCAACTCGCTCAATATCAGCAATGTTATTGCCGTTGACCTTAATACCTACCGGGCTTTTAATCCCGGTTGCCAGCATATCCAGACGGTTGCGAATCGGCGGAACCCACACGTTGGCGATCCCCGGTACCGACACGGTTTTATCCAGCTCCTCTACCAGTTTTTGCGGTGTCATTCCCGGCCGCCACTGGTCGCGGGGTTTAAAATGGATGGTTGTTTCCAGCATGGTTAACGGTGCAGGATCGGTTGCGGACTCGGCTCGTCCGGCTTTACCAAACACGCTCGCCACTTCCGGTACACTTTTGATCAGCCTGTCCGTTTGCTGTAGTAGCCGTGATGCCTCCCGGGCAGAAATCCCCGGCAATGTTGATGGCATATACAGCAAATCACCTTCGTCCAGTGGCGGCATAAACTCACTGCCCAGACGACTTAGTGGCCAGAGCGTGGCGAGTAACAGTGCAAATGCCAGCACCAGCGTGGTTTTCGGGAACGTCAGCACCTTATCCAGCAGCGGTTCATACAGGCGGATCAGCACACGGTTGATCGGGTTGGCCTTTTCGTCAGGAATTTTCCCGCGAATGAAATACCCCATTAACACCGGCACCAGCGTGATCCCAAGCCCTGCCGCCACAGCCATCGACCAGGTTTTGGTGAACGCCAGCGGCGAGAACATCCTCCCCTCCTGCGCTTCAAGCGAGAAGACCGGAATAAACGACAGGGTGATGATCAGCAGGCTGCAGAAGAGCGCCGGCCCCACCTCCACCGCTGCACGTTCGGCCAGATGCCAGTAGTCCCCCGACGACGGTGTTTTGCCAGGATTATCGTGCCGCCACTGCTCCAGCACTTTGTGCATGTTTTCAATCATCACGATCGCCGCATCCACCATTGCCCCAATGGCGATGGCAATACCACCCAGCGACATAATGTTCGCGTTGATACCCTGATAATGCATCACCACAAATGCGCCCAGAATGCCCAGCGGCAGGGAGACAATCGCCACCAGCGCCGAACGAAAATGGAACAGAAACAGCGCGCAGACCACCACCACCACGGCAAACTCTTCAAGCAGCTTATGGGTCAGCGTTTTGACCGACTCTTCAATCAGGGTCGAGCGGTCATACACGGGGACAATTTCAACACCCTGCGGCAGCGTTTTCTGCAATTCATGCAGTTTTGCCTTCACCGCATGGATCGTCTCCAGCGCATTCTGCCCGTAACGCATCACCACCACGCCACCGGCAACCTCCCCCTCACCGTTCAGCTCCGCGACACCCCGGCGGATCTCCGGACCGAAGCCAATCGTGGCGACATCTTTGAGCAGAACCGGCACCCCATCACGGCTGGTAATCACTACGTTGCGAAAATCATCCAGCGAGCGCAGGTAACCCGTCGTGCGCACCATATATTCCGCTTCGCCCATCTCCAGCAACGCACCGCCGCTCTCCTTATTCGCGGCCTGAACAGCACTGGAAAGCTGGTTATGGGTAATATTCAGCGCACGCATCTTCGCCGGATCGGCCACAATCTGATACTGACGAACCATCCCGCCGATGCTGGCGACCTCAGAGACGTTAGGCACCGTTTTAAGCTCAAATTTCAGCGTCCAGTCCTGAAGGGCACGCAGGTCCGCCAGGCTGTGTTTACCGCTGCGATCGACCAACGCATATTCGTAAATCCAGCCGACGCCCGTTGCATCTGGCCCCAGCGATACTTTCACCCCGGCAGGAAATTGCGCCTGCACCTGGCTTAAATACTCCAGTACCCTGGAACGCGCCCAGTAGAGATCAGTACCATCCTCAAACAGTACGTAGACGTAGGCATCGCCAAACATGGAAAAGCCGCGCACCGTTTTCGCTCCCGGCACGGACAACATCGAGGTTGTCAGCGGCCAGGTCACCTGATCTTCAATCACCTGTGGCGCTTTACCCGGATAACTCGCCTTGACGATCACCTGCACATCCGACAAATCAGGAAGCGCATCCAGCGGTGCGCGCTGCACCGACCACCAGCCCCAGCCTGCCATCATCAGGGCAGCCAGGATCACCAGCAGCCGGTTGCGCAATGAAGCCCGAATCACTGCCGCGATCATGGTGTCACCTCCGGCATCACGCTACGAAGGCTGGCTTCTGAGTCGATCAGGAACTGACCGGAGGTCACCACGTCATCCCCCTCTTTCAGCCCGGAGCGGATCTCCGTCCACCCTTGTGCCGTCAGCCCGGTCTCCACATTCACCGGATGGAAATAGCCCTCTCCTGTTGCAATCAACAGACGCGCGGCATTACCACTCCTGATCACCGCCTCTTCCGGTACGGCCAGCACCGGCGGACGTTTTGACTCTTCGGCACGGGATACGGTGAGATACATCCCCGGTTTCAGCTTCTGGCCGTTATTTTCCAGCACAATGCGCGCTTTTAGCGTTCGCGTCGTCGTTTCCATCTGCGGCAGTAGCTCGCTGACCGTGCCGTGGAACCGCTCTCCAGGCCAGCTTTCCGTCGTGGCGACCATTTTGCTCCCCACCGTCAGGGACTGCGCCTGCGTCTGCGGATAATCAACCACCAGCCAGACGGGATCGAGGCTCGCTATCTCAAAGAGCGGTGCCGTGGCCGTAATTTGTGCGCCTTCCCGCACGTCAAGCTTCACCACATATCCGGCCCTGGCGGCGCGCAGCGTCAATGTTGTCTGGGGTTTACCGCTGCGCTCAAGCGCCCGAATCACCTCTTCCGGCATAAACTGTAGCGCCAGCCGCTCACGTGCTGCGCGAGTCAGCCCGGCATCACCCAACTGGCGTACGGCCAGATACTCCTGCTGGGCCGTCGTCCACTGGGGGATCCACAGCTGTGCCAGAGGTTCCCCGGCTTTCACCTGCTGCTGAGGGGCGTTAACAAACAGCCGCGACACCACACCGTTGGCCGGGGCCGAAACCACCGACACGCTACGCTCATCCGTTGATACCGTGGCAAAGGCGGAGAACGGTGAAACCAGCTGGCGCATCTGTGCTTTGGCTGTTTTCATCCCCAGGTTTTGCTGCTGCTGTGTACTGATCCCGACGCCGGTCGCCGCTTTCTCTTCATCGGCGTAGCGTGCCACCAGATCCATATCCATAAAGGGAGATTTACCCGGCTTATCGAAACGCTGGCCGGGCATCATTGGGTCGTACCAGTAAAGCACTTTACGTTCGGTGGGTTGCGCAGTCGTCGCCGGTTGCCTGGACTGTTTTTTCCCCACGAAATAACCACCGCTGGCGGCCACAACGACGGCAATCGCGACGGCAGTTAAGGTTGTTTTTTTCATTGTGCCAGCTCCTGCGGTATCAGCCAGTTCACGGCAGCCCAGGTACGCGCCATCTCGCGCTCGGCCTGATTCACCGCCAGTTCCGTGTCCAGCACGCCACGACGTGCCTCCAGAAGTGTCGGAAGATCCGACTGTCCGGAACGATACTGCGCCGTCAGCACGTCCAGCCGCTGACGCTGCAAAGGCAACACCTCATCCCGCTGGCGCTGCCACAAGATCTGCGCCGCCTGATATTGCGCAACCAGGGTTTGAACCTGCGCAATATGCTCACGTTTGATAAGCGTTAACTGATCGACGGCCTGCATCGAACGGGAGACATCGGCGGCATAATCTTTGTCCTGTCGTTTAGACTGGAAAATGGGCAGATCCACGCTGAACATCACCCCTGCCATATCGTCATATCCCTCGGCACGATGGGCATAAAACACCTCCACATCCACATCAGGGATCGCGGCTACTTCCGATTGCGCTGAACGGGCTTTGGCCGTTTCTGCTTCGCGACGAGCCGCCTCCACTTCAGGGTGGCGGGTAATCCCCTCTTCCAGCGTTTTTTCATCGGCGGGCAAACGTTGATAACGCGGCAACGGCCCGCGTACATCAGGAATAGCTTGCCCCGTCAGCTGTAGCAGGCGGCTTTGCGCCAGTTGCACATCCCGCTGAGCCAGCGTCTCTTTATCGCGCATTGCACTCAGGGTCATCTGCAGCGCCAGCACGCTGTCCGGGGTTGAGCTTCCCGCCCCGACGCTCGCCTTCTGCACGCCGCGCTGATGCTCTGTTTCGCTGACCAGCGTTCTGGCCGCGTTTAACGCCTGCTGTGCAAGCGCCAAATCCAGCCATGCCTGCGCGGTATCACGCTGAAGAACGGCGCGAATGGCCTCTGACTTTGCCAATACTCCGCGCGCCTGCGCCTGGAAGGTCTGCGCCTTACGCTCACGTTTTTCTGAACTGATGTAACTCTGCATGATGCCTATCTTCTGCATGGTCATGCCTTCACGCGTCAGTCGTCTGTCGTTATTGCCCTGCACCGGCACGTTTTCAATGCCGAACTTTAGCTTCGGGTCAGGTAATTGGGTGGCGGAATCCGCCATAGCGTCCAGCGCCTGCGCTTCGTTGCGGCTGGCTGATAACTCGGCTGAATAGCGCTGTGCTTCGGTCAGGGTTTGTTCGAGCGTCCACGACTCCGCCTGTACGACGGAGCTGAAAAGACCGAACAGCACCCCACCGAGCCACAGGCCCAGTGTGTGTTGTTTCATGGTGTCCTCGCTTAGCGCTGCGGCGTCAGCGAGACAATCTGGAAGCCGGCACCCGCACGTTCAAGCGTGAAGGTCACCTCATCGCCGGGTTTAGCGCCATTCAGCACTGCACCGGCAGATAAGGTAAATGGCATGGTCATGGCCGGCCATTTCAGTTCGGGAATGGCATCATGCCGGAGCATGACGGATTGAGCAGAAAACGACTGAACCACCCCGTGACCTTGCCAGCGTTGTGCAGACGGAGAAGAAACCTCATTGGCCTGAACGGCAAAAGAAGCGAAAGAGACGGACGCGCCAAGCAGCGCGGAAAGGAATAAAGCACGCATGATAAAACTCCTGTTAAACGTTAATTAAATAAAAACAACGGATTAACAGGTCTTTTTATTCTCTGAACCGGCAATAGCGGATCGTTGCCGGAGGCCCCACGGCTGGAGGGGTAACAGACCACACAGAATCGCTCGCAGAAGCGCATTCTGGTGTATTCAGGGTGAGCGTCATGGCGGCAGGAAGCGCCACCAGATGCAACTGAGCGGGATCTTTTTGTACCTGATCGGGTACGCAGTGTTTCTCACACAGCGGAGAAGCATCAACAGCGTTATGCAGGCCAGGTTTTGCCATCATATCCATATGCTGGATAGCAGCCATCTCGCCACGCAAATCAATGGTGCAGTGATGAGATGCAACAGCAACCTGACTCTGGAGCAACAGCCAGCCAAACGCCATCAAAAACATCAGAAGATGTTTTTTGAGGAAACGCAGGCGATAAGTCCAGTTGGCGTGCATATCGGTATCGTCAGGTTGAAAAAAGTAGCCTGAGTATATGCAGGCAAAAGAATGAAAGAAAAGTGCTTTTAAAGAGTTTTACGTTCTTTATCAACTGGCTGAGAAATCGCACCAAATATATTAACAATTCACCATCAATTTAATGACATATAATTGTGTTTCAGTCGGTCAATATCGACATGACATAAATGCCACCGCAATGGCAAAAATATCGTCAATATCTCTTTTAGTAGTATCTTTATTGATTTTAATCAGCAAGGACTGGCCATTAATTCGGCACATTTCATCCTGCTTTTCTTATTAATTATTTGTGCTCTCGGGCAGCAAGGATACAGGGGACACCATGCTTACGTTTATCGAGCTCCTTATCGGAGTCATCGTCATTGTCGGTGTAGCACGCTACATCATTAAAGGGTATTCAGCCACTGGGGTATTATTTGTCGGTGGCCTGACGCTGCTGATCGTGAGCGCTCTGATGGGTCATAAAGTCTTACCCGCCAGCGAAACCAGCACCGGTTATACCGCCACTGATATTGTTGAATATATTAAAATTCTGCTCATGAGCCGTGGTGGCGACCTGGGCATGATGATCATGATGCTGTGCGGTTTTGCCGCTTATATGACTCATATCGGTGCCAACGATATGGTTGTTAAGCTGGCCTCAAAACCTCTTCAGTACATTAACTCCCCCTATCTGCTGATGGTTGCAGCCTATTTCCTCGCCTGCCTGATGTCGCTGGCCGTTTCGTCTGCAACCGGACTTGGCGTACTGTTAATGGCCACCCTGTTCCCGGTAATGGTCAACGTCGGCATCAGCCGTGGCGCAGCGGCGGCAATCTGTGCCTCTCCGGCAGCCATTATTCTTTCTCCAACGTCAGGCGACGTGGTACTGGCCGCAAAAGCAGCGGAAATGTCGCTGATCGATTTCGCCTTTAAAACCACCCTGCCTATCTCCATTGTCGCAATTATCGGTATGGCAATTGCGCACTTCTTCTGGCAGCGCTATCTCGATAAAAAAGAGAACATCAGCCATGAGATGATGGATGTGAGTGAAATCACCACCACTGCTCCGGCATTCTATTCCATTCTGCCATTTACCCCGATTATCGGCGTGCTGGTGTTTGACGGTAAATGGGGTCCGCAGCTGCATATCATCACCATTCTGGTCATCTGCATGCTGCTGGCTGCCGTGCTGGAGTTTGTGCGTGGCTTCGACACGAAGAAGGTATTTTCTGGCCTGGAAGTCGCTTACCGCGGCATGGCGGACGCCTTCGCGGGCGTCGTGATGCTGTTAGTTGCGGCGGGCGTCTTCGCCCAGGGGCTGAGCACCATCGGCTTTATCCAGAGCCTGATTTCCATCGCCACGTCGTTCGGTTCTGCCAGTATTATTCTGATGCTGGTGCTGGTGGTGCTGACCATGCTGGCAGCAATGACCACCGGTTCCGGTAACGCACCGTTCTACGCGTTCGTTGAGATGATCCCGAAACTGGCCCACTCCTCCGGAATTAACCCGGCTTACCTCTCCATTCCGATGCTGCAGGCATCAAACCTGGGTCGTACCATTTCTCCGGTATCGGGCGTGGTCGTTGCCGTCGCCGGGATGGCAAAAATATCGCCGTTTGAAGTTGTAAAACGCACCTCGGTCCCCGTACTCGTTGGCCTGATCATTGTGATCATCGCAACGGAAGTCCTGGTACCAGGAACAGCCGTAAGTTAAATCCGTTGTAACCAAAAAGCGCCTGCGGGCGCTTTTTGTGCTTTAATAATTTCCAGAAATCAATCGTATTCAATCGTTCAGGAAATTAAATGCTCAGGAAGGATATCGTTATTCCGTCTGGCGCGATGGCGCTCGCACTCTGTGTATTCTCCGCACAGGCAGACGATCTCAAGGCAACGCAATACGGCGATTTCGATCGCTATGTGCTGGCGCTTTCCTGGCAAACCGGGTTCTGTCAGAGCATGGTTGATCGTAACCGCAACGCCCCTGACGAGTGTCGTCTGCAGAAAGAGAGCGATAACAAAACCGATTTTCTGACCGTTCACGGGCTATGGCCGGGTTTACCTAAATCTATTGCCGCACTTGGCGTGGATGAACGCCGCTGGATGCGTTTTGGCTGTGCCACGCGGCCAGCTCCGAATATGCCGGAAGTCAAAGCCGGCCGCAAATGTTCAGCCGCCGAAACCGGACTGTCGCTTTCGGGTGCCGCAAAACTGAACAGCGTCATGCCCGGCGCAGGTGGTAACTCCTGCCTGGAACGTTACGAATATGCCAAGCATGGGGTCTGCTTTGGTTTTGATCCCGACGCTTATTTCGGCACGATGGTACGCATGAATCAGGACGTTAAAAGCAGCGCCGTGGGGAAATTCCTTGCGGATAACTACGGCAAAACCGTGAGCCGTAGCGACTTTGATGACGCGGTGGCCAAAAGCTGGGGCAAGGAGAATGTGAAAGCCATTAAGCTTAGCTGCGACGGTAACCCTGCGTATCTGACTGAAATGCAGATCTCGCTAAAAGCCGACACCATTAACGCACCGCTCTCTGCGGCCTCTTTTGCCCCACAGCCACATCCGGGTAACTGCGGCAAACAGTTTGTTATTGATAAAGCCGGTTACTGATCACCCGCCGGGCATTGCGGCTGGTGAGTGAGTACGCCAGACTCGCCCCCTGAGCAAATCAGTAAAAACTGCCGCCCGGCCATCTTACCCCCTGCGTGCATCCGGGCGAACCAGATCAAACCGATGGGTGTCGCTGATGGAGTAGTAGGCCGTCGGCCCACCCGCACGCAAAATGGGCTGCGCTTTCGCTGTCTGGTAAATCCCCTCTTCCAGCAACGTTTCGGCAATATGAATGCCAACCACTTCCCCCAATACCAGCCAGGTGTCGACCGGCGTACCATCGGCCCCCGTCAGCTGGATGCACTGCGACAGGCGGCACTCAAAGTTCACCGGGCTTTCCGCCACGCGTGGTGCATTCACCAGCTGGCTGGCAACCGGCGTCAGCCCGGCAAAGGTGAATTCATCTTCACCGTGAGGCAGCGTGGCAGAGGTTTCATTCATCGCTTCGGCCAAATCGCGCGTTGCCAGATTCCAGACAAATTCGCCTGTTTCAGTAATATTACGCACGCTGTCTTTCCAGCCATTGCTGGAAAAACCGATGATCGGTGGGCGGTAGTTGAAACAGTTAAAGAAGCTATACGGGGCAAGGTTCAGCTGACCGTCTTGATCACAGGAAGAGATCCAGCCAATCGGACGCGGGCCAATAATGGCGTTCAGCGGGTCATGCGGCAGGCCGTGCCCCTGAGAAGGTTGGTAGAAGTACATGTTGCTCTCTCATTGGTAGGGCAGACACGAATTACGCTTCGCTCATGGCCCTGATTCAGGACGATCAGCGTAACGCAATCCGTCAGGGATCAGGAACGAATAAATTTCAGCAAATCGTCATTAATCTGATGCTTATGGGTGGTGCAGATACCGTGAGAGCCACCCGCATAGACTTTCAGCTGGGCATCAGGCAGGATCTCCGCAGCCACACGGCCACAGGTATCAATCGGGACAATTTGATCGTCATCACCGTGGATCACAAGCGTAGGGATAGTCATCTTTTTCAGATCTGCGCGCAGGTCAGTTTCCGAAAAAGCGTTGATGCAGTCATACAATGCCTTGATCGATCCCTGTAGCCCCTGCCCGACAAAGCTCTCCCGCACGGCACTGGACTCTTTCGTCCCCGGGCGGTTATAGCCATAAAACGCGGCGGTCAGCTCATAGAAAAAGGCCGCACGATCGTTAATCACCCCCTCCCGAATACCATCAAACACCTCTTTCGGTACCCCGTTCGGGTTGAAATCGGTTTTGATCATAATCGGCGTCACTGCACCAATCAGCACCGCTTTGGCCACGCGCTGCGTGCCGTGGCGACCAATATAGCGCGCCACTTCACCACCGCCCGTCGAATGGCCGACATGTACGGCATCTTTCAGATTCAGATGCGCCGTTAGTTCAGCCAGGTCGTCAGCGTACTGATCCATATTATGCCCGTCCCACGGCTGTGCAGAACGGCCATGCCCACGCCGGTCATGCGCAATCACACGAAATCCTTTTGACCCCAGAAACAACATTTGATCTTCAAAGGCATCAGCCGTCAGCGGCCAGCCGTGACTGAACACGATGGGTTGCCCGCTTCCCCAGTCCTTAAAATGCAAATAACTGCCGTCTTTCAAGGTAAGTTTGTCGTAATCGCTCATGAGATCTCCTGATTAAGGGACACTGAATGCGGATAGTCGCCTACAAAGGGCGCTTAAAAAGGATAATGCAAATTTGCGAGGGATCACGTTTTTCGCCAAAAATTCATATGACCCATGAATGTGACCTTCATCACTTCAAACTTACGTGCTCAGCCAGTATCATCGGGAGAGTTAAACCCTCGCTGCCAGACGGCGAGGGTTTTCTTTTGGATTGGTTTCTGCGTTACACGCAGCATTAACGACATGGAGTAATAAATGTCCAGACCCACAATTATCATTAATGAACTCGACGCAGAACGTATCGACAGGCTTCTGGAAAAAGCAGAATTCGCTTCTCTCCCGGTGGCCAACGCGCTGAATGAAGAACTCGACCGGGCGCAAATGTGTACGCCTGAGTCCATGCCGCATGACGTGGTGACCATGAACAGCCAGGTGAAATTCCGTAACCTGGCCACCGGCGAAGAGCTGACCCGAACGCTGGTCTACCCGGCTCAGATGACCGACAGCAGCACGCAGCTTTCCGTTCTGGCACCGGTGGGTGCAGCATTGCTTGGGCTGCACACCGGCGATACCATTCACTGGGAATTACCCGGCGGGGCCTCAACCCATCTGGAAGTGCTGGAACTGCTCTACCAGCCAGAAGCCGCAGGCGATTACCTCCGTTAATCCCGGCTGAACACGCGCCAACCCGCATTGTACAGAGGATGCTTCTGCATCCTCTTTCCGGTAATTCACCCAATTTTCCTATACCGCACAAAATCCGCTTAATCCACGCTTAACCTGTTTTGGTGCCGTGGGGACGGTCATGAGTGATGCAATGGTTATCACACTGTTTTTCATCATTTTTATGGCGATTATCGTCATGGCTGTGCTTTATCTTGAGCATCACTGGTAATTCATTTTCTCTTCCTGCCTCGCAAAAACAAAAAATGTCATCGTATGAAAAAGTGCCAGACAGATATCAGAAACCAATATCATTTTGTGCTTGAATGGTTTTAGCGTTTATAAACAAGGAGAAACGGGTATGTATCAGAGAATCATTATGCCGGTTGATGTTTTCGAAATGGAGCTGAGCGACAAGGCCGTACGCCACGCCGAGTTCCTTGCACAGCAGGACGGTGTTATTCATCTTTTGCACGTGTTACCGGGTTCCGCCAGCCTGAACCTGCACCGTTTTGCCGCCGATGTGCGTCGCTTTGAAGAACATCTGCAGCACGAAGCTGAAACACGTCTGCAAACCATGGCAGGACACTTCACCATCGATCCCTCTCGCATTAAAACGCACGTCAGGTTCGGCAGCGTGCGTGATGCCGTTAATGAACTGGCTAATGAGCTGAAGGCCGATGTGGTTGTTATCGGTTCACGTAATCCTTCCATTACCACTCACCTGCTTGGCTCCAACGCCTCCAGCGTGATCCGTCATACGCACATTCCGGTGATGGTGGTCAGATAAAAAAAGAGGCCACTTTCGGTGGCCTCTTGCTATTGCAGGTATAGCCTTACTTTCTTTTATTATGCTGTTTTGGTGCGGATCAGATAGTCAAAGGCACTCAGCGACGCTTTCGCCCCCTCACCTGTCGCGATAATAATCTGTTTGTACGGTACGGTTGTGCAGTCACCCGCCGCAAATATGCCCTTCACACTGGTTTCGCATTTCGCGTCAATGATGATTTCGCCCATCCGGTTGCGTTCGACAGCACCTTCCAGCCAGGTGGTATTTGGCAGCAGACCAATCTGAACGAAAATACCCGACAGCGCCACGCTATGCACATCACCGCTCACCCGATCGCGATACGCCAGGCCGGTCACTTTGCTGCCGTCGCCTTTCACTTCCGTCGTCTGCGCATTCAGTACGATGTCGACGTTTTTCAGGCTGCGGACTTTATCCTGCAGCACCTGGTCCGCTTTCATCTCTGGCGCAAACTCCAGCAGGGTGACGTGTTCAACAATCCCCGCCAGGTCGATAGCCGCTTCTACACCGGAGTTACCGCCGCCGATCACCGCCACGCGCTTACCTTTAAACAGCGGACCGTCGCAGTGCGGGCAGTAGGTTACGCCTTTCGTGCGATACTGATCTTCGCCCGGCACGTTCATGTTGCGCCATTTCGCGCCGGTGGCAATGATGATGCTGCGGGCTTTCAGCACTGCACCGGACGCGGTTTCAATCTGGTGCAAACCGCCTTCAACCGCTGCCGGAACCAGTTTACTGGCGCTCTGGCTGTCTATCACATCCACTTCATAGTCGCTGACGTGTGCTTTCAGTGCGCCGGCCAGTTTCTGACCTTCCGTTTTCGGCACGGAGATATAGTTTTCGATGTCCACGGTATCCAGCACCTGACCACCAAAACGTTCCCCCATCAGACCAGTACGAATACCTTTACGTGCGGAGTACACCGCCGCCGCCGCCCCTGCCGGACCGGAACCGACAATCAGCACGTCGTAAGCATCACGCTTATTCAGCTCGTCTGCCGCACGTTTTTCTGCACCGGTATCTACTTTGGCCACGATCTCGGTCAGCGTCATACGGCCCTGGCCGAATGCGTTACCGTTCATATACACCGCCGGAACACCCATCACGTTGCGGTCGGTAATTTCATTCTGGAACGTACCACCATCAATCGCCGTGTGTTTAATGCGAGGGTTCAGGACTGACATCAGGTTCAGCGCCTGCACCACATCCGGGCAGTTGTGGCAGGAGAGCGAGTAATAGGTTTCAAACTCAAAATCACCGTCGATATCGCGGATCTGCTCCAGCAGCGCCTGCGCCTCTTTTGACGGATGACCACCGGTCCACAGCAGCGCCAGCACCAGCGAGGTAAACTCGTGGCCCAGCGGAGAACCGGCAAAACGCGGCCCCTGGTCAGAACCCGGATTGGTGATCAGGAACGACGGCTTACGCACCGCCAGACTGTTGTCTTCTTTGAAGGTGACTTTGTCAGACAGTTCAGCGATTTCAGCCAACAGTTCCTTGATCTCTGCCGATTTCGCGCTGTCGTCCAGCGTGGCAATCAGCTCAACAGGTTTGGTCAGTTTCTCAAGGTAGGCCCTGAGCTGGGTTTTCATGTTGGTGTCGAGCATTGTTATCTCCTGGGCTTAAAACATCATCATGCAAGCGGCCTCACGCGGCTGCCTGAATGCGCTTGCATCATGGACGCTAGTAAGAAATTCGGGTGCTAATGCACCCGTTTTTAAAGGGGATTATTTCCTGAGTATTTCGTGTCACAGCAAAGCGGCGAGTGGGCGAGTCCCCGGGAGCTTACATCAGTAAGTGACCGGGGTGAGCACGCGACGCCAACGCGGCTGTGGCGCGAAAGACGACGGAAATTTAGATTTTACCGACCAGGTCCAGGGATGGTGCTAAGGTCGCTTCGCCTTCTTTCCATTTCGCCGGGCATACTTCGCCAGGGTGAGAAGCCACATACTGAGCCGCTTTCACTTTACGCAGCAGGTCAGACGCATCACGGCCGATACCTTCAGCGGTCACTTCGATAGCCTGGATAATGCCCTGCGGGTCAACAACGAAGGTGGCACGATCGGCCAGACCTTCATCTTCACGCATATTGTCGAAGTTACGGGTCAGAGCACCCGTCGGGTCACCGATCATCGCGTATTTGATTTTAGCGATGGTTTCAGAGCTGCCGTGCCATGCTTTGTGGGTGAAGTGGGTATCGGTAGACACAGAGTAAACGTCCACACCCAGCTTCTGCAGTTCTTCGTAGTGATCTGCTACGTCGCCCAGTTCGGTCGGGCAAACGAAGGTGAAGTCAGCCGGGTAGAAGAAGAACACGCTCCAGCGGCCTTCGGTATCTTTCTCGGTGACTTCCACGAATTCACCGTTTTTGAACGCCTGGTTTTTGAAAGGTTTAATTTTGGTGTTAATCAAAGACATCTGTACTTCCTCCGTGTTTTCGTTGAGATGTAAGGTAACGAACTTTCCCTGAGTGGGCTAATGCGTTTGCTTTATCAAATCAATCAGCCATACCTAACAACCCGGGTGGGAAGATAGGGTGAAAGGAGTTTCAGGAAAGCCAAACGTAAAAAGGCCGCCTCAATGGGCGGCCCTGATACCTGAACTCCCCGTAGGTACATTCAGTGCCAGCCAAAGCTGGCATTGCGTTGCGCTCTACTTACCCGGTACTCAGGCCGTAATAGCGCGTTGATTACAACACCCGTACACACTCAGGGCAATCCATCTCCCCCGCGTTCCTGCCTATGATTGTGATAGGTAAGGCCGAATACCCGGTTGCGTGACATTACATTATTCATCAAATGAATAATGAGAGACATTTCCAGTACAATTCTAATTAAATTAAAAAGTAAATAAGCAGCCGAAAAACAACCTCAATATCATTATTTAAAACCAGACACCCTTTTAAAGATAAATTTATCTTAACTTCTTTTTCAGAACTATTTTATTTATCTGTCGGCATGATACATTAAGTATGTTTTAAACTATTATTAAGCAGGCTAATCACAAGGATTGTAAATGATTCGCTTCAATCTATAGTTAATACAAATGTGACAACAACACGACAACGAATCAATATCAGGAAGAAACATGGCTAACCTATATGATCTTAAAAAGTTTGACCTCAATCTTTTAGTCATTTTTGAGTGTATTTATCAACATCTTAGCATTAGTAAGGCTGCTGAAACGCTCTACATTACCCCTTCAGCTGTGAGCCAGTCTCTGCAACGTTTGCGCAATCAACTCAATGACCCACTTTTTATTCGTTCAGGTAAGGGGATCACGCCAACAACCGTCGGCGTAAACCTGCATCATCATCTTGAACAGAACCTTAACCAGCTTGAGCAGACAATCAGCATCATGCACCACAGCGGGATGAAGAAGACTTTTGTGATTTATTGCCCACAATTTTTGACACCAGAAGTCCTTCTTCCTCCCATAAAGCTGCTTATGGAAAAACATAACAATGAGATTGAACTGCGGGATGTTTTGGTTTCACAGGACTCAGCGGAAGACCTCCTGGCCTATCGTAAGGCGGATTTGGTCTTTTCGTTTTACCCTCTGAACAACCGCTCAATCTCCTGCAACGTGTTCCATAAGCTGCAAATGAACCTCGTCTGCCGCCAGGATCACCCGCGAATCGGTACGGCCGCAACGCGGGAGGAGCTGTTAAACGAGAAATTCACGGCCTACATCAGCGATGAACAGGGTGCCAAAACATACCGGGACGACATTGAACGTTTATTGCCCGAAAGAGATATCGGCTATCGGAGTGATTCTTATCTTTCTATATTATCCGTACTCAGTGTCTCAAACCTGATTGGTATTGTTCCCGCTACGGCGTTCAAACAATATGGTGAAGCCTTAGGCCTGAAGATGATTGAGTCAGACATTTCCATTCCGTCAATTGATATTTATATTATGTACAATCGCTCGGCACTTAACAGCACGGTATTTTCTAATTTCATTGAAGACATAAATATGTTGTGACCTCTTACCCGGTCACTTAGCTGTGGTGGCCGGGTACCCAATATATCACTCCAACTTATCGTTCCAGACTCTTTCACACATCCTCTAACCCATTGAAAAAATAAATGATATTATCCACCTCTGTTAATAGACAGCGTTGGCCCAGCGTACATAACTCAGGAAGAGGATGAAAATGTCATTATATAAACTCTCGCTTAACCAGAATGTCCTCAATGCGACGCAGGAACGAATGACCTGGACTCTCGAAAATTTTGCCAGAGTGTGTATTTCATTTTCTGGAGGAAAGGACTCGACTGTTATGCTTTACCTTGCCTGTGAATGCGCTCGCCGGATGCGGCGAAAAATTGACGTCCTGTTCATTGACTGGGAAGCACAATTTACCTCTACCATCCAGCATATTGAAAATATGCGAACCCACTTTCACGATGTAATAGATAATTTCTGGTGGGTGGCTCTTCCCCTGACAACACAAAACTCCCTGTCTCAGTTTCAGCCGGAATGGCAGTGCTGGGAAGCGGGTACAAACTGGGTCCGGCAGCCACCGTCCGATGCCATTACCGATCCTGGCTATTTCGATTTCTACCAGCAGGGGATGACGTTTGAAGCCTTTGTCCGTGCATTTTCCGAATGGTTCTCTCAAAACCGCCCTGCCGCCGTTATGATCGGTATCCGTGCTGATGAATCCTACAACCGCTTCCTGGCCATCGCTAACGCGCGCAAGCTGCGCTTTGCCGATGATAAACCCTGGACCACGGTGGCACCCGGCGGGCACGCCTGGTATGTCTACCCGATCTATGACTGGAAAACCGCGGATATCTGGACATGGTTTGCAAAAACCGGTTCGAGCTATAACACATTGTACGACCTGATGTATCAGGCTGGGGTCCCCCTGCGCTACATGCGCATTTGTGAACCTTTTGGCCCCGAGCAACGCCAGGGGCTATGGCTCTATCATGTTGTCGAACCCGAGCGGTGGGCAGCCATGTGCGAACGCGTCAGCGGTGTCAGGAGCGGAGGTATCTATGCCGGTCACGACAATCATTTCTATGGCCACCGCAAAATTCTCAAACCGGCCCACCTTAGCTGGCAGGAATACGCCCTTTTGCTGCTCGACAGCATGCCACAACACACATCAGAACATTACCGCAACAAAATTGCCGTGTATTTGCACTGGTACCGCAAAAAAGGCATGCCCGATATTCCCGAAACGCAGGAAGGGGATATTGGCTCAAAGGATATTCCCTCGTGGCGGCGCATCTGCAAGGTACTTCTGAATAATGACTACTGGTGCCGGGCATTGTCTTTTAGCCCCAATAAACCAAAGCACTATCAGCGATACAGCGACCGGATAAAATCAAAACGTATGGAATGGGGGATCTTATGCAACAACGATTAATCAACGAAATGAATAGCTATCTACAGTCTCTTCCGGAAGAGCAGCGCATTGACGCGCTCAATACCTTTCGCAAGGCGCTACATGAAAATAGCCCTTTTCGCGATCAGCCCGTTGACTGTGTTTTGTGGATTAAACAGGAAGATATCACCGCCAATGATTACAATCCCAACAACGTTGCGCCCCCGGAAAAACGGCTGCTCAGCCAGTCGCTGGAGCTGGACGGTTTCACGCAGCCTATCGTGGTGACAGAAGATCAACCGCAGCATTATGAAATTGTCGATGGTTTTCATCGTCATGAAATTGGCAAAAAGAAAACAACGCTTAAAAAGCAGCTTAAAGGGTATCTTCCGGTAACCTGTCTGCGTAAAGAACGACAGGAGAGGATTGACCGGATGGCTGCGACCATTCGCCACAACCGTGCGCGCGGTCGCCACCAGATAAACGCCATGTCTGACATTGTGCGTGAGCTGGCGCTGTTGGGCTGGAGCGATGAGAAAATCGGGAAAGAGCTTGGTATGGACTGCGACGAAGTCCTGCGCCTGAAGCAGATCAACGGCCTGCTGGAACTGTTTGCAGACCGTCGCTACTCAGAAGCCTGGACGGTGAAATAATCAGAGCGTATTCAGACGCTCTGCCGCCGCGAGAAGCGTCGACTCCTGTTTCGCAAAACAGAGACGGATCAGTTTATGCGGGAAGGGGTCGGCGCTGAAAACCGACAGCGGAATAGCCGCCACGCCCACCTCTTTAGTCAGCCACTGACAGAAGCTCACATCATCCAGATCCGAAATGGCGCTGTAGTCCGCCAGCAGGAAATACGTCCCTTCACAGGGCAAAATCTCCAGGCGACTTTGGCTGAGCGCATTCACAAACCGATCCCGGCGCGTGCGGTAAAACCCGGACAAGTCACGATAATGCGCTGGCTCAGCGCGCAGCATATCGGCCAGCGCCAGCTGAGCAGGCGTGTTCACAGCAAACGTCAGGTACTGGTGCACTTTACGCAGTTCTGCGCTAATTGCGGCCGGAGCCACGCAGTACCCCACTTTCCAGCCGGTCATGTGGTAGGTTTTACCAAAGGACGAAACGGCAATGGCGCGCTCCCGCAGCTGCGGATGTGCCAGCACACTGACATGTCCTTCAGAGGCAAAGCAGATGTGCTCATACACTTCATCGCTCAGCACAAAGATTTCACGTTCAGCAATGGCTTGCCATAACGCGGTGAAATCCGCTTTTTGCCATACCGTCGCGGACGGGTTGTGCGGCGTATTAAGGATCACCAGACGGGTTTTCTCACTCAGTAATGCGGCAAAAGCCTGCCAGTCCGGGCGGAAATGCGGCGGCTGCAGCGCCACGCGTTTCACCACGCCGCCGGACAGCGCAACGGCGGGCGCATAGCTGTCGTAACATGGTTCAAAGCAGATCACTTCGTCACCCTGACGCACCAGGGCCGTAATGGCTGCATACAGTGCTTCGGTCGCCCCTGCGGTCACCGTGATGTCGCTGTTCGCGTCTGGCTTATAGCCATACAGCTCCGCGGTTTTATCAGCAATGGCGTCGCGCAGCACCTGTGCCCCCGTCATTGGTGCATACTGGTTTGCGCCCTGTGCAACGTGGTATGCCAGGCGCTCCTGCAAGTATTTCGGGCCGTCAAAATCCGGGAACCCCTGCGAGAGGTTAATGGCGTTATGCTGCTGTGCCAGCGCACTCATTTGCGTAAAGATGGTCGTCCCCAGGTTGGGAAGCTTACTCTGCGGAATCAATGCGTTATTGCTCATTGTGTCGTGCCTGCCTGTAATACTTATGTTGCTGCCACTATAACACGATGTTAGTCTTTGGCAATCAAGACGCTTAGACGTCTATATGCTATAAATATTCCTGACCGAAAGGGGTAAAAGGAACATGACAGACAACCTGCAACTCACACACCTGGTTGACGCCTGCCGCTGGATTGGCGCAAAAGGCTGGGCTCCGGCAACCGGCGGCAACATGTCAGTACGCCAGGACGAACACCTGTGCTGGCTCAGCGAATCCGGCAAAGACAAAGGCAGCCTCACAACCGGAGATTTTCTGCAGGTGGAGATCGCCACCAACCGCGCACCGTCTGGCCGTAAGCCGTCGGCAGAAACCGGGCTACATACGCTGATCTACCGTCTGTTCCCGGAGGCCAACGCCGTTCTGCACGTCCACACCGTTAACGCCACGGTACTCTCCAGGCTGGTCAAAGAAACAGAGCTAAAAATTAGCGGTTTTGAAATGCAAAAATCCCTCACCGGGCAAACCACCCATCTGGATACGGTTGCCATCCCGGTGTTTGATAACGACCAGGATATTGACGCCCTCGCCTCTCGAATCGCTCATTACGCACAGGAACGCCCACTTAATTATGGTTTTCTTCTGCGCGGTCATGGCTTAACCTGCTGGGGACGTGACGTGGCAGAAGCCCGCCGTCATCTGGAAGGATTAGAATTCTTATTTGAATGTGAAATGCGTTTACGACAACTGGAGAGAGTATGATTCGCGCGATTGTGACGGATATTGAAGGGACGACCAGCGATATCCGTTTTGTCCATGATGTTTTGTTCCCTTATGCGCGTGAGCGACTGGCGGCCTTCGTGACCGCCCAGCAATACGCCGAACCGGTCAAATCGATTCTGGACAACCTGCGTGATGAAATCAGCAATCCGCATGCCAGCGCCAGCGAGCTTACCGACGCGCTGTTTGCCTTTATGGATGAAGACCGTAAATCGACCGCACTGAAGGCCCTGCAGGGGATCATCTGGCATGACGGCTACGTCAACGGCGACTTTACCGGCCATCTCTATCCGGATGTGCTCCCTGCGCTGGAAAAATGGAAGGCACAAGGCATTGATCTCTATGTTTATTCCTCTGGCTCCGTCGCGGCGCAGAAACTGTTATTTGGCTACAGTGACGAAGGTGATATTACTCATCTGTTCAGCGGTTACTTTGATACCCACATTGGTGCCAAGCGCGACGTCCAGTCTTACCAGACTATTGCAACGCAAACAGGGATCCCCCCGTCGCAGATCCTGTTCCTGTCTGATATTCATCAGGAGCTGGACGCCGCTGAGCAGGCAGGTTTTCGCACCCTGCAGCTGATTCGCGGTGATGATGACGGCGCAAGTCATCATCATCAGGTACACCAGTTTGACGAGATTAATCCGGAGCAGATCCCTTCATGAGCGCATTAACCATTTATTCCGATAAAGACGCCAGCAAGCACCAGTGGCACAGCACCAATGCCGCAGAGATCGCCCAACAGCTCAACGCCAAAGGTGTGCGTTTTGAACGCTGGGCCGCGGATCGTGATTTAGGCCGCGATCCTGCGCCCGAAACGGTGATCAATGCCTATCAGCATGCGATCGACAAACTGGTGACGGAAAAAGGTTACCAGAGCTGGGACGTGATCAGCCTGCGGGCCGATAACCCGCAGAAAGAAGCATTGCGCGCGAAGTTCCTGAGCGAGCACACCCACGGCGAAGACGAAGTGCGCTTCTTCGTTGAAGGCGCAGGCTTGTTCTGCCTGCACATCGGCGATGAGGTGTATCAGGTGCTGTGCGAGAAAAACGACCTGATCTCGGTGCCTGCAGGCACGCCGCACTGGTTTGATATGGGTTCAGAGCCGAACTTTACCGCCATTCGTATTTTCGATAACCCCGAGGGCTGGATTGCGCAGTTTACCGGGGATGATATTGCGGATGGGTATCCGAAACTCGCATGACGCTTTAGCGCCCTCTCCCAGTGGGAGAGGGCGTCCAGAAGCACTACCGTTTCAGCCCCTTCACATACGCCACCAGCTGATCCAGCACAATCCCCCACCCTTCGTGGAAGCCCATTTGTTCATGCTGTTCACGAATTTCTGCCGATGGATGGCGCGCAATCGCCGTATAGCGGGTTTTGCCTTCACCCGCATCTTCGAGCAGCAGGATTGCCGTCATAAACGGTTTCTCCGCCGGTTTCCAGTCTTCGGTGTAACCGTCGGTAAAGACCAGTTTCCTGCCTGGGTCAATTTCGAGGAAAACGCCCTTGTTGTCCATCCGCTGACCATCCACCTCAAACACGGTGTTGAACCGCCCACCCACACGCAGGTCGAGGTCACATTCGGTCACCTTATGGGGAACAGGAATAAAGAAGTTTTTGATGTGCTCTGGCGTCGTCCAGCAGAGCCACAGCAGGTCGCGTGGTGCATCCACCACGCGTTCCAGTTTTAAGTCAGTACTGGGATCAAGAGTCACGTTTGGCTCCTCTTTTTTAGGGAAACCCTTAAAGGATAGCCGGACTCAGGCAAATTTCCCTTTCGCAACCTCTTCTGGCGTAACGACGCCCGTATCCAGCACCCAGGCGCTGATGAGCGACGCAGGCGTAACGTCAAATGCCGGGTTATACACCGGCGCGTTTTCCGGTGCCCACTGCACCGAACCGAAGCTCCCGGCCACGCCCGTCACTTCACTGGCCGCACGCTGTTCAATGGGGATCGCTTCACCGTTCGGGCAATCCGGGTCAAGCGTGGTATGCGGAGCAGCCACGTAGAACGGGATACCGTGGAATTTCGCCAGCACCGCCAGCGAATAGGTACCGATTTTGTTCGCCACGTCGCCGTTGGCGGCAATGCGGTCAGCGCCCACCCACACGGCGTCCACCAGCCCTTTTGCCATCAGGCTGGCGGCCATCGAATCGGTAATCAGCTGATACGGCACGCCCAGTTCACCCAGTTCCCAGGCGGTCAGTCTGCCACCCTGCAGCAATGGACGGGTTTCATCTACCCAGACGTTGTTGACGTTGCCTTGCTGATGCGCGCGGGCAATCACTCCCAGCGCCGTCCCCACACCTGCCGTTGCCAGCCCGCCAGTATTACAGTGCGTCAGCAACTGACTGCCGGGCTTCACCAGTGTGCTACCGGCTTTCGCGATGGCATCGCAAAGCTGCCTGTCTTCGTCGATCAGGCGCAGTGCTTCAGCCACCAGGGCAGGAACGAAATCTTCTCGCCACAGCGCTTGCTTCATACGGTCGAGGTTGTTCATCAGATTCACCGCCGTCGGACGCGCAGCGCGCAGCGTCTCCAGCGCTGCCGCCAGCGCGTCGCGGTTGTTGCCCTTTTCCGCCAACAGGGCCAGAAGCACGCTTGCAGAAAGACCAATCAGTGGCGCACCACGCACACGCAGGGCATGAATATGGCCGACCAGCGCCGCTGTCGTGGAGGCATCCAGCCAGCGTTTCTCCTGCGGAAGTGCCTGTTGATCAAGAATAAATAGCTGATTATCCACCACCCGCAGGCTGGTCGTCTGTAATGTCTGCATGTCGTTAATTCCCTGTTGCGTTGTTGTAGCACATTGTGTCAGGATGAAGTCCAGATGTATAGACGTCTAAATGTCTTTATCAGCAAAACCAATGAGGAACCGGCAATGTCGCAATATCACACCTTTACCGCCCAGGACGCCGTGGAGTATGCCAGGCAGTTTGGCGGCCTCGATAACCCATCATCGCTGGTAGAGGCGCAGGAAGTGGGCGACGGCAACCTCAATCTGGTGTTCAAAATTTTCGATAATGACGGTGTAAGCCGCATCATCGTCAAGCAGGCACTGCCCTATGTGCGCTGCGTGGGTGAATCCTGGCCGCTGACGCTGGATCGCGCTCGTCTGGAAGCGCAAACCCTGGTCGAGCACTATCAGCACTGCCCGCAGTACACCGTTAAAATTCACCACTATGACCCGGCACTGGCGGTAATGGTGATGGAAGATCTTTCCAGCCATCGCATCTGGCGCGGGGAGTTGATCAACAACAACGACTACCCGCAGGCTGCACGCCAGCTGGGTGAATATCTCGCCCAGACGCTGTTCCACACCAGCGACTTTTATCTGCATCCGCACGAGAAAAAAGCGCAGGTCGCGAAATTCATTAACCCGGAGATGTGCGAGATCACCGAAGATCTGTTCTTCAACGATCCGTACCAGCTCCACGAGCGCAACAATTACCCGGCCGGGCTGGAAAATGACGTCGCTACCCTGCGCGATGACGCCCAGCTGAAAATTGCCGTGGCGTCCCTGAAGCACCGCTTCTTCTCCCAGGCTGAAGCGTTGCTGCACGGGGACATTCACAGCGGCTCAATTTTCGTGGCGGATGGCAGTCTGAAAGCTATCGACGCCGAGTTCGGTTACTTCGGCCCGATCGGTTTTGACGTGGGCACCGCCATCGGTAACCTGCTGCTGAACTTCTGCGGCCTGCCGGGGCATCTGGGCATTCGCGATGCCGCGGCCGCCCGTGAACAGCGTCTGACCGATATTCAGGTACTGTGGAATACTTTCGCGGAACGCTTCCTGGCGCTGGCAAACGAGAAAACCCGTGATGCCGCGCTTAGCGCACCGGGATATGCCTCTGAATATCTGAAAAAGGTGTGGAAGGACGCGATTGGTTTCTGCGGTACCGAACTGATCCGCCGCAGCGTGGGGCTTTCCCACGTGGCGGATATCGATACCATTCAGGACGATGCCATGCGCCACGAATGCCTGCGCCACGCCATTACGCTTGGCAAAGCACTGATTGTGATTGCCGGACGCATCGACAGCGTGGAAGAACTGGTGGCGCGGGTGCGTCAGTACAGCTGATTTTCTCCCTCTCCCTGTGGGTTGAGTGATCCCCACAAATTACAGGTTGGCACAGAATACCCCCTCTCCCTTGAGGGAGAGGGCTGGGGTGAGGGGGAATATAAAGCAGTAGTGGTTATTCCGTTCACTTTATGTTGATTGCTACTCTGTAACGACGATACAAGTGAACGTGCCAGGGCGGTTCACCGCCACCGCCCTGGCAACCCGGGCTCCCGGCAGGAAAATCGCCGCTGCGCGGTACCCTCAGCTTATTCCTTCAGGCTTCGGGTCGGGCATCCCTGCGCCTCGCCCCGGCCTTACGGAAACGCTTCGGCGATTTTCAGCCGGACCATGGAGTCGCTATAAGTCTTATATTTCAATGAAATAGTTTAATTGCTTAAGAAGAACAAAATTACTGGGGAACCCTCAGCCCTGTGGGAGAGGGTTCGGGTGAGGGCATCTGACCGCTCTCATCCCAAATACTCAATCACCGACAACCCGCCGTTATAATCCGTGCTGTAGATAATCCCCTGTGCATCCACAAATACATCACACGACTGGATCACCTGCGGGCGATTCGGACGCGTATCCATCATCCTCTCCGGCGCTGCAGGTACCAGCGCACCGGTTTCAACGGGACGATACGGGTTCGAAATATCGTACGCGCGCACGCCTGCATTCTGATATGTCGCGAAAATCAGCGTTGAGCTGACAAAGCTTCCGGGTCGATTCTCGTGAAGATTATGCGGGCCAAAATGCGCGCCTTTTGCCACGTAGTCGATTTCCTCCGGCTGCGGGAAAGTAGAGATACTGACCGGGTTGGACGGCTCACGAATATCAAACAGCCAGATCAGCTTCTCGCCATCTTCCTGGTTATCGAGTACCGCTTCATCCAGCACCACCAGCAGGTCGCGGTCCGGTAACGGCAGCGCGGTATGCGTGCCGCCACCAAACGGTGGGCTCCAGTTGCGATGACTAATCAGCTTCGGCCGGGTTCTGTCTTTTACGTCCAGCAATGTTAGCCCACCATCGCGCCAGCTCCCATAGGCGGTATCACCGGCGATAATCGCGTGGTGCAGCGCATAGCGTTTACCTTCCGGCCAGTCCGGCTGTTCACCTTCGGCCTGGTGCATCCCCGGCAGCCACCAGCGCCCCGCCACTTCAGGTTTACGCGGATCGGCCAGATCGATGGTCAGGAAAATGTAATCAGTAAATCCGTCGATCAGCGCTGAAACGTACGCCCAGCGCCCACCGACGTACCAGATGCGGTGAATGCCAATGCCGTTAAGCGACAGAAAACCAATTTCACGCGGCTTATCCGGCGTGGAGATATCAAATACGCGCAGCCCGGCGCTCCAGCCCTGGTCCAGGACATCACTAACGGTTTCCCCCACCTGACGGGTGTAGTAAACCTTCTCATCCGCGAAACGGGCATCGGCAAACAGATCCCGGGCGTTAATCACCAGCAGCAGGTCGTCGTGCGCCTGAAGATGCACATTCCAGGTGCCAGGCGGCGCAGGCACATAACCTGCGGCTTTGGGATTTTTCGGGTCGCGCACGTCCACAATCGAAAAGCCTTGCGACACCATATGACCGATGTACGCAAAACCGCGATGTACCATCAGCTGTACGCCATCCGGTCGACCACCCTGGTCACTATGGCCAATCAGCCGCATATTGCGGCTGTATTCGGGCGCTGGAAGCACGCTCATTTATTTTTCGCTTCCAGCGTCGCAAACCACGGCGCGATAAAATCTTCGGTCTGACCCCAGCCCGGAATGATTTTACCCAGCGACGCCACGTTCACCGCGCCTGGCTGCGCGGTCAGCAGCGCCTGAGGAATAGCAGCCGCTTTAAAATCGTAGGTCGCAGGCGTGGTTTCACCGGCAATCTTGTTGGCAATCAGACGCACGTTGGTGGCACCAATCAGCTTCGGATCCACCGCCACACTCACTTTCCACGGGCTACCGGATTCACGCATCAGCTGCAGATCCTGGTTGGAAATGTCGATACTGTAGAGTTTGATTTCGGTACGGCCGTTCTCTTTCAGGGCTTTGTAAGCGCCCTGGCTGAAGGCATCCCAGGTTCCCCAGATGGCGTCGATTTTGCCTTTCGGGTATTTCGCCAGAATCGCCCCCACTTTGTTGGCAGTATCGCCCTGCACGTCAGAAGACACCGCACCGATAGATTCCAGCTCTTTGATGCCCGGGTATTGCTTTTGCAGTGCTTTATACGCCGTCAGGCGACGTTCCATCGGCGGGAAGCCTGCTACCCACAGCTTCACGATATTGGCTTTGCCGTTGAAATCTTTCGCTAACTGGCCGAAGGAGAGGTTGGTCAGGGACGCGTCGTCCTGCCGGGTGACCGTCACACCCGGGATTTCGCCGTTGACGGCAGTATCAAACACCGAGACTTTGATGCCCGCATCCACCGCTTTTTTCACCAGCGCGGTCGCATACGGATCACGCCCCTGAGAGAGAATAATCCCGTCATATTTCTGGCTGATCGCCTGGTTGACGAAGTCCTGGAATTTGGCGTCATCACCGTTACTTAAAAAGGTGCTGACTTTAAAGCCGAGCTTCTTCCCTTCCTGAACCGCCCCGGCAACAAACTGCGTGGTGTTGTCATCAGAGCCAAGATTACGGATCACCGCAATGCGGATCGGGCCTTCGTGGTTTGCAATCGCGGCCGGAACCGCCGCAGATGTCGCCGCGAAACCCGGCAGAGAAGTCAATAACCCTAATGCCACCAATGAGAGTGCGATTTTTTTCATTCTGTTATCCCGTTGTGTTGTTATAAATCGTTAACGTTTTTGTATGTAGGTAATCGCCAGCGCCACGGCGAGCACCAGCCCTTTTATAATGTCCATTGCGTAGTACGGCACCGAAAGCATCACCAGACCGTTCGACAGCACGCCAAGAATGACCGCTCCCACCAGCGTCCCGAGCGCGTTCGGTTTACCTGACCCGGCCAGTGAGAAACCAATCCACGCTGCCGCCACCGCATCCATCAGATAACCGCCACCGGCATTCACCTGCGACGAGCCAATGCGCGAGGCCAGCAAAATGCCGCCCAACCCTGCCAGCAGAGAGGCAATCACGTAGGCCGCCACTTTGTAGCGCGTGGTGCGAATACCGGAGAGGCGTGCCGCCTCCGGGTTGCCGCCAATGGCATACATACGGCGGCCGTGGGTGGTCAGCGACAGAGCGAGCTGTGCCAGCACTGTCACCACCAGCATGATAATCACGATGGTCGGTACCTGCCCCAGCAGGCTGAACGTCGCCGGAATGGTTCCTTCGGCCATATCGCCGCCCGGCAGCACCATGTTCTCGGTAATCGAACCACCATAGCTGTAGGTCATCGCCACACCCTGAATCACAAACAGGCTGGCCAGCGTGGCCAGCATGTCCGGAATACGCAGGATGACGATCAGAAACGCATTGAACAGCCCTACCAGCGTACAGAGCGCAAGGGTGATCAGAATCGATTCGGTGGTGCCGAAGCCGTGCCAGACGAACAGCGAAATCACCAATGCGTTAGCCAGCGATGCGGTTGATCCCACAGAGAGATCAAACCCACCGATGGTCAGCGAAACCGACACGCCAATGGCGATCACCGTTACAATGGCAATCGAGCGCAGAATATTGATGATGTTGTTCGGATCGAGGAAGTTGTCCGATGCCAGGCCAAAGACGGCCACCAGCGCGACGACGGTCAGCAACATGCCCCACTTATAGAGAAAATCAAAAATTTGCTGACGGCCAGATGCCGCCGCCGTTACTGAAAGGGCTTTGCTCACGACGCCGTTCCTCCGGTTGAATAGTAAAGTAGTGTCTCTTCACGGGCCTCAGCCCCGGCAATTTCCGCCACGATGCGTCCATCCCACAGCACACAAATGCGGTCGCACAGCCCCACCAGTTCAGCGAATTCACCGGAGGCGTAAATCACCCCTTTGCCCTCGCGTGCCAGGCCGTCGATAAGCCTGAACAGATCGGTTTTGGCTTTCACATCCACGCCTTTCGTCGGCTCGTCAAACATTAAAACGCTGGCATCGTTACGCAGCCATTTTCCGATAGCGACCTTCTGCTGGTTGCCACCGGAAAGACGCCGCAGTACCTGCCCCGGCCCTCGCGCCCGTATCCCTATGCGGGCAATGACCTCTTCCGCCCAGCGCCACGCCTGGCGATGACCGAACAGACTCCAGCGCGAGAAGCTGTTATCCGCCGTCACCGCCAGATTCACGCTCACCGGCTCATCAATAAAGATGCCCTCTTTACGCCGTTCTTCAGGCACCAGCGCCAGACCGCGCAGCACCGAGTCTGCCGGGTCGCGCGGCTGCCAGGGCTGATGGTTCAGTTCACCGCGCGCCACGCGGCTTTTCGTGGCACCAAACAGCGCTTTACAGAGTTCGGTTTTACCCGCCCCCGCCAGCCCGGCAATGCCGAGGATCTCCCCTTTACGCAGATGCAGAGAGATATCCTTCAGCAACGCGTCGTCGTGTAGCCCTTCCACCCGCAGCAATGTCTCTTCGCTGTGAGGCGGACGCGCAGGCGGATAGATATCGCTCAGCACGTGGCCGAGCATCTTCTCAACAATGTCTTCACCGCTGAGATCCGCCATCGGGCCGGACTCAATCAGCCTGCCGTCGCGCAGTACCGTCAGGGTGTCGCAGATGGCTTTCAGCTCATGAATACGGTGGGAGATAAACACCACGCCAATGCCCTGCTGTTGCAGGCGTCTTACCACGGCAAACAGGCGTTCGCTCTCGTGGCTATCCAGCGGCGCAGTAGGCTCATCCAGAATTAAAAAACGGCAGTGGTGCGACAGCGCCCGCGCCAGCAAAATCTGCTGCTTTTCAGCCAGCGTGCAGCTGTCGATAGCGCGGCGAACATCAAGGGAAACATCCAGCTGAGCCAGTGCCTGTCTCGCCTGCTGGCGGATAGCGCGCCAGTTATAGCGGTGTCCCGGCTGCGCCAGCTGGTCGAGCATGATATTTTCGGCAATGCTCAACCCCGGGATCAGCGCGACGTCCACTTCCTGCTGTACCAGGTGGACCCCCAGCCGTTTTGCATCGAGAGGCTCACGGATCGTCACCGGCTGGTTGTTAATGCAGATCTCTCCTTCATAATGATCGTGAGTCCCGCACAACACCGCCATCAGCGTCGATTTCCCCGCACCGTTTGCTCCGGTCAGCGCATGCACGGAACCGCCGGTTAACGTGAAGTCCACGCGCGACAACGCCTGAAAACCGGAAAAGGCCAGGCTGATACCGCGCATCTCAAGGCGACTGGAAACCATCCGCGTAAAATCCTTCATTAATATTTTGATTTATTGAATTTTTCACAGCTCCGGTTGACTGACAACGACGGAAAAGGCATAAGATAAAGCCAAATATTATTAGCCATCTAGATGTCCAGACATAACATCGGGTTAGCGCGCCCTAAAAAAGGAAAACCACATGAGCAATACCTATATCCGTGTCGTACCCGGCCCGGCAAACTACTTCTCTCACCCCGGAAGCTTTGCGCATCTGAATGATTTCTTTACCCCGGAACAGCTTTCCCGCGCGGTGTGGATCTACGGCGAACGCGCAATCGAAGGTGCCCGCCCCTTCCTGCCGGAGAGCTTTAACGCACCAGGTGCAAAACATCTGCTGTTTAAAGGTCACTGCAGCGAGCGTGACGTCACCCACCTGGTGAATCGCTCCGGCGGTGATGCCAGTGTGGTGATTGGCGTTGGCGGCGGCGCACTGCTCGATACCGCCAAAGCGGTGGCACGCCGTCTGGGTGTGCCGGTTGTCGCCATTCCGACCATCGCTGCCACCTGCGCCGCGTGGACGCCACTTTCCGTGTGGTATAACGACGCCGGTCAGGCGCTACAGTTTGAGATTTTCGACGATGCCAATTTCCTGGTGCTGGTGGAGCCGCACATCATTCTTAACGCCCCGGCGGAATACCTGCTGGCGGGCATCGGCGATACGCTGGCGAAGTGGTACGAAGCGGTGGTCCTGGCTCCTCAGCCTGAAAAGCTGCCGCTGACCGTACGTCTGGGGATCAACGGTGCGCTGACTATCCGCGATGTCCTGCTGGAGCACAGTGAAGAAGCCCTGGCCGACCAGCAGCGTGGCGAACCGACGCAGGCGTTCAGGGATGTGGTGGACGCGATTATTGCCGGTGGCGGTATGGTCGGCGGTCTGGGTGAACGCTATACCCGCGTGGCGGCTGCACATGCGGTACATAACGGTTTAACCGTGTTGCCGCAGACGGAACAATACCTGCACGGTACCAAAGTGGCCTACGGGATCCTGGTGCAAAGCGCCCTGCTCGGCCAGGACGACGTACTGGCACAGCTGGTGGCGGCATATCAGCGCTTTAACCTGCCGACCCGGCTTCGTGAGCTGGATGTCGATATCAACAACCGCGACGAACTGGACAAGGTCATTGCCCATACCCTGCGCCCGGTAGAGTCGATTCACTTTTTACCGGTTGAGCTAACCCCTGACGTTCTGCGCGCTGCGTTTGAGAAGGTAGAATCCTTCAACCGTTAATAGCGTCGACCGTCTATACCTAATGATGATTCTCACCACTTTCTCAACGAGGTCATCATGCAGATCGATTTAACAGGTAAAAAGGCGCTGGTTACCGGTGCCAGCCGTGGGCTGGGTCGTGCGATTGCCCTATCGCTGGCGCGCGCCGGTGCCGATGTGATTATTACGTATGAAAAATCCGTCGATAAAGCCCATGCAGTCGCCGATGAGATAAAGGCGCTCGGGCGGCATAGCGAGGCCATTCAGGCTGACAGTGCCAGCGCACGGGCCATTCAGGATGCCGTCACGAATGCTGCACGCTCCCTCGGTGGGCTGGATATTTTGGTCAACAACGCCGGGATTGCGCGCGGCGGCCCGCTGGAGTCCATGACGCTGGCAGACATTGACGCCCTGATCAACGTCAATATTCGCGGCGTGGTGCTAACCACCCAGGAAGCGCTGGTGCATATGTCCGACGGCGGGCGCATTATCAACATCGGCAGCTGTCTGGCAAACCGCGTGGCAATGCCTGGCATTTCAGTCTATTCGATGACCAAATCTGCACTTAACTCCTTCACCCGTGGCCTGGCTCGCGATCTGGGGCCACGCGGCATTACCGTTAACCTTGTGCATCCTGGCCCAACAAACAGTGATATGAACCCGGAAGACGGTGAACAGGCTGAAGCGCAGCGTCAGATGATTGCCGTGGGTCATTACGGCCAGCCGGAAGACATCGCTGCCGCCGTCACCTTCCTCGCAAGCCCGGCTGCCGGACAGATCTCCGGCACGGGGCTGGACGTGGACGGGGGGTTGAACGCCTGATCGCAAATTTACTGCACACCTCTGTCGCCTGGCGGAGGTGTTTTCGAGCCGTCACGAAGGTTCGCATTTTGCCTCTACCCCCCGCAGTTTCTCCGCTCTACAGTGCCCCATAAGAAATTCAGAATTTATCTAATAGTCTTATTATTTCCTTATATTTTGTGTGGGCGTACAGTGGAGGTACGGATGAAGATTGTCTGGTCAAATGGTGCAAAGAAAGCGCTTACCAAAATCGATGGCCGTTATCATCGGCGCATTGAGGTTAAGCTCGCAGAGCTGGATGACCGTTCGGCTCCCCGATCCGATATCAAAAAAATATCGGTTTCAGAAAATCTTTTTCGGTTACGCGTGGGTGATTACCGCATTGTGATTACGCTTCGAGGTGATCCCAATAACGATTGCTATGTTTTGGCCGTTAAACTTAGAACATCAAAAACTTACCTGCACGAGGAGAATACTCCCTATGGCTGTTCAGCTAATTAAGGACGATGAAGGGAAAACGCAGTATGTGGTTATTCCCTATGACGAATACTTTCGTATGTGCTTACAGATGGCAGAGATCGACGACGAAACCGACGACGATCTGGAGGATATTGAAGTCGAACACGATAGTTTGGATGACGTTGAATTGCCTGGGGAGGTCTGCAGTATCATGACCTGGCAGGACGTCAGCCTGCAGGCCGCCTGGCGTATCCTGCGCGGTTTATCCCAGCAGGAAGTGGCCGATAAACTCGGCATCAGCCAGTCTGCCGTGTCACAGCTTGAAGCTCTCGACTCTCGCCCACAAAAGCGCACCCGCGAAAAGCTGGCGGCAATCTACGGTTGTAAGCAGGAACAGATCAGCCTCTATTTACCAAAAGAGGGTTAACAACACTTCGCACCGCCCTTGCCGCCGTAGCGGGCATCCTGGCGATCGCGGAAAAATTCTTCGTAGGTCATCGGCGTCTGGTCCGGATGATTGACGCGCATATGTTCGACGTAGTTATCGTAATCCGGCACGCCAATCATCATTTTGGCGGCCTGGCCTAAGTATTTGCCTGCTTTGGAGAGGGTGTCGAACATAGTCAGTTTCTCGTTTTTGTCCCCTCTCCCCTGTGGGGAGAGGGTTAGGGTGAGGGGGATCAATGCGCCCCTTTCGCCTGGGTCACAATCTCTTCCAGGTTCTCAGGCATTGGTTCGTACGGCGTCTCTTTCGCCGTCGGCTTGTCTTCTTTCAGCGCCGCCAGCGCGGTCTTCAGAGAATACAACGCCAGCACCACAACCACCACCATAAAGAAGATGGTCAACCCGGCATCCAGACGGTTGTTAAACACCAGTTGCGAAAGCTGTGATTCCGTATACTGCGCCGGGATCTTACCGCTGTCGATCATCGCCTGGAACTTGTTAGCAATCGCCAGGAAACCGACTTTATTATCCGGACTGAAGGCTTTCTGCCAGCCTGCCGTCAGGGTACAAATCAACAGCCAGGCGGTTGGCAGCAACGCCACCCACGCATAACGCTGGCGTTTCATCCTGAACAGCACCACGGCACACAGCATCAGCGCCATCCCGGCCAGCATCTGGTTGGCGATACCGAACAGCGGCCACAGGGTGTTAATCCCACCCAGCGGATCCACCACTCCCTGATACAGGAAGTAGCCCCACGCCAGCACGCACAGCGCGGTTGCCAGCAGGTTTGCCGGTAACGAATCGGTGCGCTTCAGGTTCGGGGAGATCACCCCCAGCAAGTCCTGTAGCATAAAGCGCGCGGCACGCGTACCGGCATCTACCGCCGTCAGGATGAACAGCGCTTCAAACAGAATGGCGAAGTGATACCAGAACGACACATCCATCAGCCCGCCCAGTGCGCCATGAAGAATGTAAGCCATCCCTACCGCCAGCGTTGGCGCACCGCCCGCACGGGAGATGATCGACTGCTCACCCACTTCATTCGCAATACTGGTTAACGTGTCAGGGGTAATGGCAAAGCCCCAGCCGCTCACCACCTGCGCGGCAGAAGCCACCACATCAACGGTTCCGGCCGGAGCCAGCACCGCCATCGGGCTGTTCATCGCAAAGTACACACCCGGGTCGATAATACAGGCCGACACCAGCGCCATGATCGCCACGAAGGACTCCATCAGCATGCCGCCGTAGCCAATCAGGCAGGCCTGATTTTCATTCGCCAGCATCTTCGGTGTGGTGCCAGAGGCAATCAGCGCGTGGAAGCCAGACACGGCACCACAGGCGATAGTGATAAACAGGAACGGGAACAGGTTACCCGTCCAGACCGGGCCAGTGCCGTCAATGAATTTGGTCAGCGCGGGCATGGTCAGGGTCGGGCGCATAATCAGAATGCCGATCGCCAGCCCCACAATGGTGCCGATTTTCAGGAAAGTGGAGAGGTAATCACGCGGAGCTAACAGCAGCCATACCGGTAGCACTGCCGCCACAAAGCCATAGCCCACCAGCATCCACGTCAGCTGTACGCCGGTAAAGTCAAAGAACGGTGCCCAGGTCGGGCTTTCGGCGACCCAACCGCCAGAGATAATAGCGAACACCAGGAACACCAGGCCAATCACCGACACTTCACCAATGCGCCCCGGGCGCAAATAGCGAATGTAGACCCCCATAAAAATAGCCAGTGGAATGGTAAAGGCGACGGTGTACGTCCCCCACGGGCTGTGGGTCAGTGCTTTCACCACGATCATCGCCAGCACCGCGAGGATGATAACCATGATCATAAAGGTCGCCACCAGCGCAATCACCCCGGCAGTTGCGCCCATCTCCTCTTTCACCAGATCACCCAGCGAACGCCCGTCGCGGCGGGTCGAGACAAACAGCACCATAAAATCCTGCACGGCACCCGCCAGCACTACGCCTGCGAGGATCCAGATCATTCCCGGCAGATAGCCCATCTGCGCCGCCAGTACCGGCCCCACCAGCGGGCCAGCCCCGGCGATGGCTGCAAAGTGGTGACCAAACAGCACTTTTTTGTCGGTAGGAACGTAGTCCAGACCGTCGTTATGCCGCACGGCGGGCGTCATGCGCGTGGCATCGACCGCCAGCACATTTGTAGCGATAAAACGGCCATAAAAACGATACGCGATCAGATAAATGCAGACGGAAGCGACAACAATCCAGAGCGCATTGATCTGTTCCCCCCGGTTGAGGGCGATATAGCCCAGGGCAAGTGCTCCCACAACGGAGAGCACTGCCCATATAAGGTATTTCCCTGAGTTGTTCATAATTGGTGTCCGTTGTAGTGAAACAGTGAGATGTTACATTTTGTTTCTAGAACAACAGTCAAAATTTAACAACTTTGAAACGCAATAATGCGTGGTCAAACCACACATTTACACCACAGTGTTAAGCCGATCACTTTCGATATGGTTCCAAAAATCACACTTTCATCTTTTTCAGCCAGGCGGGATCCGCAACGATGATTTACATCATTTTTTCTCTCTCCGGGCAGGTCAAAATACCTGAACGATTAGCTGACAACATGGCAGATACAGAAGAATGGAACTCGAAAATTACATACAAGAACTCACCTCTCTGGTGAACGTGGACTGCGGTACCCAGACCATCGCAGGCGTCGCCACCGTGGCCGGCATTATCGGGAAACTCTGGCAGCGTGAAGGCTGGTATACCGAACAGGTGGATCTGGGCGAAAAAGTTGGCCCCGGCGTGTTCGTTAGCAATAAACCACAGGCGGAGCAATTCGACGTACTGCTGGTCGGCCATCTGGACACCGTGTTTGCCCCCGGAACCGTGGCTGAGCGCCCGATGAGCGAGGATGATACCCGCCTGTATGGCCCTGGCGTGTCAGACATGAAAAGTGGGCTGCTGAATATTTTGTGGGCGATGCGCGAGTTGAATGCCGGGGATAAAGAGCGTCTGGCGATTGCCGTTGCGATGAACCCGGACGAAGAAACCGGTTCGGTGTACTCGCACGCATGGATTGGCGAGCTGGCAAAACGTGCCCGCTGCGTGCTGGTGTGCGAAGCTGCCCGTGCTGATGGTTCACTGGTGAAAGCACGTAAAGGCATGGCGGGTTATCACCTCACCTTCAGCGGCGTGGCAGCACATGCGGGTAACGACCCTGAAAAAGGCCGCTCGGCAATAACCGCGCTGGCAAACAGCATTATTGCCATCAATGCACTAACCGACTGGGATCGCGGTACTACGCTCAACGTGGGGGTGATTCAGGGCGGTAGTGCAGCAAACGTAGTGGCCGACAAGGCCGTTGCAGAACTCGATGTGCGTTTCTGGGAAAACGACGAGTACGACCGGGTGAATCAGGCGCTGGAAGCGTTATGTGCAACAGGCTTTTCAGAAGGCGTGACCACCACGATTACGCGGGTAAATCACAAACCAGCGATGGCAACCAGCGAAGCCACGCGGGTGTTGATGCAACAGGTTGAAGCCGCAGGTAAAGAAGAAGGTATTGCCATTACCTGGCAGGCAGTCGGCGGCGGCAGCGATGCCAACCACACCGCTGCGCTGGGCGTTCCGACGCTCGACGGCCTGGGGCCGATTGGTGCCGGGTTCCACAGCCCGGCAGAGTGGCTGGATAAGGCATCGATTGCACCGCGAATTCGATTACTCAGGCGTGTAGTTTCAATGCTCTGATTTGGCACCAAACCATTCCCTCTCCCTGTGGGGAGAGGGCAACAGACCGCACTAATTACCCCAACACCATTGTACTCAACCGGCAAGTACAGCACCGTCGTCCCTGCTCATCAAATACCACAATTTCCCAGCTCTGGCTGGTGCGCCCCAGATGCAGCGGCTGACACACGCCGCGCACCTTCCCCTGTGATACCGCACGATGATGAGTGGCGTTCAGCTCTGTTCCCACCACGCTCTGCCCGTCGCGGGTCATCAGAAAACCAGCCATCGACCCCAGCGTTTCCGCCAGCGCGGCTGAGGCACCGCCGTGCAGCAGACCAAACGGCTGATGGGTACGCGCATCCACCGGCATTTCCGCCTCAAGGGTGTCATCGCCGATGCGGGTATAGACCATGCCCAGATGCGCCACCAGAGTATTCAGGCTGGTGGCATTCAGTGCTTCGAGCGATAAATGGCGCTTCCAGATCATCTACGCCCCCAGCGTGGAGCCGCCGTCCACCACAATATCCTGCAGGGTGATATGGCTGGCCGCATCTGATGCGAGGAACAGAATAGTGCTGGCGACCTCCTGCGGACGGGCAATTTTGCCCAGCGGAATGCCGAGCTTAAACTGTTCGCCAAAGCCACGAATCCGCAACTGTTCGGCATCGTCACTCTTCCACAGGGTACGCTGCATATCGGTATCGGTTGAGCCCGGCGACACCAGATTGCAACGCACGCCACTGCCCGCCAGCTCCAGCCCGACGGTCAGTGCCAGGCTTTTCAGCGCTGCCTTCGACGCACCGTAGGCGCTCATGCCGATGCGCGGCGTATGGGCGGCGTCAGACGCCACGGTCACAATTGCCCCGCCCTGCTGACGACGAAACTGGCCCATCGTCTGCTGGAACAGATTAAACGCCCCACCGACGTTGACCGCGAAGGTCTGCTGCCAGTCTTCCTGAGAGATCTGATCCGTCGCGCCCATACGCAGGATCCCGGCCGCATTCACCAGCACATCCAGACGCTCAATGGTGCTGAGCACGCGCCCGCAAACGTCGCTCACCTGAGCAGAGTCCGCCACGTCCAGCGTTTCGGTGGTAAACGGATAATCCTCCAGCCCAAACGCCAGGTCGAACCCGGTGACCCGCGCGCCCGCCTCCACAAACGCCTGCGCAGTAGCGTAACCGATACCCTTGCCCGCCCCCGTCACCCAGACGTTTTTGCCGGCGAAATCGAAACCCGCCATCATTTCACCTCACGAGAGAGCAGCGCCCACCAGGCATCAATCGTCGGGTTTTTCGCCAGCATCACGAAGTCGATATCGCCGTGTACTTTGCGCCAGCGCGCCGCCAGCGCCATCATGCGCACCGAGTCCAGACCGTAGTCGATCAGGTTTTCGTCATTCATCGGCTCGTCGGACTCATCCAGCAACGGCAACACCAGCTCACGTAGCGCCTCTTTTGAGGCAGGAACAGAAGGCAGCAGTTCATCAGTCATCACTACGCGGCCGGAACGTCCTGCCACATAGTTGAGCGACATCAGATGCTCATCGCGGGTAAAATCCGCCAGCGCATCGGCGATGAAGAACGGTTTAATGTCGCGCATAAACGCGTCGGTGGCGGTGGTCATGCAGCCGATGTGGGCATAAACGCCGGTGATCAGCAGCTGATTACGCCCGGTCTCTTTGAGCATGAGTTCCAGCGGCGAACGGTGGAACGCACTGTAACGCCACTTCACCAGCACGGTGTCGGCTTCGTCCGGCGTCAGCTCCGCCACAATGCGTTGCTGCTCGGGCGAACGGGTCAGACCCGGTCCCCACATGTCGTTCAACAGGGCGCGATCGTCATCGCTCTGCTCTTTCGGCTGCGCGGTGTAGTAGACCGGAATGTTGTGCACTTTGCAGTAGTCACGCAGTCTGGCGATGTTTGCCACCACCTGCGCCATCATCGGGCTGTTTTCGCCCCAGAAGTTCAGGAAATACTCCTGCATATCGTGGATCAACAGCGCCGCGCGCTCCGGCTCAAACGCCCAGTTCACTTTGTTGGTCGGCAGGTCTGCGACGGTTGGCAGTGCGTAAGCGGTTAATTTTGGGATAGCCATATTCTGTTCCTTAGCCCTGGGCGCGTTCCGCAAGCCGCAGGCGCAACTGTTTCTTATCAACTTTACCGACCGGCGTTAACGGGAGTGCATCCACGCTTTCCACGCGATCCGGTAGCTTAAATTCCGCAACGCCCTGTTCCCGCAGGAAGCGACGCACTTCGACCGCGCGCAGCGGCTGTTTCACCACCAGATACGCGCAACTTTTCTCACCCAGCAGGCTGTCTTCCATGCTCACCAGCGCGGCGTGGATCACCGCCTCGTGGCGCAGCAGCAGGTTTTCGATCTCTTCAGCGGCAATCTTTTCGCCACCCCGGTTGATCTGATCTTTCTCGCGACCCTGCACGGTGATATAGCCCTGCTCGTCAATGGCGATCAGATCGCCGGAGCAGTAAAAACCGTTGGCATCAAAGGCGCTGGCGTTGTGTTCCGGGCTGTTGAAATAACCCCGGAAGGTGTACGGCCCGCGGGTCATCAGACGCCCGACCTCGCCGCGTGGCAGCGGGTTACCGTGCTCATCGGCCACCCACACTTCATCATCAGGACACATCGGACGGCCCTGAGTGTTGATAATGCGTTCCGGCGTATCGTCGAGCGCGGTGTAGTTCACCAGCCCTTCCGCCATACCAAACACCTGCTGCAGCTGGCAGCCCATCTCCACCGGAATACGCGCGGCAAGCGTGGCGGAAAGACGCGCCCCCCCCACCTGCAGCAACTTCAGCGACTGAAGCCGGGCGTTACCCGCCCCTTCGGCAATCGCCTGTAGCCACAGGCTGACCGCAGGCGGCACCAGCGAGGTGACGTTGATCTGGTGCTGTTCAATCAGCGGGAAACAGAGCGTGGCGCTCGGATCATTCGCCAGCACCACGCAGCCGCCTGCGGTAAAGACACCCAGCGAACCCGGCGAACTCATGGCGTAGTTGTGCGCCGCAGGCAGCGCATTCAGGTAACGGGTATCCGCGGTAATGCCGCAAATTTCGTTGCTGCGACGAATGCTGTAGTCGTAGTCGTTATGCGTGCGTGGGATCAGCTTCGGCGTGCCGGTACTGCCGCCGGATAGCTGGAAAAACGCCACTTCATCGGCTGGGGTTGGGTTGGGAATGAAACGATCCGCCGGGCGCGCAATCGCGGCTTCCAGGGCATGATCCCCCTTATCACCGCGCAGTAGCACGACGCGCACCGAGCGGTATTCATCGGTAAAGGTATTGAGGAAGCTATCACCCGTAAACAATGCATGCTCGCGATCGGCAATCAGCAGTGCTGGTTTGATCTGCGCGGCATAGGCGTTCAGTTCGTTACGCTGATGACTAAAGAGCGCATTGACCGGAGCCACGCCCACCTGTAGCAGCGCGAAGAAAGTGATGTAGAACTCGGCCACGTTGCCAAGCTGCACCAGCGCCGTCTCGCCGCGCTGCAGACCCTGTGCCTGTAACATTGACGCCAGGTTGTTCACTGCCTGGTTGAATTCGCGCCAGGTAAAGCGGCGGTCGCCGTCAATGATAGCGACCGTGTCGCTGTCTGCGCGATCGGTCAGGATGTGAGTTAATGGCCGATCCTGCCAGTAGCCTTTTTCACGGTAGCGCCGGGCAAAATCCTCAGGCCAGCGGGTAAAGGGAATGGTCATGAGTGCTCCTTAATGCAAACCAAAAACATTCAGCATGGTGGAGAGCTTCACGCCGGTTTCTCGCCACTCCCCCACCGGAGAGGACGCTGGCACAATACCCGCGCCCGCAAACAGGCGAACGGACTTCTCATGCAAACGCGCGCAGCGGATGGTCACCACCCACTCGCCATTACCTTCGCTGTCGCACCAGCCGACGATGCCGCCAAACAGTTCACGGTCAAACGGTTCCAGTTCGGCAATCAGCTGTTTTGCTGCCTGGTGAGGGAAACCGCTCAACGCAGGGGTCGGGTGCAGCAGACAGGCCAGCGTCAGCGCGTTTTCGTTTTCCCGCGCATCCCCTTCCACCGGTGTTGCCAGATGCCACAACGTCGGCGTGGTGATGAGCTGCGGTGAAGCTGGCATGCTCAGATGATGGCTGCGCGGCTCCAGAATGGCTTTCATCGCCTGCGTGACCAGGTCATGCTCGTGACGGTCTTTTTCTGACGCCAGCAGCTTGTTGCCCGCTTCGCGATCCAGCATGTCATCCGGCTGACGGCGTGCGGAGCCTGCCAGTGGCAGCGAGCTAAAGCGCGCGCCCTCTTTGCGCAACAGTAGCTCCGGGCTTGCACCGAGCAACACACCGCCATCTTCCAGCGGCACGTGGAAATTAAAGCTGGCCGGGTTCTGCGCAATCAGCCGTTCCAGCAAGGCGCTGCTATCAATCTTCTCGTCAGTCGCAATCTCAATCAGGCGCGACAACACCACTTTGTTCACCTGCGGCGTGGCGGTAAGCGCCGCCGCACGTGCCACCATCTCTTCGAAAACCAACTGCGGAGGGATCTCAGCCCGTGTTGCCACATTCAGCGCCTGCGCGCCGGAGAAATAGCGGGCGGACTGCTGACGCGCCGGGCGAGAGAATGTCTGCCAGCTTTGCGGAATAAACAGTGACGACGGTTTGCGGGTATCGAATGGAATAGCGCCCACCATGACAGGATGGGCAATGCCGCTGGCTTTCGCGTTCCGGAAAGCCTGGGCTAATTTTTGCTGGAAATTGCCAGCCGGATCGTCGCCGCCAACGGCGGATTCGGAGAAACGGGCAAAACAACCTGACGTGGTAAAACTGCGATAAGGCGACATAAAGAAAAAGCTGTCTGATTGCAGCGTGGTCGCGGTGTGCTGAACTTCCTCAGCCAGGGACGTATCCATATCATCCTCCTGAAATGATAAAGGCAGTAATAATGATTATCATTTATATTTTCGATGGCTAACCTAATCGCAGAGTGTCCTGGTGTCAACCACAGAGAGAACAACTTGTGCGACTATCGCTTGCATCCCTTCGCTGCAATCGTGAAAATGAGAATCATTAACTTCATAAAAAACAGGATGCCGCTTTGTGAAACTGCCCGCTATTTGTCGTAATGCCCTGCTTTTAACCGGACTTTTTGTTTTAGGACTAACCTCAGCGACCGCCGCCGACTGGCCTCGTCAGGTGACTGACAGCCACGGTACGCACACCCTGAAAAGCAAACCGCTGCGCATTGTCTCCACCAGCGTGACCTTAACCGGCTCCCTGCTGGCAATCGATGCCCCCGTCATCGCCAGCGGAGCCACAACGCCAAATAACCGCGTGGCGGATGCACAGGGCTTCCTGCGCCAGTGGGGTGATATTGCGAAACAGCGCAAGCTTGCACGGCTGTATATTGGTGAGCCGAGCGCCGAGGCCGTCGCTGCCCGGATGCCGGACCTGATTTTAATCAGCGCCACCGGCGGAGATTCCGCGCTGGCGCTGTACGATCAGCTTTCCGCCATCGCACCTGTTCTGGTTATCAATTACGACGACAAAAGCTGGCAGGCACTGTTAACACAGCTGGGTACAATTACCGGCCAGGAAAAACAGGCCGCAGAACGCATTGCGGAATTTGATAAGCAACTCGCCCGGGTGAAGCAGCAAATGACGCTGCCACCGCAGCCGGTCAACGCCATTGTCTACACCGCCGCCGCGCACAGCGCCAACCTGTGGACGGCGGAATCAGCACAGGGCCAGATGCTACACCAGCTGGGCTTTACGCTGGCTGAGCTGCCCGCCGGGTTACATACCTCCAAAAGCCAGGGCCAACGCCACGACATCATCCAGTTGGGTGGCGAAAACCTGGCGACGGGTCTGAACGGTGAAGGGTTGTTCCTGTTTGCCGGTGACCAAAAGGATGTGGACGCAATTTACGCCAACCCGCTGCTGGCACACCTGCCTGCGGTGCAGAACAAGCGCGTCTGGGCATTGGGAACGGAGACATTCCGCCTGGATTATTACAGCGCGATGCGGGTATTAGACAGACTGGATTCGTTGTTTAAGTAGGGCATTAACCCGTCCTCTCCCTGTGGGAGAGGACGGGAATGAAGGCATCAGGCCGCACTGTCGTTCAACACAACTTCCTGCCTGAACCGTCGCAGCTCCGCCAACACCAGCAACAAAATCCCCCCGACAACCGCCAGCGCAAACCCACTGCTGCTCGCTGACGCCACCGGCGTCATCATCGCGCCCAGCCCGCCGAGGATCGCCGCGCCGATGGCATCACCCGTCACGTTCTGCGCCGTCCACAGACCGTTAATGCGCCCCAGCATCCCTTCCGGCGTCTGGGTCTGGATCAGGGTGTATTGCAACAATGAACTGATCGCACTCAGCCAGCCAAAGATTGCCAAGCAGAGCACGCCCAGCGCCCACACCGGCATCAGGCTGAAGAAGCCAATAGCGATAAACGAGGCCAGCGTCGCCACCAGCATAATCAACCCCGGACGCGCACTCTGTGCCAGCTTACCGCTGGTGAGCGCGCCGCACGCCGCGCCAAGTGGGATTGCCGCATATAACACGCCAATCTGCGGGGCGCTCATCTGCCACTCACCCGCCAGCGCCGGATAGAGCACGCGCACGGCGCTCGCCATCGTCAGCAAACCACCCAGCAACGCAATGCCGCCAATCAGCGGGTTGCTGAACAGAAAACGGATCGCCGCCATCAGTGATTTCAGCGGATGTTCGCGCTGTTGCGGCGGTGGTGGCAGAAGCGGTAAGCGCAGCAACGTGAGCGTGGTGATAAAGGTTCCCGCCGCCGCCAGCCCGTAGTTCCACGCCACGTCGCCGGTTGCCAGCAATAAACCACCGACCATCGGTGAAATCACCGATCCCAGGCGCACGGTGAGCATCGTAATCGCTCCCGCCTGCATCAGGTTTTCACGCCCCACCAGCGCAGGCGTAGCCGCCAGCAGCGCCGTCACGCCTAACGATGCGAAAAAGCCATCCCACAACCCCAGGGCATAAATCGCCATTAATGATGGCTCCGGCAACATGGCGTTCAGACACAACCCGACAAACCCCACGCCGCAGGTACCCCGCGCCAGCAGGATGAGTTTTTTACGTTCGTACCTGTCCGCCAGCACGCCGCCAATCATCAGACCGATAAACATCGCCCCACCCGTTAACGTAACGGATAACCCCACCAGCCAGCTGGAGTGAGTCAGGGTCTGGATCTGTACCGGCACGGCCACGCCGAGCAGGCCGAGGGATAAAATGGAGATAAAACGGGCGATAAAAACAGCGCGATACGCCGGATGCGTTTTAAGCAGGCTGAGGTTGATCAGCCAGGATTTTTGATTCATGACAAGGCCCTGAGGTCTAACGATCTACCAATTTCATGGGCGCACATGCTAACATAGCCAAATAAGATAGATAACGATAATTACTATCATTATCAAATCATGGATGTTGCTATGTCGTTTTCCTCTTCTGCGGTGCGCGCCGTTGCGGTGCCCGTTTTATTGCTACTGTTGATCCTTGCGATTGCACTCAGTCTGCTGGTTGGCGCGAAGCCGCTGCCCGCGTCCGTTATTGTCGATGCACTCTCCGGCACCTGCCAGAGCGCCGACTGCACCATCGTGCTGGACGCCCGTTTACCCCGCACGCTTGCCGGATTACTGGCCGGTGGCGCACTGGGACTGGCGGGTGCCCTGATGCAAACCCTCACCCGTAACCCGCTGGCTGACCCCGGTATTCTCGGCGTCAACTCTGGAGCCAGCTTTGCGATTGTGCTCGGCGCAGCGCTGTTCGGGTTTAGTTCGCCGTCGGAGCAGCTGATGATGGCCTTTTGCGGTGCGCTGGCAGCCTCACTGGTCGTCGCCTTTACCGGCAGCCAGGGCGGCGGACAACTTAGTCCGGTACGCTTAACGCTGGCAGGCGTGGCGCTTGCCGCCGTGCTGGAAGGGTTATCCAACGGCATCGCCCTGCTCAACCCGGACGTCTACGATCAGTTGCGTTTCTGGCAGGCCGGCTCACTGGATATCCGCACGCTGGACACCTTAAAAGTGGTGATGATCCCGGTGATTATCGCCGCCGCCGTGGCGCTGTTTTTAAGCCGGGCGCTGAACAGCCTGAGCCTCGGCAGCGACACAGCCACCGCACTCGGTAACCGCGTGGCGCGCACGCAGTTAACAGGTTTACTGACGATCACCGTTCTGTGCGGCAGTGCAACCGCCGTGGTCGGCCCGATTGCCTTTATCGGCCTGATGATGCCGCATATGGCGCGCTGGCTGGTGGGGGCAGATCACCGCTGGTCTTTGCCCGTTACGCTGCTTGCCACGCCTGCTCTGTTGCTGTTTGCCGATATTCTCGGTCGTCTTTTGGTTCCCGGTGAATTGCGCGTTTCGGTGGTCAGCGCCTTTATCGGTGCCCCTGTGTTGATTTTCCTCGTACGACGTAAACGCGGAGGTGGCGCATGATGGCTCCATCCCGTCGTTTAGTCACCAGCGTCTCCCTGCTGGCGTTCGCCATTGTACTGCTGGCGGTCTGGAGCCTGCGCAGCGGCGCGGTGATGCTCGATTTTACCCAGGTCTTTCACGCGCTGCTCGGCAGTGCGCCACGCAATATCACGATGGTGGTCACCGAATGGCGGCTGCCGCGCGTGGCGATGGCCATTCTGGTGGGCGCGGCGCTTGGCGTCAGTGGTGCGATATTCCAGTCGCTGATGCGTAACCCGTTGGGCAGCCCGGACGTGATGGGCCTCAATACTGGCGCATGGAGCGGTGTGCTGGTGGCGATGGTGCTGTTTGGTCAGCACCTGACGGCCATTACCGTTACGGCGATGGCTGGCGGCATTTTGACCTCCCTGCTCATCTGGGCGCTCGCGTGGCGAAATGGTATCGACACCTTCCGCCTGATCATTATCGGTATCGGCGTGCGCGCCATGCTGATGGCCTTCAACACCTGGCTACTACTGCAGGCTTCGCTGGAAACCGCGCTCTCCGCCGGGCTGTGGTACGCCGGTTCGCTGAACGGCCTGACGTGGAGCAAGACCTGGCCCGCCGCGCCGCTGATCCTGCTGATGTTTATTGGCGCGATCCTGCTGGTGCGACGCATGCGCCTGCTGGAGATGGGCGACGACAGCGCCTGCGCGCTCGGCGTGGGCGTTGAGCGTTCGCGCCTGATGCTGATGCTGGTGGCCGTTTTACTGACCGCTGCCGCCACCGCCATCGCCGGACCGATCTCATTTATCGCCCTCGTGGCTCCCCATATTGCGCGACGCCTCAGCGGGACGGCGCGCTGGGGGTTAACCCAGGCAGCATTGTGCGGTGCCCTGTTATTGCTGGCTGCCGACCTCTGCGCCCAACAGCTGTTTATGCCGTATCAGCTACCGGTAGGCGTGGTGACCGTCAGCCTCGGTGGTATTTACCTCATCGTTTTGTTAGTTCAGGAGTCACGCAAGAAATGACCGACTCAGTAACCCGCTTGCGCGGCGAAAACTTAACCCTCGGCTATGGCAAAAAAATCATTGCCCACAACCTGAGCGTCGCCATTCCTGACGGCCATTTCACGGCGATCATCGGCCCGAACGGCTGCGGCAAATCGACACTGTTGCGCACCCTCAGCCGCCTGATGACACCGGTTGACGGCAGCGTGTTTCTCGACGGCGAGCAGATCCAGCGCTTTGCCAGCAAAGAGGTGGCGCGGCGTATCGGGCTGCTGGCACAAAACGCCACCACGCCGGGAGACATCACCGTGCAGGAGCTGGTCTCCCGCGGGCGCTACCCGCACCAGCCATTGTTTACCCGCTGGCGCAAAGAGGACGATGACGCGGTGAACCGGGCGATGCAGGCGACAGGCATCACCGACCTCGCATTACAAAGCGTGGATACCCTTTCCGGGGGCCAGCGTCAGCGGGCGTGGATCGCAATGGTGCTGGCGCAGGAAACCGCCATTATGCTGCTGGACGAGCCCACCACGTGGCTGGATATCAGCCATCAGATTGACCTGCTGGAACTGCTGAGCGACCTGAACCGTACGCAGGGCTACACGCTGGCGGCAGTACTGCATGATTTGAACCAGGCGTGCCGTTATGCCACGCATTTGATTGCATTGCGCGACGGCGAGATTGTGGCGCAGGGCGCACCAAAAGAGATTGTGACGCCGGAGCTGATCGAGCGGATCTACGGCATGCGCTGCATGATTATTGACGATCCGGTGGCGGGTACGCCGCTGGTGGTTCCGCTAGGGAAACGTGCGGTCTGATGCCCTCACCCCAACCCTCTCCCACAGGAAGAGGGAGCAAACTATCCCCTCGCCCCTATCGGGGGAGGGTTAGAGTGAGGGGAGGATTTACACTATCCCAATATGTCCTTCAATACCGGCCCAATCTTCTCAAACGCCTGCGGCGAAATGATATCCACGTGGGCGCAATCCTGGCTGTAAACCTCAAGCCCACCCACCCACGGTGCCCAGGCGACCTGTGGATCCATCGTTTGCGTGCGCCCGGCAACAAACAGCGTCGCTTTGCCGTCAAAGCGTGAACTGTGTGCCGTGGTGAGCAAGCGTACCGCATCGGCGTAGTTGCCTTCGATGGCGTTAAACAACTCGCCGGAACCCTGCCCCTGCTGCGCGGCGATAAACGCCTGGCGCTCACGTTCGATTTCCGCCAGCACTGCCGGGTCAAGACCATTGGCCTCTTTCTCCGCCCAGTTTTGCGTTTCCGGTGGCCAGGTATCCAGCAGGCCGAGGAATGCGACCGTTTCACCTTGCTCACGCAGACGCGCGGCAACCCCCTGCGCCAGCGTGCCGCCAAGAGAATAACCCAACAAATAATATGGCCCGCGCGGCTGCTCCCTGCGCAGTGTCGCCAGATGATGCCCAATCACGCCATCCAGATCGGCGCACTGCTGCATTGGCCCTTCTGGTCGCGGAGACTGGATGCCGGTGATTGACCAGCGCGGGCTGAGATAGCGCACCAGCACGCTAAACTGCCAGGCAAAACCGGACGCCGGATGGAAGCAAAACAGCGTCGGGCCATGGCTTTCACGCAGCGGCAGAATGGTTTCATAACCCAGACGCTGCGCCTGCTCGTCGCTTATCGGCGAGTCCAGCAATGTGCTGAGTTTGCTGACCGTTGATGCCACCATAATCTGCCCCGGTGTCACCTTGCGGGTGAATGCGCGGCTGAGCTGAGCGGCCAGACGCATCGCCAGCAGCGAGTGGCCGCCGAGGGCAAAGAAATCGGCTTCGATATCGTTCACCTCACAGCCCAGTAGCCCGGCAAACGCCTGAGCCACCGCCATTTCGGTTTCCGTCTGTGGCGCACGACCGGAGGTTTTGCTGGTCAGCTCTGGCAGCGGCAATGCTTTTCGGTCGAGCTTACCGTTCGCACTTAAAGGCAACGCACTGATTTGCAGCAGCACGACCGGCACCATGTGCGGCGGCAGTTGCGCTTTGAGCGACTCAAGCAGCGCGGCCCTGTCCAGAGGTAATCCCGATTCAGACACCACATACCCCACCAGCTGACGCGCATCCCCGCCCGTTGCCGCAGCCTGATTAAACACGCAGGCATGCGCCACGGCCTGCGCCACGTCCGGTAATGAAAGCATCGCCCGGTCAATTTCACCCAGCTCAATACGCTGGCCGCGAATTTTCAGCTGATCGTCACTGCGCCCTAAATACTCCACCGCGCCGTTATCCAGCCAGCGGGCCACATCACCGGTGCGATACATGCGCTCACCTGGCGCAAAAGGATCGGCAATAAAACGGCTGGCGGTTAAATCCGGACGTCCGAGATAGCCCTGCGCAAGCTGGACCCCTGTGAGATACAGATCGCCTGCCACCCCAAACGGCACCGGGCGCATCATCGCATCCAGAATGCGCAGCCCCGTGTTCCACACCGGGAAGCCAATCGGCACGCTGTTACCCTCTGTCGCCGCCAGTTCCGGGCCAAACGCCGGATACCAGCTCACGTCCACCGCCGCTTCCGTTGGGCCGTAGAGGTTATGCAGCGGCGCGCGGGTCAGTTGCTCCCACTCGCGGCACAGTTCGGCGGGCAGCGCTTCCCCACTGCAGAATACCTGTTTCAGCGTTTTGCAGCAGTCGGCATTTTCCGGCGTCAGCGAGGCGACAAACGCTGCCAGCATCGACGGCACAAAGTGGGTAGTGGTGACACCGTATTGCGCGAAGAAGCTCTGCATCGCCTGCGGATCGCGGTGAGCATCCGGCCCGGCCATCACCAGTTTCGCCCCGGCGATAAACGGCCACCAGAACTCCCACACCGACACGTCAAAACTGCACGGCGTTTTCTGCGCCACCACGTCGTGCGTATCCAGCGGGTAGTGATCCTGCATCCACTTCAGGCGGTTAACGATGGCGGTATGTCCTACCATCACCCCTTTCGGGCGACCGGTCGAGCCAGACGTGAAGATGATATAGGCCGTCTGCTCTGGTTTTGCCAGGTTCAGCGGCTTACCGTCCGTCGCAGGCAAGAGTGTGTTGTAACTCAATATCTCTACGGGCTGATCGTGAAAGCGCGAGCGTTGTTCATCAGTAGTGATGAGCAGCGACGGTTTTGCATCTTCCAACATCATGCGCAGACGATCGTCCGGGTAGCCGGTGTCCAGCGGCAGCCACGCGGCCCCCGCCTCCACGATACCGTGCAGGGCCAGCGTCAGAAATACCGAGCGCGGCAGTGCTACCGCCACGCTGTCACCCGGCTTCACGCCGCGTTCACGCAGCAAGGTTGCCAGCGCCACCACCTGCTCGCGCATCTGGCGATAGTTCAGCTCAATGTGCGCATCGGCCAGCGCCGGGGCATCCGGCGTTTTATGCGCCTGTTCCGCCACCAGCCCGGCCAGCGTGGTGACAGGCAATGCTTTGCCCGTATCGTTGATACGCGCAAGCTGCTGGTATTCATCTCCGGATACCGTTTCAACCTCGCCACAACGCAGATCCGGGTTGGCGGCAAACTGTGCCAGCATCGCATTCAGACGCGCCGCGTGACGGGTCAGCGTGGTGGTATCGTAACGCTGCTGACTGGCGAGGATCTCAATGCTCAGGCCGCCCTGTTCGTCCGGGAACAGCGCCAGTTCAAGATCGTTTACCGGGCCGGTCGCCAGCGTATGGGTGGTGGCCTCCACGCCGTCAATATCCAGCTGATAATCGAACACTTTAACGTTCAGCACCGGGCCAAACAGCGCTTCATCTCCGGCCGCGCGCCCGCTGTCGCGGACGATCTGCTCGGCATCGTAGCGCTGATGACGGCGCATTTTTTTGAGCTGGTTTGCCAGGCGCAGCGCCAGCTCCGGCAGACTTTCCTGCGGGGAGATGTTGACCGCCAGCGGCAGTACGTTAAGCACCGGACCGGTAGCCGTCAGCGCGGCTGACCCCATTCGACGCATAAAGATAAACCCGGCGGCGTAGTCCAGCCGTCCGGTCAGACGACCCAGCCACAGCGCCACCAGCGCGAGAGCCAGATCGGTGCGCTGCACTTGCCCGGCGGCCTGGGTAAGCTGGCTAAAGGCACGACTGTCGGCGGCAATTTTCAGGCGCAGAATATCAGTCGTTGCCGCACGCCCCGGCAGCGGTGCGGATGAGAGCGATACCGGAGCAGGCAGCTGCTTACGCTGCTCTGCCCAGAAGGCACCGTCACGCGGATACGCCTCGCTGTTGCGGTAGCGCTGGTACTCTTCCACCACCTCAGCAAACGGGGTAAACGGAGAAGATGGCAGGGTTTCGCCATTTTCCCATGCGGTGTAGATGGCGGCTATCTGACGGGTAATGGCCGGGAAACTGAAGCCATCGACCACTAAGTGGTGATAACGCTGATACCAGTACCAGTGGCGTTCACCCACCTGAATCAACTGGTGAAACGCCAGCGGCTGACCGCTGTCCACGCGCAGGTTTTGCCGGAGATCGGCTTCCATCAGCGCCACAGCGGCAACGTGGGAGCCCGCCTTCACAACAGACGGCTCCGGCAGCGTCATAGATTCATCGACCCACTGCCACACTTCACCGTTATCTTCCATGAAGCGCATGCGCAGCGTATCAGCCTGCATCATGCCCGCCGCAATGGCTTTTGCCAGCAACGGTGCGTCTATGTCACCTTTCAGCTCAGTGTAGTGCGCTACACTCCAGGCGTTTGGCAACATGGAAAGTTGCTCCGCCATCCAGATCCCCGGCTGGGCGGCAACAAGAGGAAGATGTTGGCTCATGCGTTCTCCCCCGCAAAATGAGACGGTTCAAGCGTTTGCCAGTGTTCTGTCAGCCACTGCTGGCACGCGTCCTGGGATTGCGGTTCACAGACCACACGCCAGCCCGCAGGTAACGCGCACTGCTGCGGCCACAGGCTGTACTGCGCCTGGTCGTTACACAAAATGGCAAACTGTCCTTGCGGATCATCGAAAGGATTACTGAATTCCATACAGACTCCGTTATTGAGTAAGCGGCTGCCAGAGCGTCATCAGCCCCTGCGTCAGCCCACCGCGCCAGCAAAGTGCATCGTGTCCGCCGTCAACCTGACGCCAGATAACCGGTTGCTGAGTGTGTTGTAGTTCGGCGTAAATCGCCTGATTTGCGCGGAAGATAAGCGGCTCATTGCGCCCGGCCTCAAGGACAATGCGCAGCCCGTGTGCAGTTTTTTCACCCGCTTTAAGTTGTTCAATCAACACCCCCTCCTGCGGCGCGCCACGCTGTGGCCACCAGTACGAACCAGACTGGCTGAGCACACAGCCAAAGCGCTGCGGCCAGTTGAGGCCAGCATAGAGCGCAGAGAGTCCGCCAAAGCTTTGGCCCGCAGCCACCGTCCGGTCAGATCGGTCACTGAATGGCGTGGTCGTTTTCACAAGTGGGAGAAGCTCTTCCTGCACCGCCAGCCAGAAATCGGGGTTACAGGTCAGCTCGCGGCTGCGGTGCGCAATATCGATCGCGTCGATTAAGACATAAACCGCAGGCGGCAGTTTGCCTTCGTCAGTGAGCGCCGTCAGCGCGGGCCACACGGGCATACTTTCGGCCCAGAACTGCCCGTCGAGCAGCACCGCCAGTGGGCGATCCGGGTTTGCATCGCCGGTGGTAAAAATCCAGACGCAGCGACGATTACCCAGCCGATCGCTGTTCCATTCAATACAAGCCGGTGGGCTGTACGGCGCATCAGGACGGTTCCAGCCAGGCTGTACCGGTGCCTCAGGCATTTCCAGCGCCGACACCGCATGGCCGCGCCCGCCGCGCCAGCTTTGGGGATTCAGCGGGTCGGAAACCGCGTGTGACAGCAGCCTGCCCCAGCCTTCGCGTAGCGCCATGCGGTCGGGCTGCTCACCGTGAAAGACCGCATCGGCAAAATCATGTTCATTCCCGGAAGGGATAAAACAGTAGCTGCCGCGCCACCGCGGGCTGAACTCACCCTGCCACTGCCAGACGTCAGTATCGGGAATGCGTTCAAGGGATTGCGGACAGGCATTTTGATGGTGATCGGTCACGCCAGTGATATAGAGCCAGACGCGCTTCACCGCCGATGATTTTTGCGTGCCGGCCGGGTCGCGCCACCAGAACGTCACGCGATAACTCTCCTGCTCTCGCACCCATTCGGGGCCGTTTTTCGACTGCCACCAGGCTTCACTTCCCGTTGTTAACGCCGTCACCCTTATAACCTCATGTTTAGAGAGTCTTTTTTGTTACAAGACAAAATATATTGATAATATTATTGATAACTATTTGCATTTGCAATAGCGTAGTGCCCGCGCTGTGGGAAGCGCGTTCATAAAATAACCATGCCAGCGTTGTGTGCGCCCGGGGACAGGGCGGCTTACACAAAATGCGGGTGACAACATGCCGCCTCCTCTCCCCTTCGGGAATGGAGCCAGGAGGAAGCGGCGCGAAAAGCAGGACGTACAATGAATAAGAAGATTCACTCTCTGGCCTTGCTGGTCAACTTAGGGATTTACGGCGTCGCGCTGCCCGCGCTGGCGGACGACAAAACCGCCACCACCACCGCGCAGCACGAAGATACGATGGTGATCACCGCCGCAGAGCAAAACCTGCAGGCACCGGGTGTGTCGACCATCACGGCCGATGAAATCCGTAAAAATCCCCCCGCCCGCGACGTGGCCGAAATCATCCGCACCATGCCGGGCGTTAACCTGACCGGTAACTCCACCAGCGGCCAGCGCGGCAACAACCGTCAGATTGATATCCGCGGTATGGGCCCGGAAAACACCCTGATCCTGATTGATGGCAAACCCGTCACCAGCCGTAACTCCATTCGTCTGGGCTGGCGCGGTGAGCGCGATACCCGCGGTGATACTGGCTGGGTACCGCCGGAGATGGTCGAACGCATCGAAGTGATCCGTGGCCCGGCCGCGGCACGCTACGGCAACGGTGCGGCTGGGGGGGTGGTAAACATCATCACCAAAAAATTCGACGACCAGTGGCACGGTTCCTGGAACACCTACCTGAATGCGCCAGAGCACAAGGACGAAGGTTCCACCAAACGTACCAACTTCAGTCTGAGCGGCCCGCTGGGCGGCGATTTCAGCTTCCGCATGTACGGTAACCTGGACAAAACGCAGGCCGATGCCTGGGACATCAACCAGGGCCACCAGTCCGACCGCACCGGTATCTACACCAACACGCTGCCAGCCGGTCGTGAAGGGGTGGAAAACAAAGACATCAACGGCGTGGTGCGCTGGGACTTTGCGCCAATGCAATCCCTGGAGTTTGAAGCGGGCTACAGCCGCCAGAACAACCTCTACGCGGGTGACACCCAGAACACCAACAACGACAACGCGCTGGTGAAGAAAAACTACGGCAAAGAGACTAACCGAATCTATCGCCAGAATTTTGCAGTGACCTGGAACGGTGGCTGGGATAACGGCATCACCACCAGCAACTGGGCACAGTACGAGCACACCCGCAACTCGCGTCTTGGCGAAGGCCTGGCGGGCGGCCTGGAAGGGTTGTTCAACAGCGATAAATTCACCGATACCGACCTGGCTGACGTGATGCTGCACAGCGAAATCAACCTGCCGATTGATTTCCTGGTCAACCAGAACCTGACGCTGGGTACTGAGTGGAACCAGCAGCGTATGAAAGACGCCACCTCCTTCACGCAAACCCTGCAGGGCGGGACCATCCCGGGCATGAGCAACGATCGCAGCCCATATACCTCGGCGGAGATCTTCTCCCTGTTTGCCGAAAACAACATGGAGCTGACCGACAGCACCATGCTGACCCCGGCGCTGCGCTTCGATCACCACACCATTGTGGGTAACAACTGGAGCCCGTCGCTGAACCTGTCACAAGGCCTGGGGAATGACTTCACCCTGAAGATGGGTATCGCCCGCGCCTACAAAGCACCGAGCCTGTACCAGACTAACCCGAACTACCTGCTGTACAGCAAAGGCCAGGGTTGCTACGCAAGCAGTGACGGCGTGGGTTGTTACATGATGGGTAACGATGATCTGAAAGCCGAAACCAGTATCAACAAAGAGATTGGTCTGGAGTGGAAACGCGACGGCTGGCTGGCGGGCGTGACCTGGTTCCGTAACGACTACCGCGACAAAATTGAAGCGGGCTATACGCCGATTGGCCACACCTCTTCCGGTAAAGTTCAGACCGATATCTATCAGTGGGAAAACGTGCCGAAGGCGGTGGTAGAAGGTCTGGAAGGTACGCTGAACGTGCCGGTCAGTGACACGGTTAACTGGACGAACAACATCACCTGGATGCTGCAAAGTAAGAACAAGGAGACCGGCGACCGTCTGTCGATCATCCCGGAGTACACGCTGAACTCCACCCTGAGCTGGCAGGTTCACCAGGATGTCTCGCTGCAGTCGACCTTCACCTGGTACGGCAAGCAGCAGCCGAAGAAATACAACTATAAAGGCCAGCCTGTGACCGGCTCCGAGAAAGACGAGATCAGTCCGTACAGCATCGTTGGCCTAAGTGCGACCTGGGACATGACCAAAAACGTCAGCCTGACCGGCGGCGTGGATAACGTCTTCGACAAACGTCAGTGGCGTGCGGGTAATGCCCAGACCACGGGTAACGCCGCCACCGGTGCCTATATGTACGGTGCTGGTGCATACACGTATAATGAACCGGGTCGAACCTGGTATATGAGCGTGAATACGCGTTTTTAAGGTAACCATTCCCTCTCTCCTTTGGGGAGAGGGTCTGAGCGAGGGAAAATGCACACAACTTATTCCACTTTTCTTCTTGCCGGACAAACCGTCCACCACGTCGAATTTGATCCCACTACCTTCACCGACGCCGATCTCCTCTGGCTCCCTCACCACGCGCATTTGACCCACGCCGGACGTAAACGTAAAACCGATCATCTGGCCGGACGCATTGCCGCTGCACACGCGCTGCACGCCCTCAACGAGCACACACTCCCGGGCATCGGTTCCGGTGGTGAACCACTCTGGCCGGAAGGGATTTCAGGCAGCATTACCCACAGCGGTGTCCAGGCAATGGCGATTGCCGTCCGCGATCAACATCTGCTGACAGGGATTGATTGCGAAGCGATCCTGCCCGAGCGTGAAGCGAAGGAGATTAAGGATGGGGTGATTAATGCCCAGGAAGAGACATGCCTGTTGCAGTCCGGTTACCCTTTCGGACTGGCGCTGACGCTCACGTTCAGTGCGAAAGAAAGTGTGTTTAAAGCGCTGTTCCCCCACGCGGGTGTGTATATGGGGTTCGATTGTGCGCAAGTGATTGCGCTGGATGACAAGAGCCTGACCCTGGCGCTGTCACGTACAGTGGGGGAGTTTAACGAGGGTAAGCATTTTACCCTCGCCTGGAAGAGAGTTAACGGGAGCGTTTTTACGCTGGCCAGTGAGAAAAGTACGAGGCTGTCCGGTTTATCACACGGAGTGTGAACAACTATCCCCGAAACGCCTCTAACCGTTTAACCTGCCGCCCTTCTCCGTCAAAATTCTCCGCTGCCAGCCAGGCACGCAGCACCGCGTCACGCTCCGGCCATTCACCATCAATAATAGAAAGCATATCGCTGTCGCGGTTGCGTCCTTTACGCACCAGCTTCTGACGTAGTCGCCCTTCCCAGACAAACCCCAGCCGCTCGGCCGCGTTCCGTGAGGCGACATTCATCGAATCGCACTTCCATTCCAGCCGCCGATACCCGTGCTCAAAGGCATTGTTCAGCAACAGCCACACCGCTTCAGTACCAAGCCTGGAGCCCTTCATTTTCCGCGACCAGGTCACGTGGCCGATTTCCACCGAGCCCAGCATCTGCTCAATGGTCAGATAACTCACCAGCCCCACAGCGCGCGCGGTGCGTAAGTCGATGACGGCATAAGGCACCAGCTCGTCGTCCATCACTTTATCGAGCACCCAGCGTGCCGTCTCCTCCACGCTCACAGGCTGCGTGCTGGAAAGCCACGTCCAGTCGCTGTCATCACCCAGTGCGTAGGCATCAAACAGATCGGCGGCATGGAGGCTGGCATCCAGCGGCTCCAGCCGACAGTACTGGCCCGTCAGCGGCGTACGGGTCAGAGTGCGCGCCCCTTTCCAGTCGGGCACGATATCGTTAACGGTTTGACCATGTTGATTGATTTCCGGCACGGCAGAGACTCCCTGAAAGGTAAGGGTTTTGTTATAGCAGGTTAAAAAGCAGACGAAAAGAGTGACCGTGTCCGGCGGTGCGACGCTCAGGTTTTATAGTGCGGGAAAGGGAGAGGCGTAGGCCGGGTCAGGCGTAGCCACCACCCGGCTTTTCGTTTCTGCACAGGCAGATTTATTTCAGCAGTTTCACCGTGGCGTCGATGTCTATCTCATCTTCGGTGAAGATCAGCGTTGTGTTCTGGAACGTGGTGATCGCCAGCTTCTTCACCGCGCGCATTTCGCCCGGCTTCTTCTCCGACTTCGGCTTGATGTTGTTCATCAGAAGCCCTACCGACAGCACCGCGTTCTCTTTGTCGATACCGGTATCCACGGGTTCTTCTTCGCTAAACACCACGAAGGATTTGATCGAGGTGAGCTTCACGCGCTCGCCCGCAATATAGAGGTGTTTACTTTCCGGGATCACCTTCACCGCATAGGCGGAAAGGCCTTTGTTGTTCGTGGTGGGCTCGAAGGTCACCGCTGCATCTTTCTTGATCAGATCAGGATTCGCGACCTTAATCACGTGAAAATAGCGGTTGTCGCCGTTTTCATCTTTGATAAATCCAAAGCCTTTATCTTTAAACCACGTTGTGATTGTACCGTTCATCGTTGCTACCGCCTGTCTGTCGATCGTTAACTCAATTTTTGCAGCGCGCAGTGTAATGCACAATGTCTGCGCAGACAAAAAAAACCCCTGCACATGTGCAGGGGAAATTCATGTCAGAGCTTATTTTTTTATTTAGTTGAACACCATGCCGCCGTCAATCAGCAGTGACTGACCGGTCATGTAGTCGGAATCCGGGCTCGCCAGGTAAGAAACACAGGCTGCGACGTCTTCCGGTTCGGACAATCTGCCCAGCGTGATGCGTTTCGCGAACGTTTCTGTACCATAGCCGAGCGGTTTACCGGCGGCCTCGGAAACCTGTCTGTCGATTTCCGCCCACATCGGCGTTTTTACAATACCCGGGCAATAGGCATTCACGGTGATCCCCAGCGGAGCCAGATCGCGCGCGGCGGTCTGGGTCAGGCCGCGTACGGCGAACTTGCTTGAACTGTATACCGCCAGCTCCGGGTTACCGGTGTGGCCCGCCTGCGAGCAGGCGTTGATGATTTTGCCGCCATGCCCTTCCTTACGGAAAGCATCTATAGCCGCCTGAATCCCCCAGATCACCCCTTTGACGTTGATGTTGTAGACCTTGTCTACTATCTCTGGCGTGATCGACTCAATCGGCGTGGATGGGGCAACCCCCGCGTTATTGACGATAACGTCAAATCCGCCCAGTGCCTTACGCGTTTTTTCGACCGCGGCAAACACCTGCTCACGGTTTGAGACATCCACCTTCACGGCAATGGCCTTCCCGCCGCTGCTCGCAATTTCATCGGCCACCGTTTTTGCCGTCTGTTCGTTGTAATCCGCAATTGCCACGGCAAAACCATCTTTGACCAGGCGCAGCGCAATCGCTTTACCAATCCCCTGGCCTGAGCCAGTAACGAGGGCAACTTTTTGCATGTCTTTATCCTTATGTTGATTCACAAAATCTGGCTGAGATGGAGCTGGCCCATCAGCAGCGGGTTATCGCTATAGTCGACGGGGATCGCCACCACGGCAGGCCCATCGACATCCATTGCGGCACGCAACGTCGGCTCCAGCGCCGCCGCGCTCTCCACGGCAAAGCCTTTCGCGCCAAAGGCGTCAGCGTAGGCCCTGAAGTCGACCGGGCCGAACTCCACGCCGGAAAGGCGCTGGTATTTTTTCTCTTCCTGGATCGCCACCATGTTGTAGGCGTTATCCACCCAGATGATGTGCAGCACGTTGGCGTTGAGGCGGACAGCGGTTTCCAGCTCCATACTCGACTGCAGGAATCCCCCGTCACCGGAAACGGAAACCACCTTGCGGCCCGGGTTGACCAGCCAGGCCCCAATTGCCCACGGCAGGGCAACGCCCATCGTCTGCTGACCGTTGGAGATCATCACCTGACGCGCCCGGAAGCTGTACAGGTAGCGGGCAATCCAGATGTGGAAGCTCCCCATGTCCACGGTGAGCGTGACGTCACTGTTGACGATGTCCTGCATGGCCCGCACGATGCGCAGCGGGTGCAGGGCAAACTGGCCGAGCGATGCGCCGCGTCTGTCGAGCAGATCCCGCTGATGCTGGCGATCGATAAGAATTTCGGTGGCCTGTGGGCTAAGTTCAAGCGACCGGCTCATACGCCCCGCCAGGGCATTGAGCGTTGCCGCGATATCACCAACCAGTTCGACATCAGGCACGTAGTTGCGCTCTTCGTAGGCGGGAAGCACGTCGATATGCACCAGCGTGGCATCACCCCGGTTCCACATGGCTGGCTCGTACTCAACGGGGCTGTAGCCGATGCAGATAATCAGGTCGGCCAGATGTAAAAGCCGGTCGCCCGCCTGATTATTAAAGAGGCCGACGCGCCCGGCGAAGCGGGTAAAGTGCTGCTGGTTCACCGCGCCGGCGGCCTGATAGGTACTGGTCACCGGGATGCGGCTTTTCTCCAGCAACTGATGCAGCGCCGTGCTGTTGGCGGGCTGGCTCGCCATCAGCCCCAGTAAGATCACCGGGTTTTTGGCCTTTTCGATAAGCCGCGCGACGTCGTTAATGGCGGCGTCAGGTGCGGGGCCCATCAGCGCGGAGGTGCCCGCCGGTAAAATAGCGCCCGTGGCAGGCTGGTCGACAATATCCTGCGGCAGGCTGACGAAGGCACTGCCCGGCCTGCCCTGCTCGGCGGCGCGAAACGCGTTTGATACCACCTCGGCAATGGCATCCGAAGAGCTGACCTCAACGGCATATTTGGTTACCGGGCTGAACATACCGACGGTATCCATGCTCTGGTGTACCTGTTTCGCTTTGTCTGCCCGCTTCACTGCTCCGCCCAGCGCAACAACCGGATCGCCTTCGCTGTTGGCCGTGGCAATGCCGGTAATAAGGTTCGAGCAACCCGGCCCGGAGGTAACCAGCGCCACCCCGGCTTTACCGGTCAGCCGCCCTACCGCTGCCGCCATAAATGCTGCGTTCGCTTCGTGACGCACGGGGATCAGCTGAATGGGCGAATCCAGAAGAGAATCAAACACTTTATCGATTTTCGCGCCAGGAATACCAAACACCTGCTTCACGCCCTGAGCTTCCAGCTGGCCGACAATCAAATCGGCACCATGCGCCCACTGGCGTGAATGTTTGTCACTGTTCACGGTTATTCTCCTGTTAGTTTTCGACGGAACGGATCGCCGCATCAAGGTTGCTGGGGTGAAGGTTGGCCTGCAAAAATGCGCTGTCGGCGGGGAGATCGATCATCAGCTTATGAATTTCACCAAAGGTGAGCACGCCGCTCTCCAGCTGATAATCCAGCAGATGGCCTCCCCCCTGGCGGTCATCGGTAATGAAATGTTCGTGATAGCCCGCTACGTTAATCCCCTGCATATGCTGCGGCGTGCGGAACCCAACCAGCACGCCCTGGCGCTGGTTAAAACGGAATACCGGCTGGTCGTCGAGCACGTCGGTCATCGCGCGGTACGGCGGCGTCTGGCGCGGTACCGTGCGGGTGTGAGCGTGGCGGAAGTTGCCGTCGATCCGCAGAGCGCAAAACAGGTTATCGGAGGGGATCTGCTGGTCGATCGCGTCGTGGATCTGCTGGCGGCTGACCGGCGTATCGAACGTTTTGCGATACTGCGGCTGGAACCAGGTCATCACCGCGAACGGCGTTTTTTGCTCCGGCTTTGCGGCGCGGGCGCTGCCATCGGCGCGCAGCTGGTAAACCTGGCTGCTGAAGGCGATCATTTCGCCGTCCAGCTCGTTGAAGGTACCCAGACCGAAATCGCCACGGGTTAACAGGCTGGCGATGGTGGTTTCCCCTTCATATACGCCGCTTAACAGGGCGCTCATTAGCGATGTCTGATAAATCACGCTGTCAGGATGCTGAGCCGAGAACCCTCGCAGGGTTTCACACAAACTCTCCTCACAGTCGCATGCAGATGAATGCGTCGTCATGCTCTTCCTCTTCAACTTTTTTAAGAAAGGTTAAATAAATGTTGACCCGATTCAGCTGAGAGTTCCAATATAGAAACCATGCTGTTTTGAGACGTTTTTGATATGGAACTTCGTTATCTGCGGTATTTCGTCGCGGTGGCACACGAGCGACACTTCACCAAAGCGGCTAAATCGCTGGGTATTTCTCAGCCGCCGCTCAGTCAGCAGATTAAACGCCTGGAGGAAGAGGTGGGGACGCCCCTGTTCCGGCGTCTGACGCGGGGTGTGGAGCTGACCGAGGCCGGAGAAGCATTCTACGAGGATGCCTGCAAAATTCTGGCGATGAGCGATGCCGCGCTGGAAAAAGCCCGTGGAATTGCCAGAGGCCTGATTGGCAGTCTGTCGATTGGTATCACCAGCTCAGATGCATTTCATCCGCATATCTTTGCGCTGATCCGTCAGTTTCAGCTGCAAAATCCGGCGGTCACGGTGCATCAGGTGGAAGCCAATATGGCGACCCTGATGACCCGGCTGGGCGAGGGAGAGCTGGATCTGGCGTTTGTCCGCTTGCCGTGCGAGAGCAGCAAGGCGTTCGAGCTGAAAATACTCGACAGGGAACCGATGGTTGTGGCTTTACACCGCATGCATCCGCTGGCAGGCCAGCCTTCTCTGACGCTGGCACAGCTTAATACTACGCCGGTAATTTTGTTCCCCCAGGACGTTGCGCCGGGGCTTTATGACCGCGTTTACGGCTGCTGCGAGCGCGCGGGGATTGATATGCAACACACGCTACAGTCTTCCCAGCTTTCATCTTCCCTCAGCATGGTAGCCGCAGGTGGCGGGTTTGCGCTGGTGCCGCAGTCGATGGCGGCCATTTCTCCACCAGATGTTACTTATCATGCGCTAACAACCCCGGAACTCTATACCGATATCGCGCTTTGCTGGCGGCGTTTTGAACGTTCCCGCACGGTGAAACGTTTTTTGGCGATGCAGGCATGATGACAGGGGTTTTGTCGGCCAGGTAAGGCATCACCGCCACCCGGTAAGGTCTTTCTGGAAGCAGCCTCGCAAACCTGAAATTTACCTTATGTACATCAGGGTTATTGCTTTTCTTCCCCTCCTCACAGTCGTAAAGTGCCTGCGTTGCGGCACATCCGCAATCGGGCGTAGGAACCCGAAGTACACAAAGTGACAATTTTTGTCGCGGCAGCGCTCCTCTCGTTAGAATACGGTAGCGCTGGCGGAGCAGCTGAGAAGCTGGCTGTTTTCTTTATGCACGGCATTCCTACCTCCGTCAGCACTACCCCCTTCGAGCGTAGGAACTCTCTGGGCGGTTAATTAATTTTGCATAAAGAGGATGTCTTATGGCTACTATCCCTGGCTTTTCTTACTCACTTTCTGAAGAAAGCGTTATTCACCATCTTATCAACCTGCAGCTTTCAGATACTGCGGATCTCTTCGAACTGGCCGACGCCTGTGCCGCCTATGTGAGCGTGTTGGTTGAAACAGACGACGCGGTAACATTTTCCACGCTCTGCACGCGTTTACTGGCGACACTTAAGCAACTGCGTGGACGTTGCGATACAGAGCTCCCGCCTTATCTGGTTGAACAGCTGATTGCGGGGGAAAAGATGGCTTCTTGCGTCCCGGACTGCTGGCAGGAAACAACGTTGCAGGTGGACTATGCGGTGGCATTAACACAGGCCGTGATGGGCGGAACATTGCCCACCAGCGTGGCGAAGGAACTGACCGGGTTGCTGCATGATATGGTTTGGCTGCTGGCGGAGTTTGTAAAAGAGCCCTATATCGCAGCGCACTAAAGCGGGTGAAAGAAGCCGAAATGCTGCTGAGGTGTGGATGTGGAGAGCGCAATTGTTCTCACTGCTGATGTAGGCATTACTAAAATTACAGTGCGTTAATCAACAAAGAGTCGTTCACATTTGCCTGTAAGCTGACAGAGGGGATGGGGATTGAAAAAGTCAGCAAGAAGGTTAAAAAAGGCCCACCAGCTAAGGCGGCGAGCCTTTTTTGTTATTAACGTATCACACTAACATTTTCAAGTTTCACCGGACTTTCAGGTTTATTCCCCAATTGCTGAGCGACCGGGACGAAGATGTTGAGATCTTGCAGCCAGGCTAATTTATCACGGCTATCCTGCTGCCCTTCATGAGTTCCATGACACTCAACTAATAGATATTTCCCACTAAACGCAGGTGCAATGCTCTGTGCATCCCCTTCTCCCGTTACATTACAGCGTAACGCTGAAGCAGTGACTTTCTTATCAGCATCAATATTATCCCATTCCGCCTGATATCGTTGGCCAGTCACTAACGGGAAATGCATATCCGTCTGCAATTTGTTGAGTAATACGGTACCACTACTGATGGACATGGTGAATTTCAGCTGCAGCTGATTAGCCAAAGTTAAACGTTGCACCGTCCAGATACCATAATCTTCCAGTTTGCGTACATAACCATCCGGTTGTGCATCCAACTGTACTTTGATCTTACCGAGCGTGCTTACTTCGGTATAACGAACCTGTTTAAAGTGCGGAAGCGCCCAGGGTTTGATCAATGACTGCGCCTGGTGCTCAACTGCAGCAGAAAGGGGATATTTATTAAGCCACTGTGGATTATTATTGTTCAGATCGGGCATTGAGGGCCCCATCAACGTTGATGCTGGCTTGTTAGCAGCAGGAATAAAATGTCCTTCGGCCGTGAACGTTTTTCCTGCTGGTAACTGGCAGAGCTGCTCAAAGCGTTGTGCTTTTTCCGTGTTAATTTTGAAGTCACTCTTGCGGCGAACAATATCTGCAGTAATGAGTGAGTCCGTAACGCGTCCCTCACTGTCGAAGTTCATTAAGGCGACAGCATCTCCCTGATGCGTTTTACAGTTATATAAGTAGTGCTCAATCTTTAATTCCATCGGTGCGTCATAAGGCGGTTCCCAGGTGGTATCTGCAAAATCATATCCCATACGTACCGATAAAATGTCGCCAACGCGCTGGATGCTGTTAACATCGACAAGGTCGGTAATACCGACTGTATCCGTGGCTGATAATCTTTCCCATCGAGCGTCTTTTATTGGTAGCTGGCAAACCATACGGATATCCTCTGCCGTCATCTGCTTATCATCCTGTGCAGGCGCATAACGGAGGTAGCTGTTGCCGTAAAAGCGGGCTTTGGTATATCCCTCTTCACTTAGTAAATCCTCGTACAGAAGCTGTGCCTTGCTCTGTTTACAATCAACGGAACGCCATTGCTGAGCCATTTTCCCGTTATTGAATTTTAACGACACCATGTAATTCACACGATCGTGGATTCTGGTTATAGACAAGGGGTTAGTGTCACCACCTATCAATGCAGGCTTATCAGCAGCTTGCACGAAAGAAAACGGTAAGATAGACAGAAAAAAAAGAGGGTACATTAAAGGGCGTACGCAGCACATACATGTTCCTTCATATATTGATTAAGAAATAAAGTTATCGGCATCAGGGACTAAATTATTAGCCAGCCATGATTGCAACGTTATAGATAAACGTAATATGAGATTGGCTACTGCCGCTTCTGGTACCGTGGAGGTACGGGTAATGGACACGCCACTGACGCTCACCCACGCGATTAATATCGCCGGGCTGATTCAGGCGACATCGCACTGGCTACTACCACGCGACCATACAAACACCAGGAGCGAGATTTTCTATCTGTACCGGTTTAACCGTTTTCAGGCGTGTCGCTATGGGTTAGACGGTATTCTCACAGACGTGCATACCGGAGAGCATAAAACCGTGGCGGACGATATTGCGTGGCTGCTGGAGCGGGTTGCCCCCTCAGTGGGAAAACTGGGTGCGACAAGCGCAATTCAGGAAATTGCTCTTATGTTGAAACAGGATAAGAGCGAAGCACAACGAATGCGGGATTTTGTCAACGACAGCGGTTCACTGACCTCGCTGGTACAACAACATTGCGAGCTGTGGGCGACGAGTCTATAACCCCCCCCCTCCCTTTCGGCTGATATATATTGCTTTGCTTTACGTTACACGATGCCCGACAATAACGTTTTTAACTGACGATTAACATTAAGATGAAACACCCGTTAGAATCGCTGTTAACCGCAGGGGGCATACTGCTGATGGCCCTGCTTTCCTGCCTGTTGTTACCTGCGCCCTCTCTCGGGCTGGTGCTGGCAAAAAAGATGGTTGCAACCTTCCATCTGGTCGATCTGAACCAGCTCTACACCATTTTGTTCTGCCTGTGGTTCTTGCTGCTCGGCACTATTGAATTCTTCGTCCTGCGTTTCATCTGGCGTCGCTGGTTTTCACTGGCGGCGTAACCGGCACAAAAAAGCCGGGTGGCAGCCCGGCATTCTCGTCATCTCAGCCCTAATACGCCCGACTGTGGCTCTCTTTGCGATAGGCTCCAGGCGGCTGGTTAAAGGTACGGGTAAAGATCCGCGTGAACGTCTGCTGCGAATCAAACCCGTAGCGCAGGCAGATGTCATACACGCGTTCGTCCGATTCACGCAGGTCGCGCGCCGCCAGTAGCAGCTTACGTTCGCGAATGTAACGCCCCAGACTCTCCCCTTTGTACTGCATAAACAACCGTTGCAGGTGCCATTTCGAGTAACCCGCATGACGGGCAATCTCTTCAATGCGCAGCGGCTGGTGCAAGTTGTCGTCGATCCACTCGACGATAGTGTCGATGACCTGAGCGGAAATAGTCATACTGCGCTCCCCTCTGCTCCACAATTAATCATTATTCCCACCACACGCGAAATTGCTGGGTGGTATCACTCACCCGGACAGGCTCGCCCAGTTCCGGTGTCAGCAGCCGATAATTTTTGTCCGCACTGGCTTTTGCCAGCTGGATCAACGGGTCGTTCCAGGTGTGTTTCGCCAGCACAAAGCGCCCGTTATGTCCCGGTACCACGGCTTTAGCATTGAGATCCGCCGAGGCCTGCGCGGTTTCATCCGGCAGCATGTGGATGTGCTTCCAGTCCTGGTCGTACTGGCCGTTTTCCATGATGGCTAAATCCACCTCGCCAAACTGTTCACCGATAGCCCTGAAGTGCGGGCCGTAACCGGAATCCCCGCTGTAGTAAACCTTCTGCTCTGGCGTGACGAACATAAAGCTGCCCCACAGCGTCTGGTCACGCTTAATGCCACGTCCAGAGAAGTGACGCGCCGGTAGCACATGCACCGTCAGTTCATCACTGATATGCACGGACTGGTTCCAGTCACGCTCATCAATAATCTCTGCCTTCATACCCCAGTAGCGCAGATGAGAACCCACACCCAGCGGGGTGACCACCTGCTTCACCTTTGGCAGTAACGCCCTGATGGTGGCGTGATCCAGATGGTCGTAGTGATCGTGCGAGATAATCAGCAGATCGACCTCCGGCATACTGCCCGCATTCCACGGATACTCACCCGCGAAGGCTTTATTGAGGAATGAGAACGGCGCGGCGTAATCACCGAGCACCGGATCGATCAGGATACGTTTTCCCGCCAGTTGCATATACCAGGAGGAGTGACCAAGCCACACCAGAGTGTCTTGCTCCAGAGGCAAACCCGCGAGATCGGTTTTCACCAGCGGCAATGGCTGAGCAGGACGGGCGTTTTCGGTTTTTTTGGTCAGGAACTCCCACATCGCCACCAGCATATTTTTGTCGCCGTTATAACCCGGCGTAGGGAGCGTATTGTGGAATCGTCCGTCTCGGTACTGTGGAGAAGCCTCCACTTCCGGGAGCTGCTCACCCTGCGGTGGCTGGCCAAATCCGGCGTTCAGGACAAAAGGTAAACTCGCAGCTGAAGCAATAATCATGACAAACACCACGCAGATAGAGAGAGACTTTTCATATCCTGACCCGAATACGCGCCCCTTCCGATGGTTTGCGCGGGTTGAGCTTGATTATGAGTGAGTAAGCACTCATTATAGATATGCTGATAAAGTCGTCAAGACGTTTTCGATCTTTGACATTCCGCGTTGCAGCGTGGCAGAGCACGTGTTTCAATCATGGCTTTTACAATTGACAGGAGGAAAAATTTAGTGGCACGTCCGAAGAGTGAAGATAAAAAACAGGCCTTACTGGAAGCAGCAACCGCTGCATTTGCACAGTCAGGGATTGCCGCCTCAACGGCGTTAATTGCCCGTAACGCGGGCGTTGCTGAAGGCACACTGTTCCGTTACTTTGCTACGAAAGACGATCTGCTGAATGCCCTCTATTTGCACCTGAAGCAGGATCTCTGCCAGACCATGCTGGAGAACCTCGATCGCACCATCACGCTGCCTAAAGAACATACCCGCAATATCTGGAACAGCTATGTGGACTGGGGTATTCGTAACCCCGTTGCTCATGCGGCTATCCGCCAGATTGGCGTCAGTGAAAAGTTGAGCGCCGAAACGGAACTGGCGGTGAAAGAGATGTTCCCGGAACTCCATGAGCTGTGCCGCCGTTCGGTGCGCCCGGTGTTTATGTCGGATGAATTTAAAACGTTTGGCGATGCGCTGTTCTTATCGCTGGCCGAAAGCACGATGGAATTCGCCACCCGCGATCCGTCTCGCGCAGGGGATTTTAAATCCCTCGGTTTTGAAGCCATGTGGCGCGCACTTGCCATTGAGGACGTTAATGGACAGTAAATCACTGCAGGAACACGCAAAACGCGTGGCACTGGAAATGCCCTTTACCGAACAGTGCTGGCCGTTTGGCCCGGAATTTGATGTGTTTAAAGTCGGCGGTAAGATTTTCATGATTGTCGCGGTCGCCCACGGGCGGCCTCATATCAGCCTGAAGTCCGAACCGGAAAAATCCCTGTTAAATCAGCAAATCTACCGCGGGGTTGAGCCTGGCTATCATCTGAATAAAAAGCACTGGATCTCACTCTATGGCGGAGAAGACATTACGCCAGAACTGGTGGCCGATCTGGTGGCTGACTCGTGGAACCTGATTGTCGATAAACTGCCGAAAAAAGATCAGAAGTGGATCCGTCCAGCCTGATTGTTCGTCTGAGACGAACAGTATAAGCGCTCGAATCGCACTTATCTTTTTCCGTTTCGCCCTGTAATCTGCTCTCCTTTCACGCCCCTGTGGGGCGAATGTAACCACCAGGAGTTGTAATGGATATTATTTCTGTCGCCCTGAAGCGCCATTCCACCAAGGCGTTCGACGCAAGCAAAAAACTGACCGCCGAAGAAGCGGAAAAAATCAAAACCCTGCTGCAGTACAGCCCATCCAGCACCAACTCTCAGCCGTGGCACTTTATTGTAGCCAGCACCGGGGAAGGTAAAGCGCGTGTGGCAAAATCTGCGGCCGGTACTTACGTGTTCAACGAACGTAAAATGCTGGATGCTTCTCACGTCGTGGTCTTCTGCGCGAAAACCGCAATGGACGATGCCTGGCTGGAGCGCGTGGTCGATCAGGAAGATGCCGACGGCCGTTTTGCGAACCCGGAAGCAAAAGCCGCTAACAACAAAGGTCGCCACTACTTCGCCGACATTCACCGTGTTGATCTGAAAGATGACGACCAGTGGATGGCAAAACAGGTTTACCTGAATGTCGGTAACTTCCTGTTGGGCGTGGGCGCAATGGGCCTGGATGCCGTGCCGATTGAAGGCTTTGACGCCGCGATCCTCGACGAAGAATTTGGCCTGAAAGAGAAAGGCTACACCAGCCTGGTGGTGGTACCGGTTGGGCACCATAGCGTGGAAGATTTCAACGCATCCCTGCCGAAATCTCGCCTGCCGCTGAGCACCGTCGTGACGGAGTGCTAATCACTGCTGGTACGCCGGGTTCCGGCGTGCCAGATTTCAATACAGTATGATTTGCGGATGTTTGACTCCACACACCAGCGCATAACGCGTTAACGTGTCGAGACTTGCCCGCGTAATATTGGCTTCCATTCGGGATACGGTTGGCGCACTGACGCCCATTCGCTCCGCCACCTGCGCACGCGTAAGACCGGCATGATTTCGCCATTGCGCCAGCATCTCGCGTAAGCGCTCCTTACGTTCTTCTGCGTCAAAAGCAGCCTTTACATCAGAGTCACTTAACAACTCTGCTCTCAACTCATCCCAGTCAATGATCTTCTTGCTCATCCAACATCTCCTGTTGTCGTTTCAGTGCCAGACGGATCTCCACAGAAGGTGTTTTCTGCGTTTTTTTGATAAATACGCGCAAGAGATAAATCGTCTTATCCCGCTGATAAACGTATATCCCGCGGCTATGGATTAGCCCGACGGTGCGTATTTCAAACAAGCCATATGACAATGGTTTGCTGTCGGGAGCCCGTAGTACGGTTGGGTTATTGCGTAATTTATCAAGCTGGCGAATCAACTTCGCTTGTACCCCTGCAGGCAAAGAGAGGATCTCTTCTCTGACTGCCTGATGAACGATGAGTCTGAACACGGTTTTTTCATCCCTGATGATATTAGCATGTAAGGCAATTTGCATTAAAGGCTAATTTTGCCTTTCGTGATTCACCTTACCTGTTTTATCCAGGCTAAACCGAATACCTGTTGATTCCCTGAAAGCCCTTCGCAAAAAACTTATCTGGCCGTACTTCCGGCGTGCCAGATTTTCTCCGCATAACGGCCTATCACCGCCAGCGACGCCGCCAGAATCAGGAAAAACACGACCTTGTTCATCCCATCCCAGAAGTATTCGAAGTAGCGGGTGTAGAGGTTAATGGCGAGGAACGTCAGACCAAAGCCACGCAACATGCCGTCGTCGGTTTTCAGGCTGATGTAGATACAAATTGCCGCCGCCACGGCGAACAGCAGCGCCCACGGCAGAAGCGATGCCTGAGTGATGCTGTACCAGTTATCGATATCGTAATTACCAAAAATCGACATGATCCACAGGGCAACAAAGAGATACGTCAGGCCCATCGCTTTACTGGTGGTATAGAGATGTCGCGCCTGTAACATTGCGCGCAGCACCCAGCACAGCGCCAGCAGCGCGCCCCCGAAGAAGATAAACCGCACCGGGTAATTCATCCCCAGCCAGTAAGCGCCCCAGCCGGACATATACCCCGTCTGTGCCCCAAACCAGTTACCGAGCGAGAGTAAAAAGAACAGCCACACTAACCCGGAACGCCCAAAAAAGCCCACCAGACCATAAACGGCGCAGCCCGCCAGGAACAGCGGGGCAATGTGGCCGCTGCCGTTATCGAGCCGTTCACCGAGCTGCCAGAGAGCAATCGCCGTAAAGAATACGCCGAGGAACAGGATCGCTTCAGTGCTGTAGTGCCACTGCGTTTCTCGCCGCTGACGGCTGAACCCCCACAGGTAGAATAATACCGCCACCAGCGCGGGCAGCCCGATACGGGCGAGGGAGGAGAAAGCAAAGAATTCAATGATACGCGCCATCAGTTCGCTGTCGGAAAACAGACTGCCAATAGCAATGATGACGCAGGCCAGCGCCGTCCAGAAGGCATAACGGCTGAGGCGTTGCCAGTCCAGGGTCACGCGCTGCAGCGTACCGGCCAGACGCTGGCGTTCCTCGGGGGTTAATGCCCCTTCCTGCTCCCACTCGCTAAGCGCACGGTGAAGGAGACGTTCCTGTTTGCGGGTAACGTTCATATTCACTCCCTGAAAAGTCAGATGTTAATTGAGTATAACAGCCTGTTCTGCCAGCCACGTCATCGCCCTTTCCCCCGCCTCATCCACTGGCAAATACACCAGCAGCCGCGACCCGTTGCGCGGAGCAGAGTACCAGTACATTTGCTGCAGAGTAAAATTTCCCAGCTCAGGATGCGTGAACAGCTTCAGCTGATTTTCCACACCGCGAACATCGTTGCGCTGGTGCCACAGGGTTTTAAACTCCTCAGACACCGCAAAGAAACGTGCCAGTTTGGCTTCCCAGAGTGGATCGCCCCGGTGTTCGGCCATCGCCGCGCGGAAATAGGAGACAAAAATCGGCAGTACGTCATCACGTTTGCCCAGACGGGCACGCCACGCCGGATGCGTCAGAAAAAGATAAATGCAGTTGCGATCTTCTGGCGGGATGGCGTTAAAGTCGACGCCCATCAGATGACCGAAACTGTCGTTCCACGCCACAATATCAAAATTCGGTTTCTGAATGCTGGCAGGCTTTGGCATCAGCGTATCAAGCAACCGGCGCGTGCCTTCGCTGATGCTCTCACAGCAGGCCGCCTGCGGCGCTTCACCCGGCGGCAGGCCAGCCAGTACAAACAGGTGTCGGGTTTCAGTCGGGGTACACTGCAGCGCTTTGGCTATTGCGGCCATCACCGCTGTAGATGGATTCACATCCCTGCCCTGCTCCAGCCAGGTGTACCAGGTGACGCCCACATCTGCCAGAAAGGCCACCTCTTCACGACGCAGCCCCGGTGTGCGGCGACGGCCACTCCGTGGCAAGCCGAGACGCTGGGGATCGAGGCTTTCACGCCGTGCGCGTAAAAATGCCCCCAGCTGTTTTCGGGTGTCATCCTGAAGTGAGATGACGGGTTCAGACATCAGCGCCATAAATCCCCCTGCATGGTAGTACCAGTACCAGTATAAGTAAGAACTGGTACCCGTTTATGAGATCACCGATGCTACGACCATCTGCTGAATGACGCAATGGAGTCACCATGAATACGTCAGTTGTTTCACCGGGTCGCGCAGGCCTGATATTGCTGTTAACCGGCCAGATGCTGCCGCTTATCGATACGTCAATTACGAACGTAGCGCTGGATTCAATAACCCATTCGTTACACGCCACCGCCACCGGGCTGGAGCTGATCGTCGCCCTCTACGGCGTGGCTTTTGCCGTCTGTCTGGCACCCGGCAGCAAGCTGGGCGATAACCTGGGCCGCCGTCGTCTGTTTATGTGGGGCGTGGCGGGCTTCGGCCTCGCCTCGCTGCTGTGCGGGATGGCGGGCAACATTGAACAGCTGCTTGCCGCGCGTATTGTTCAGGGTGCAGGCGCGGCGCTGATCATGCCGCAGATCCTCGCCACGCTGCACGTCACGCTAAAAGGCACCGCCCATGCCAAAGCCATTAGCCTGTTTGGCGGCATAGGCGGCATCGCCTTTATCGTCGGGCAGATGGGCGGCGGCTGGCTGGTATCCGCGGATATCGCCGGGCTGGGCTGGCGTAACGCGTTTTTTATTAACGTGCCAATTTGTCTGGTGGTGCTGGCGCTGAGCCGTCGTTACGTGCCAGAAACCCGTCGTGAAACGCCATCGCGCATTGACTGGACGGGCACTGTGCTGCTGGCGACGATTCTCTGCTGCCTGCTGTTCCCGATGGCGCTTGGCCCACAGTGGCACTGGTCATGGCCGCTGAAAGCCGCATTGCTCGCCATCATCCCGCTCACCTTTTTTATGGTGATGAATGCGCGCCAGAAAGAACGGGAGAACGCTCATCCGTTGATCCCACCACGCCTGATGCAGCTTCGCAGTATTCGCTTTGGGGTGCTGATTGCGGTGCTCTTTTTCAGCGTCTGGTCCGGGTTTATGTTCTGTATGGCGCTGACCATGCAAACCGGTCTGGGCATGGCCCCCTGGCAGTCCGGGAACAGTTTTATCGCGCTCGGTGTGACCTACTTTATTTCTGCGTGGTTTGCCCCGCGCCTGATTGCCCGCTACAGCACCAGTACCATTCTGCTGACCGGGCTGGCGATCCAGATAACCGGGCTGCTGGCACTGATTGTGACGTTCCATTTCTGGGGGATGAACAACACTGCCCTGACGCTGGCTCCGGCGACCGGGCTGGTCGGCTACGGCCAGGCATTAATTGTGAACAGCTTCTATCGCATGGGTATGCGCGATATTCAGCCTGATGACGCGGGAGCCGCGAGCGCGATTTTAAGCACGCTACAGCAGGCTGCGCTGGGGCTTGGCCCGGCTATTTTCGGGGCGATTTTGCTGCATGCGCTGCAAAACCATCACGGTGATTATACCCAGGCGATAAATGTTTTTCTGGCGGTAGAAGCCACCATGATGGCAGGGCTAGCACTGGTGACGCTGTGTATGCGTCACCACCTGTGCCTGCCGGTGGTGAAGACCTGCCAGGCCACGAAATAAGCCCGGCACGCTCTTCGCCACCGGGCGAAAAGGGCCCTACTTCTTACGGGAAAGTTTAAATGCCGCAAACAGGAAGATCACCCACACCGGTAGCAGCAGCGCTGACAGGCGCATGTCGTCGATGGTACACATCAGCACAAGGATCATTGCCAGGAAGGCGATGCAGATGTAGTTCCCCGCCGGGTACAGCAGCGCTTTAAACTGTGTCTCCCGCCCTTTGCGGCGCATCGCCGCGCGAAAGCGCAGGTGCGCGAGGCAGATCATGATCCAGTTCAGCAGCAGTGTGGCAACAACCAGCGCCATCAGCAGACCAAAGGCCTCTTTCGGCAGCAGGTAGTTGATCAACACCACCAGCGACGTGATGGCTCCGGAAAGCAGCAGCGAGTTCACCGGCACGCCGCGATGGCTGACGCGGGTCAGAAACTTCGGCGCATTACCCTGCACGGAGAGCCCAAACAACATGCGGCTGTTAGAATATACGCCGCTGTTGTAGACCGACAGCGATGCCACCAGGATCACGAAATTCAGCGCGGAGGCCACGACGTTGCTGTTCAGATCGTGGAAAATCATCACGAACGGACTGCTGTCGGATTTCACTTCCACCCACGGGTAGAGCGCCAGCAAAACCACCAGCGAACCGATGTAGAACAGCAGGATCCGGTACACCACCTGGTTGACCGCTTTCGGGATGCTTTTATGCGGATCGCGCGCTTCAGCAGCGGTGATACCAATCAGCTCCAGCCCGCCGAAGGAGAACATAATCACCGCCAGCGACAGGATCAGCCCCTTCCAGCCCGTTGCCAGGAAGCCGCCGTGCTGCCACAGGTTATCGATGGTCGCACGCTCGCCACCATGACCGGAGAACAGCAGCCAGAGGCCAAAGCCAATCATACCGATGATTGCCAGCACCTTGATGAGCGCAAACCAGAACTCGGTTTCGCCATACAGGCGCACGTTCACGAGGTTAATGGCGTTGATGATAATAAAGAAGGCCGCTGCCCAGACCCAGGTCGGTACGTCCGGGAGCCAGTACTGCATATAGATGCCTGCCGCAGTCAGCTCTGCCATCCCGACCAGTACAAACATCACCCAGTAGTTCCAGCCGGAGAGGAAGCCGGCAAACGGGCCCCAGTATTTATAAGCAAAGTGAGCGAACGAGCCTGACACCGGCTCTTCGACGACCATCTCGCCGAGCTGGCGCATGATCAGAAAGGCAATGACCCCGGCGATGCCGTAACCCAGCAGCACCGCCGGGCCAGCCATCTGAATGGCGGGGCCGATACCCAGAAACAGCCCGGTACCGATAGCGCCGCCCAGGGCGATTAACTGAATATGTCGATTTTGCAAACCACGTTGCAGCGTCGGATTGTGCTCCGACGAGGCTTCAGAACTACCGCTGCCTGAAGCGGATGACGCGTCTTTCACGTCCTACCCCTGTCTCTTTTTTAGAAGGGGCACGTTTTAACACTTCATGCTGGTGGTAGCAAGAAAAGCAGCGGGGAACGACGTTGCATGCGGTGGCGATAATGAGTGTATTACCCCCCCGTTGGCCGGGGGGGGTATTAAGTCAGATACGGTAAATCTTAAAATACGCGGGCGTTACCGGTGATATCAATACGCACTGCCGCCCCCGGATTCCAGCCTGGCTGGCTGACGGTTTTCAGAACCAGCGGTTCCTTTTGCCCGGCTAACGCAAGCGTGAGGACGGACAAATGCCCGGTGAAATCCACATCGATAATCGAGAGCGGACTTTCATGTGGTGAACACGCCGTGACCCGCATCTGTTCAGGACGTAGCATCACCTTACCCTCGCCTGCCGCATATGCGTTGTCCGTACGTATCTCACCCAACGCACATACTGCACGCCCGGCGGCAAGCTGGGCAGGCAAGATCAACGCATCGCCAAGAAACAGCGCAGTCTCTTCATCCACCGGCTGGGTGTAGACCTCAAACGGCGTGCCAACCTGCGTGAAACGCCCGGATCGCATCACGGCAACCTGGGTGGCAAATGACAACGCTTCGTTTTGATCGTGGGTCACCAGAATAGAGGCCACACCCGCTTCCGCCAGCAGATCGGCGGTTGCCTTGCGCGTCATCGCGCGCAGGCCGGTATCCAGAGCAGAGAACGGTTCGTCGAGCAGCATCAATGAAGGACGCTGTGCCAGCGCACGGGCAAGTGCCACACGCTGTTGCTGTCCACCGGAAATCTCATGCGGCCAGTGTGTCGCAAGCTTCCTGTCCAGCGAGACCATCTCCATCAACGCTTCTACGCGCGCCCGTTTCTCGTGGCGGGTACCGTCTAAACCCCAGGCGATATTGTCTGCCACATTAAGGTGTGGAAACAGCGCCCCTTCCTGGGGAACAAAACCGATACCGCGCTGGTGAGCGGGGATAAAATTGTCTTCATCGAACAGCGTGCGGCCCTGCATCACAATGCGCCCGGCATCCGGCGTTTCAAACCCGGCCAGAATACGCAGCAGTGTGGTTTTACCCGACCCTGACGGCCCGACAATCGCTGTCCTGCTTCCCGGCGCAACGCTCAGGTTTAAACTGTCGAGCACCCGCACATCGGAAAACGATTTAGAAATGGACGTTAATTCAAGCATGTCATAGCCCTGCAATTTTTTTAGACTGCATGTAAAGGATCGCGGTCAGCGGCAGTGAGATAAGAATCATCAGCATGGCGTAAGGCGCAGCAGCAACATAATCGATCTCGCTGGTCAGCGCCCAGAAACCGGTGGAAAGCGTACGTGTCCCGAGCGGTGACAGCAGCAGCGTGGCGGTCAATTCGTTGCTGACGCCGAGGAAGACCAGTGCCGCCCCCGCCGCCGCACCCGGTGCAGCCAGCCGCATAGTGACACTCCACAGCGCCTTCGCTGGCGTGCTGCCAAGACTGCGCGCCACGTTTTCCAGCTCTACCGGAGCCTGAGCCATCCCGGCCCGCAGGTTAATCAGCGCGCGAGGCATAAACATCAGCAGATAGGCGAGGAACAGCGTAATTTCCGTCTGGTAGATAGGCCGGGCGTAATGGATGGTAACCGTGACCAGCGCAAGGGCGGTCACAATACCTGGCAGCGAGCTGGTGATGTAGATGCACCCTTCCAGCATCCGGAAGATGCGGCGCGGGTAGCGAATACCGAGCCAGGCAATGGGGATCACGCACGTGGTGGTCAGCAACGCACCGCCCACGCCCAGCATCAGCGTCTGACGCAACGAATGCCAGAGGTCAGCATTCATCCAGTTTTGTACACCGCCAAGCCATATCCAGCGGCAGAGCACACCTAACGGGACACCCAGAGCCAGGACGACCAGTAAAAGGAACAACATCTGACCCAGCGCAGCCGCAGCAGGTTTCAATGGCCAGCGTTTTTGTTCACGGGCGGCACCGGCACCAATACGCGCGTAACGTGCTTTACCGCGCGTGACCCCTTCCAGCACTAAAATGGCCAGACAGCACAATGCCAGCACCCCCGCCAGCATGTTAGCCGCAGGGCCGCTGAACGTTGACTGAAACTGGTCATAAATCGCCGTTGTAAAGGTGTCAAAGCGGATCATCACATACAGGCCATACTCCGCCAGCAGATGCAGCGCCACCAGCAGCGCACCGCCGCAGATAGCGAGTTTGAGCTGCGGTAACACCACGCGGAAAAAGACCCGCCACGGCGGTGTACCGAGCGAAGCAGCCACATCTTCAAGCGTGGGGTCGAGACGGCGCAGCACCGCCGCAACCGGCATATAGATAAACGGGTAGTAAGCTAAAACGGAGAGAAACACGCCCGCAGAAAGGCCGTGCATGGAGGGAACAACGCTCACCCAGGCATAGCTTTGCACAAATGCGGGGATCGCCAGCGGTGCGACCGCCAGCGCAGACCATATTCCCCGGCCAGCAAGCGTCGTGCGTTCTGTCAGCCAGGCGATTGCCACGCCAAGCACAATGCACAATGGAACCGCGAGCGCCGTTAGCCACAACGTGTTGCTGAGCAACTCAGCAACACGTGGACGGAATACCAGAACCTTAATGCTTTCCCAGCCCGTCTCAATGCCAATGGCAATGATAAAACCCAAAGGCAAAAGCGCCATTAATGAAAACAATATAGCTAACGCTACCATCGGCAGCGCAGGACGCCTGCGGACAGGCTCCCGCACCCCGTTTTTACCGATGTCGAGACTCAGACCAGACATAAGACGTTCACTTTACTCTCAGGATCACAGCAGACCGGCTTGTGTCATCAGCTCGATAACTTTTTTACTGTTGAGCGTTGAAGGTTCAACTTTTGGCGCATCGAGCGCATTCAGCGGAACCAGTTTCGGGTTAGAAGCGGCATTCACACCCACGGCATATTCAAAGGCATTGTTGGTACGCAACTGTTCCTGGCCTTCTTTACCGGTGATCCACTTAATAAACGCCTGAGCCTGTTCTTTATGTTTGCTGGAAGCCAGTACACCGCCGCCAGAGAGGCTGACAAACGCGCCAGGATCCTGGTGTTTGAAGTAGTAGAGTTTGGTGTTTTTGCTGTTTTCACCCGTTTTGGATTGATCAACAAAACGGTAGTAGTGATAAATCACCCCGCCATCAATCTGACCGGCGTTAACGGCTTTCATCACGGTGCTGTTACCTTTGTAGGCAACAAAATTGGCTTTCATCGCTTTGAGCCATTCCAGCGTGGCTTGCTCACCTTTCAGCGCCAGCATCGCACTGACGATTGCCTGGAAATCAGCGCCTGACGGAGATGCCGCCCAGCGTCCTTTCCACTCAGGTTTTGCCAGATCCATCAGCGATTTCGGCAACTGCTGCTCGCTCAGCTTTGCCGGGTTATAAACAAATACCGTGCTACGCGCGGCAATACCGATCCAGCGGCCATGCGCTGGTCGAAACTCCGCTGGTACCTGCTTTAAGGTGTCAGCCTCTAAGGGTGCAAACAGTTTTGCATTATCAACCAACACCATCGACGGAGAGTTTTCCGTCAGAAACACGTCCGCAGGTGAAGCGCTGCCTTCCTGAACCAGCTGATTGCCCAGCTCGCTGTCATCGCCATTACGCAGTGTGACTTTAATCCCGGTTTCTTTCGTAAAGCCATCAACCCATGACTTCACCAGATTTTCATGCTGCGCGTTGTAAACAACGATGCCTTCGTTGTTATCAGCCGCAACTGACTGTGTGGAAAGGAAAATTGATGAAGACAACAGTGCAAGCGAGAAGCATGACAATACGCGAGAATTCATAAAAATATCCTTAATAGACCAAAGTAAATAACAACGAATGGCTTTGCGGGTAAGGATTAAAGCACACAAAAACGCTAATGATAATTAGTATCAATCCAGTTTAAGCGTAAAAGTGTAAAATTTCTTTATCGCAGAGTTTAGAATGATAAAAAACTGATAATAAATCATCACTCAACAGAAGATTAGGAAAACCTTAAATCTGAAAAAGACGACTGATTAGCTGACGCCAGGGTTATTTCAGATTATTTAAGCAACAGACAGATAACCGGGAAGGCTGAAAGGATGACGTGACGATGAGCGAAGGTATTGAATGGCACGCCCTGTAGGATTCGAACCTACGACCTACGGCTTAGAAGGCCGTTGCTCTATCCAACTGAGCTAAGGGCGCACGGAGAAGAGTGAACTTCGTGGTGGTGAAACGCGTGGAATTATACGGTCAATGACAGCTGAGTCAATGCCTTTACCGTCTTCTCTTCCAATAACGACTAGCCGGTTGTAAATACGGCTGTTTTTTCAACATTTATGGGTATATCCCTCCCGTTTTACCGCTGCGAAAAGACTTAGCCGCATTTAAGTAACGCCTGCTGTTTTCCTGCGCGTCGCCCCGGCACACTGGTATGAGGTATCCCGGCCGCCTGGAGGCTGATCAACAACAGGATAATGGAGTGACAACGCAAAACCTGACGTATACGCCCCCCCGATTACAACGCATTTCTCAGGACATTATCGGCATTAAACTTGAACCCGTCGTCGCCCTCTCCTCTTCGCGCACCGTGGGTAACGAGGTGCTCAGCATATTGTCATCACATCAGCACAGTGAACATTATTTTCGCGATCAATCCGCTGACCAGGCAATGATGCTGCTCGAAGCGCAACTCGCCACGCTAAAAAACGCCTTACCCGGTAACAACCTTTTTATCAATCTGCCGATAACGGTATTAACCACGCCGGCAACGTTTCAGCGTTTACTACAGTTGCAAAGCCCGCCGCTGAACATTGAGATTGTCGACCCGGCGGGCTTTTTCTTGCTGTCTGAGGCGCTTCGCGCACGCGTCACCTGTCGCCTGCAGGAGCTGACGATGCAGGGTCACCGCATCTGGCTGGATGACGTAAATGAAGCATTGGTGAAATCATTTTTATCCTGTCACCTGCCGTTAACCGGGGTAAAAATCGATAAGATCGCGTTCTGGCGTTTACGAGCCACTCCGGCGCTATCGCAACTGGTCTCTCTCTGTTCGAAAATTGCCGAAAATGTCCTTATCGAAGGCATTGAGACAGACAGGGATCATGCCTGTGCCCTACAGGCAGGCGCGGGATTAGGTCAGGGATATTACTGGCCATCCTGGACATGGCCAGAAGAGTAAGCGGTCATCGCCGGGAGGGAAGCTATACGAATGACAGTGCGCCGTTACAGGCGGCGTCGTACAGGAAGTGATGCACTGGGATTTACGCACTCGGCATTTGCTCCCCCCTTCTTCGATCGCCTCGAATTTTTGAGCCAGTCTATCAACCAGACTCGCAAAACCGACGCCCCCTTTATCATTCTGGTCACACAGGATAATTTTCTTCGTTCGGGGTTCCTCAACGGGCAGTTTCCCCTTAGCAACTGCTGTGACTATGACACGCTGGAAGCGGCCCTCAGAGCTCTTAACCACTGGCCTTCAGCGCGGCTTGTCGTGGATATCGACAGCCGGGCTTCAACGCTTATTGACCTGCTGGATCGGCTAAGAAGACACAGCCTGTACCCGCCATTCCTCGCGCCCCATCTGTTAATTCGGGCTGATGATTATGACGCCCGACTTTTTTGTAAAGCTGCTGGCCCCTTTCATGTGCTGGAGCGCCAGCTTTCTCCACCGGCTATGCAGCAATACCTGCTGGAAACCTCATTTCTGCCGCGCAACAGAAAAGAGTGGTTCTCTCGCGATGAGTGGCCTGTTTTACAGGATCTGTCGCGCGGTAACTCGTTACGGCATATTGCACACCTGCACAACCGCCCTTATAACCGCATCATTTATCGCCTTAGTTGTATCCTGACGAAGCTTGGGCTAAATCATCGTCAGGAGCTGCTGCATCTTCTCAATAACCTTTCAGACATCACGTTTTAACGCCCTTACTAACCCATTAATTCCTAAACACCTTTAAGAAATCACTTACAAGATTTGTTATTTTTATGTTAAAAATTAACAATTAAGTCGAATTTAAAACTATTCCTAATTTATCCACTTCAATGAAGTGAAATGCTGATAAAACCGACACAGGCAGTGCTTTCATCCGTGTGATAAGGTTTAAGCAATAACGTTAAAAAGAAGATAACGATGTAAAAACAAGCAATTTGATTGCACGTGCAGGGAACCAGAAGCCCTCAATACAGCATATCCTGCTGTGTCAGGACAGATTTTTTAAGGTGATGCTCACAGGCTTTCAAATGAAGGTATCATGCCAGAATCGGGCGAATTCTTGCTGTGTAAACGGCGAAGAGACAGGTTATTTCCACACCCTTTTAGTTAACATTTGATCAACATATAGTGATATCTTTTATTTTTTGTTATTACATAAAGACGAATGTTTGCAGTAAATGGGATACCAGGGCATTTCCGCTAAAATTAAAATACCAGGCCTTAAGATCCAGCAGATAATATTCACAAATAAGCAGAAATTGATTTACAGGCTTTTCGGAGAAAGCTTAAACGGTATAATAAGGAGAGTTACAGACATGAATAAGAAAATTCATTTTGCGATCATCAGTAAAATGAGATAACCGCACTGCGGCATTGATTCCATCACTACGTTAACAAGGATGCTTTCGCTCTCTCCAGGGAAATACCACCGTATAAGGATCTGCACAATTATCCTTCCGGCTTTTCGAGAGTTTTAACAAAACTCAGCATAACGCTTTTAACAATCTGAGGCATAAAAAATGAAACCGGCATCCGTTATCATTATGGACGAACACCCTATTGTCAGAATGTCGATAGAAGTCCTGCTACAGAAAAATAAAAACATCGTCGTTAAACTCAAGTCTGGCGATAGTCACGAAGTGCTTGACTGCATACGTAACCATCCCATCGATCTGGTGATTCTCGACATCGAAATGACAGGAACAGATGGGTTCTCACTACTGAAGAGAATCAGGAACATCAACAAAGACATAAAGGTGCTTTTTTTGTCTTCTAAATCAGAGGCTTTTTATGCCGGACGCGCCATTCGCGCAGGCGCAAATGGGTTTGTCAGCAAACGAAAAGATTTAGGTGAGATCTACAATGCGGTTAATATGATACTTACCGGCTATTCATTCTTCCCTTCGGGAAGGTGCGAATAAGCAGGTCATTTCTTCCCAAGCTGACTCGCTGATTAAAATTTCGCGGATCTGGGCCGATTTTTTTCCCGCAAACACATCGAATCAGCCTATTTAGGCTATTTTTTCCACCATTTCTGGCGTTATTTCCGGTTTTTACTGAGATCTCTCCCACTGACGTATCATTTGGTCCACCCGAAACAGGTTGGCCAGGGTGAATAACATCGCCAGTTGGTTATCGTTTTTCAGCAGCCCCTTGTATCTGGCTTTCACGAAGCCGAACTGCCGCTTGATGATGCGAAACGGGTGCTCCACCCTGGCACGGATGCTGGCTTTCATGTATTCGATGTTGATGGCCGTTTTGTTCTTGCGCGGATGCTGCTTCAAGGTTTTTACCTTGCCGGGACGCTCGGCGATCAGCCAGTCCACATCCACCTCGGCCAGCTCCTCGCGCTGTGGCGCTCCTTGGTAGCCGGCATCGGCTGAGACAAATTGCTCCTCTCCATGAAGCAGATTACCCAGCTGATTGAGGTCATGCTCGTTGGCCGCGGTGGTGACTAGGCTGTGGGTCAGGCCACTCTTGGCATCGACACCAATGTGGGCCTTCATGCCAAAGTGCCACTGATTGCCTTTCTTGGTCTGATGCATCTCCGGATCGCGTTGCTGCTCTTTGTTCTTGGTAGAGCTGGGTGCCTCAATGATGGTGGCATCCACCAAAGTGCCTTGGGTCATCATGACGCCTGCTTCGGCCAGCCAGCGATTGATGGTCTTGAACAATTGACGGGCCAGTTGATGCTGCTCGAGCAGGTGGCGGAAATTCATGATGGTGGTGCGATCCGGCAGGGCGCTATCCAGGGATAATCGGGCAAACAGGCGCATGGAGGCGATTTCGTACAGGGCATCTTCCATGGCACCGTCGCTCAGGTTGTACCAATGCTGCATGCAGTGAATACGCAGCATGGTCTCCAGCGGATAGGGCCGTCGGCGGTAATGACTCCAACTTATTGATAGTGTTTTATGTTCAGATAATGCCCGATGACTTTGTCATGCAGCTCCACCGATTTTGAGAACGACAGCGACTTCCGTCCCAGCCGTGCCAGGTGCTGCCTCAGATTCAGGTTATGCCGCTCAATTCGCTGCGTATATCGCTTGCTGATTACGTGCAGCTTTCCCTTCAGGCGGGATTCATACAGCGGCCAGCCATCCGTCATCCATATCACCACGTCAAAGGGTGACAGCAGGCTCATAAGACGCCCCAGCGTCGCCATAGTGCGTTCACCGAATACGTGCGCAACAACCGTCTTCCGGAGACTGTCATACGCGTAAAACAGCCAGCGCTGGCGCGATTTAGCCCCGACATAGCCCCACTGTTCGTCCATTTCCGCGCAGACGATGACGTCACTGCCCGGCTGTATGCGCGAGGTTACCGACTGCGGCCTGAGTTTTTTAAGTGACGTAAAATCGTGTTGAGGCCAACGCCCATAATGCGGGCAGTTGCCCGGCATCCAACGCCATTCATGGCCATATCAATGATTTTCTGGTGCGTACCGGGTTGAGAAGCGGTGTAAGTGAACTGCAGTTGCCATGTTTTACGGCAGTGAGAGCAGAGATAGCGCTGATGTCCGGCGGTGCTTTTGCCGTTACGCACCACCCCGTCAGTAGCTGAACAGGAGGGACAGCTGATAGAAACAGAAGCCACTGGAGCACCTCAAAAACACCATCATACACTAAATCAGTAAGTTGGCAGCATCACCGAAAGGCCGCTATGAGAATGTCATCTCCGGAAACATGCAGTTGGGTGAAGCTCTCGGGATCAACGGAACGCCAGGGTTCATTATCATGAACATGCAAAAACCCGACGCTGCAACGACATCATTCATCCCGGGCGCTGTTGACGAGGCCACCCTGAAATATGCAATCCAGAAGGCTCGTGGTGGCTAAAGTTACTTTTGTTTCCGGAAATTATCGGTTAACAGCGACATGGATGTCAGGTTTTTATGAAAAGTAGCACGTTCCAGCGACTAGTATATCGTGGAGACAGCCTGGACTGATTCATCATGGAATCCTGCTGATCCCTTCGATAACCAGAAACAGTTCTTTGTTAAACCTGTCCATCACTTTCATCAGTGTTTCGCTGATGCGCCTGGTGGGCTGCTCATCAAACAGCGATGGCAGGTCTGATGCATCGGTTATTGAAGAGGGTATCACTACTGCCTTTACGATCCATTTCAACCCGATTGCATTTCGTAATATCCGCACATCACTTTCATAAAACTCGCAGGCGTGATGATTCCGTAAGCGGATAGCTGGTCACTGATTTTTGCACAATGCGTGTAGACGAATATGCATAGTTTTGGTTATCGAAACATAGGACCGCTGGTGGATGACCACACATCAGAGATGCTTCTGCTAAGAAGGGCCTACCACGAAAAACTCGGAAAATGTGTTGCAATGATAGTTGTTTATGTTAAAAAGACGGCCTGCACTTAAGTTAAATTCGTTGTCTGGTACTGTAATGCCCAAAAAAAACCTGTATTCGGAAGAAGTATTGTTTGCCAAAAAGCAGCTAAATCAGCTCTCTACAATCAAAAATAAAGTTTCACAGCTGACGAGGCAATGGGAGGGGGCAATTGGTACCAACCCACCTGACTATTCTGACTTGGTTAATGATGTAGAAAAAATAGAGCGTCAAATTTATGAGCAAATAGGTGCTTGGAAAAAAACTCCAGCAATATAGGATTGAGTGGAATTTCATTCTGATAAGCTAATAATATTAAAGACGGGGTTATGTATAATTTCTTTGTATGGTTATAAAGGTATACAGAACATAGCCTTCTAACAATTTAAAGTTGCTCGTAAATTAGTTTTAACTACCAATAATCACGTGCATCAGTATAGGTTTAGAGCATGAAGAATAGCCGGATTGCTCTATAACCTATGCCATTATTAAGATAGCAGGACACCGATTAAGATACCTCCATGAGAACTACAGTAAACCCTCTGTAAATGCGAGGTGGGTAATGACTCTAACTTATTGATAGTGTTTTATGTTCAGATAATGCCCGATGACTTTGTCATGCAGCTCCACCGATTTTGAGAACGACAGCGACTTCCGTCCCAGCCGTGCCAGGTGCTGCCTCAGATTCAGGTTATGCCGCTCAATTCGCTGCGTATATCGCTTGCTGATTACGTGCAGCTTTCCCTTCAGGCGGGATTCATACAGCGGCCAGCCATCCGTCATCCATATCACCACGTCAAAGGGTGACAGCAGGCTCATAAGACGCCCCAGCGTCGCCATAGTGCGTTCACCGAATACGTGCGCAACAACCGTCTTCCGGAGCCTGTCATACGCGTAAAACAGCCAGCGCTGGCGCGATTTAGCCCCGACATAGCCCCACTGTTCGTCCATTTCCGCGCAGACGATGACGTCACTGCCCGGCTGTATGCGCGAGGTTACCGACTGCGGCCTGAGTTTTTTAAGTGACGTAAAATCGTGTTGAGGCCAACGCCCATAATGCGGGCGGTTGCCCGGCATCCAACGCCATTCATGGCCATATCAATGATTTTCTGGTGCGTACCGGGTTGAGAAGCGGTGTAAGTGAACTGCAGTTGCCATGTTTTACGGCAGTGAGAGCAGAGATAGCGCTGATGTCCGGCGGTGCTTTTGCCGTTACGCACCACCCCGTCAGTAGCTGAACAGGAGGGACAGCTGATAGAAACAGAAGCCACTGGAGCACCTCAAAAACACCATCATACACTAAATCAGTAAGTTGGCAGCATCACCCCAGTTCCCATCATCTTCTGATGACTTTCCGCCATTTTTTTATGTGCATCTGCTGAACCATTGTTCATGGTTTCATGAACAATAATAGCCTGTTCATGCTGATCCATACCGGCCATCCGTGGAGCTGCCCCCTGGATGGCGGCTGGAGTTGAAGAAGACTGCATCTGATGGGCCGGAGCCTGAGCATTATTGACACGCTCATGGATATTTACAGTTTCAGTGGCCCAGGCCGTAGAAATTAAGCTCAAACCTAACACTGATGCTAAGACGATATTTTTCATGGTAACTCTCCATTTCTGAATTAGTGATGTCCGTGAATTTCGATCTGTGTCCTCAGTAGTACAACTGACAACTCTACAGACCTTATTCCGCCAGGATGAGGCTTTAATACAACTCCTGGCTTGTGCTGATGCCGTGTATGGATGAAGTAATAATGCCTTCCTGATAAGTTGCACTAATTATATCGAATGGCTTCTGTTTGCTGCATGACAGGCTAATGACATCTTTGTCATTTAAATCTTTATTCTCAGTACTGGGTTTCCGGAATCATTTTCTCCAGTCTGGGCACGGATAGGATAAAACGAGTTGAACGTACGTCCGATTCCACCTGCACTCTTCCGTGATGTGCTTCCACGATGGACTTCACAATCGCAAGGCCGATGCCGCTGCCTTCTCCTTTTCGTTGTCTGGACGGATCTACCCGATAAAAACGGTCAAACAGCCTTGATAAATGCTCTTCAGGGATTGGTTTCCCCGGATTTTCAATCACAAGGTCAAAAAAGCTCTCCTGCTCTCTTATTGAGACGGTGATGGCCTGTCCCTCCGGGGTATAACGCAGGGCATTGGATAACAGATTATTGATCGCCCTTCTGAACATTTGTGGATCTCCCTCAACCAGGCAGGGCATCCCGTTAAATTTGAGCGTGATATTGCGTTCTTCGGCCCAGGCTTCGAAAAACTCGAAGACTTTCATGACTTCCGCTCTGAGGTCAAACATGACCCTGTCAGGTATCAGCTGATTATTATCTGCCTGTGCCAGGAACAGCATATCGCTGACCATTTTGGTCATCCGGTTATACTCTTCAAGACTGGAATAGAGGACATCCTCAAGTTCCCTCTGTGTTCGATCCTGACTCAGTGCGATTTCAGTCTGCGTCACCAAATTGGTGATGGGCGTTCTGATCTCATGCGCGATATCGGCAGAGAAATTGGCCTGGCGGGTAAAGACATCCTCAATCTTTCCAATCATATGATTGAACGAGATAACCAGTTGCTCCAGCTCAATGGGAACGCGTGTCGGTTCCAGTCGCGCATCAAGATTCTCGGAGGTGATGTTTTTAATGGCATTGCTGACATTACGAAGGGGCAGGTGCCCCTGACGGACAGCGATTCGAATGATCAGAACAATCAACAGGCTTATCACGACGGCAATCGCAATCAGGTTCTTTTTCAGCGCATCGAGGTAATGGAGATGGAAATTAATGGATAGGCCAGTCAGCATGACATAGTTCTGCTGTTTGCCCTGAAATATCGCCTGACCAGAGGAGGCGATAATCCTGTATGTTTCCATCTTCATTTCGGACCCGGTATCCATCGGTCCCGCAGGATCCTCCACCGTCCAGAGAAAGACATCCCGTGCGCGGCTGTGCTCGCTAAAATCTGCTGAATTCACTGCCGGGCGTAGTGCCGCCCCCTGAGCTGAGCTAAAGAGCACTTCACCCCTGGGATTGAGGAGCAAAAGGGCAACGTTGCGGTAGCTGGCAATTGATTCCTTTATTTTGCTTATTTTTTTATCATCCGGATCCACCGGGGACTGCAGTATACGGTTCAGTGTGGTGCTGATTTGTTGAAGATCGCTGACATCCTGCTCGGCAAAATGATTTTCAACAGAATGCAGCATAAACCAGGTGAAGGCGATAAAAGCCAGTATCGTGGACAGGCTGATAAAAAAGGTCAGCCGCAGAGCGAGTGAGAAAGGGCGTCTGGAAGGTTTGCTATGCATCCGGGACCTCCAGCATGTAGCCCACGCCCCGGACTGTCTGGATCAGCTTTGTCTCGTAATCGTTGTCTATTTTAGCGCGGAGTCGCTTTACTGCGACATCGATCGCATTAGTGTCGCTGTCAAAATTCATGTCCCAGACCTGAGAGGCAATCAGGGAGCGGGGAAGAACCTCTCCCTGATGGCGAATGAAGAATTCCAGCAGGCTGAACTCTTTACTGGTGAGCACAATGCGGTTTCCGGCGCGACTGACTTTTCTGGATACGAGATCAATCGAGAGGTCAGCCACCTTAAACTGGCTTTCCGTGATCATCGTGTTTCCCCGCCTCAGAAGGGTTCTCACCCGGGCGAGCAGTTCGGCAAACGCAAAGGGTTTAACCAGATAATCGTCCGCACCCAGTTCCAGTCCTTTGACCCTGTGTTCGATCGTGCCGAGGGCTGTCAGCAGTAAGACCGGCATACCCTTTCCGGCAGTGCGCAGCATGCGGATGATATCCCAGCCGTTCACATCAGGTAGCATGATATCCAGAATGACTAAATCATACTCGGCTGTCATGGCGAGATGATATCCGGTAAGACCATTATCAGCGTGATCCACTACGAACCCTGCCTCTGTAAACCCTTTGCTGAGATATTCACCTGTTTTAATTTCGTCTTCGACGATCAATATTTTCATCTTGCTCCCCGGCTGGCTGCTAATGTCATTCTATTGCGCCCACGATCGTTATCAACGGATTACAGCAAAAATGACAACATTGTCATTATCCTGTCACCCGGCAAACAGAGAGCGTTAGGTAAAGTACCCCTATCAATACTCTGGACTTCGTTTGAACCATTTACCAGGTCTGCCTGTACGAGAAGCGTTATGTTCAAATTAAAATTACTCAGCATCAGTACCATATTCATCCTGGCTGGTTGTGTTTCTCTGGCACCTGAATATCAGCGTCCGCCAGCTCCGGTTCCCCAGCAGTTTTCATTGTCTAAAAACAGTCTGACGCCTGCGGTAAACAGCTATCAGGATACGGGCTGGCGAAACTTTTTTGTCGATCCCCAGGTCAGCAGGCTGATCGGTGAAGCCCTGAATAATAACCGTGATTTGAGAATGGCTGCCCTGAAGGTTGAAGAGGCCCGGGCCCAGTTCAACGTCACGGATGCAGATCGTTATCCCCAACTGAATGCCTCATCCGGGATCACATACAACGGTGGTCTGAAAGGTGACAAGCCGACCACACAGGAGTACGACGCGGGTCTGGAGCTCAGCTATGAGCTCGATTTTTTTGGCAAACTTAAGAACATGAGTGAGGCTGATCGCCAGAACTACTTTGCCAGCGAAGAAGCCCGTCGTGCCGTACACATCCTGCTGGTCTCCAACGTTTCACAGAGCTATTTCAGCCAGCAACTGGCGTACGAACAACTCCGTATTGCGCGGGAAACGCTGAAAAATTATGAACAGTCTTATGCATTCGTTGAGCAACAACTGGTGACCGGGAGTACGAACGTTCTGGCGCTTGAACAAGCCAGGGGGCAAATCGAAAGTACCCGCGCCGAAATAGCCAAACGAGAAGGCGATCTGGCTCAGGCAAACAATGCCCTGCAACTGGTGCTGGGAACGTACCGCGCAGTTCCGTCAGAAAAAGGGATTAAAGGTGGGGAGATCGCACCAGTAAAATTGCCACCAAATCTGTCGTCACAAATATTGCTGCAGCGTCCGGATATTATGGAAGCGGAATACCAGTTGAAAGCGGCTGATGCCAATATTGGCGCAGCGCGAGCGGCTTTTTTCCCGTCCATTACCCTGACCAGTGGTCTCTCCTCAAGCAGTACGGAGCTGTCCAGCCTCTTTACGTCAGGAAGTGGAATGTGGAATTTTATTCCTAAAATTGAAATTCCTATATTTAATGCTGGCAGGAACAAAGCCAATCTGAAGCTGGCTGAAATTCGCCAGCAACAGTCCGTGGTTAATTACGAACAAAAAATTCAGTCAGCCTTTAAGGATGTTTCCGACACGCTTGCGCTGCGCGACAGCCTTAGCCAGCAACTTGAGTCACAGCAGCGTTATCTTGATTCACTTCAGATAACTCTACAGCGTGCCAGAGGATTGTATGCAAGTGGTGCTGTCAGTTACATCGAAGTGCTGGATGCAGAACGTTCCCTCTTCGCGACGCAGCAAACCATTCTCGATCTTACCTATTCCCGACAGGTTAACGAAATTAATCTGTTTACCGCGCTGGGTGGCGGTTGGGTAGAGTAAATTTATTCAATTAATCAGGAAATTAAAATGCGTAATTCACTTAAAGCCGTTTTATTTGGTGCCTTCTCTGTCATGTTTTCTGCCGGTCTTCATGCTGAAACACATCAGCATGGCGATATGAATGCTGCCAGTGATGCTTCGGTACAGCAGGTTATCAAGGGCACCGGTATCGTTAAAGACATTGATATGAATAGTAAAAAAATCACCATTTCGCACGAAGCAATCCCGGCGGTGGGCTGGCCTGCAATGACCATGCGCTTCACTTTTGTTAATGCAGACGACGCTATCAATGCCCTGAAAACCGGCAACCATGTCGATTTCTCGTTTATTCAGCAGGGCAATATCTCCTTACTCAAAAGCATTAACGTTACGCAATCCTGATTAACAGTCCGGAGCGAATACATCCAGTGCGCCTGAACATTCATTATGGGATTACTGTGAATGAATGATCGTGCGCATATGCCAGGTTTTTTGATTTTTCAGCGAGAAATTGTATGGCTTCTTTAAAGATAAAATATGCTGCAATAATTATCAGCAGCCTCATAGCAGGGGGGCTGATATCGGTTACTGCCTGGCAGTATTTAAACTCATCACAAAAAACAGTACCAGCAGAACAAAAGGCACCGGAGAAAAAGGTACTTTTCTGGTATGACCCTATGAAACCGGATACCAAATTTGATAAACCCGGAAAATCGCCCTTTATGGATATGGACCTGGTGCCAAAATATGCTGATGACAGTGGCGATAAAAGCAGTGGCGGGATCCGTATCGACCCAACCCAGGTTCAGAATCTGGGATTAAAAACGCAAAAAGTCACGCGAGGAATGCTGAATTATTCTCAGACAATCCCGGCTAATGTCAGCTATAACGAGTATCAGTTTGTTATTGTGCAGGCGCGTTCTGACGGGTTTGTCGAAAAAGTCTACCCCATGACGATTGGCGATCATGTGAAGAAGGGGACGCCACTTATCGATATTACCATTCCGGACTGGGTGGAAGCACAGAGCGAATTCCTTCTGTTATCCAGCACCGGTGGTACTTCCACGCAAATTAAAGGCGTTCTGGAACGGCTTCGCCTGGCAGGTATGCCGGAAGAGGATATTCAGAGACTGCGTTCTACCCGGAGCATTCAGACCCGTTTTACCATTAAAGCACCTATTGATGGTGTCATTACTGCATTTGACCTGCGCACCGGCATGAATATTTCGAAAGATAAGGTGGTGGCTCAGATTCAGGGAATGGACCCGGTCTGGATCAGCGCTGCAGTGCCAGAATCTATCGCATATCTGCTGAAAGATACGTCGCAGTTTGAAATTTCGGTACCGGCTTATCCGGATAAAACATTCCATGTCGAAAAATGGAACATTCTTCCCAGCGTGGATCAGACAACCCGTACGCTTCAGGTCCGTCTCCAGGTTTCTAATAAGGATGAGTTTCTCAAGCCGGGCATGAATGCCTATCTGAAACTGAATACCAAGAGCCAGGAGATGCTGCTGATACCAAGCCAGGCCGTTATCGATACCGGCAAAGAACAGCGCGTGATTACTGTTGATGATGAAGGCAAGTTTGTGCCGAAACAGATCCACGTTCTGCATGAATCACAGCAACAGTCCGGCATCGGTTCCGGCCTGAATGAAGGCGATACCGTGGTGGTCAGTGGCCTGTTCCTCATTGACTCCGAAGCCAATATTACGGGCGCGCTGGAACGTATGCGCCACCCTGAAAAAACAGAAAGCAGTATGCCAGCAATGTCTGACCAGCCTGTAAATATGCATTCAGGGCACTGAGGAGACGACGATGATTGAATGGATTATCCGGCGCTCTGTCGCCAACCGTTTCCTGGTCATGATGGGGGCCCTGTTTCTCAGCATCTGGGGTACATGGACGATTATTAACACGCCGGTCGATGCCTTGCCTGACCTGTCAGATGTGCAGGTCATTATCAAAACCAGCTATCCCGGCCAGGCCCCGCAGATTGTAGAAAACCAGGTCACCTATCCACTTACCACCACCATGCTGTCCGTACCTGGCGCAAAAACCGTGCGTGGTTTTTCACAGTTCGGGGATTCGTATGTGTATGTCATTTTTGAAGACGGCACCGATCTGTACTGGGCCCGTTCCCGCGTGCTGGAATATCTGAATCAGGTTCAGGGAAAACTGCCTGCCGGTGTGAGTTCTGAAATCGGTCCTGATGCCACGGGTGTGGGCTGGATTTTTGAATATGCCCTTGTCGATCGCAACGGAAAACACGACCTTTCAGAACTGCGCTCTCTGCAGGACTGGTTCCTGAAATTTGAGCTGAAAACCATCCCGAACGTGGCTGAGGTCGCTTCGGTTGGCGGCGTGGTGAAACAGTACCAGATTCAGGTCAATCCGGTAAAACTGTCCCAGTACGGTATCAGCCTGCCCGAAGTGAAACAGGCACTTGAATCGTCTAACCAGGAGGCCGGTGGCTCATCCGTTGAAATGGCCGAAGCGGAGTATATGGTCCGTGCCAGCGGTTATCTTCAGAGCATTGATGATTTTAATAACATCGTCCTGAAAACAGGTGAGAACGGCGTGCCGGTTTATCTGCGGGATGTTGCCCGCGTGCAGACCGGGCCCGAAATGAGGCGTGGTATTGCCGAGCTGAACGGCCAGGGAGAAGTCGCTGGCGGCGTGGTGATCCTGCGGTCGGGTAAAAATGCGCGCGACGTTATCACGGCAGTGAGGGATAAACTGGAGACGCTGAAGGCCAGCCTGCCGGAAGGCGTTGAAATCGTGACCACCTACGATCGCAGCCAGTTAATCGACCGGGCGATTGATAACCTCAGTTCCAAACTTCTGGAAGAGTTTATCGTGGTGGCCATCGTCTGTGCTCTGTTCCTGTGGCACGTACGTTCTGCCCTGGTGGCGATTATCTCTCTGCCGCTTGGCCTGTGTATCGCCTTTATCGTCATGCACTTCCAGGGACTGAACGCCAATATCATGTCGCTGGGAGGGATAGCGATTGCCGTCGGTGCGATGGTGGATGCCGCCATTGTGATGATTGAAAATGCGCACAAACGGCTTGAGGAGTGGGATCATCAGCATCCGGGTGAGCAGATTGACAACGCCACCCGCTGGAAGGTGATTACCGACGCCTCCGTGGAAGTGGGACCCGCGTTGTTCATTAGCCTGCTGATCATCACCCTGTCCTTTATTCCTATCTTTACCCTGGAAGGGCAGGAAGGTCGTCTGTTTGGCCCGCTGGCATTCACGAAAACGTACTCCATGGCGGGAGCGGCCGCACTGGCCATCATCGTCATTCCTATTCTGATGGGATTCTGGATCCGGGGGAAAATTCCTGCCGAGACAAGTAACCCCCTGAACCGGGTGCTGATCAAAGCGTATCATCCTTTGCTGCTGCGGGTCCTCCACTGGCCAAAAACAACCCTGCTGGTTGCGGCCTTGTCCATTTTCACGGTTATCTGGCCACTGAGTCAGGTGGGCGGTGAATTTCTGCCGAAGATTAACGAGGGCGATCTGCTGTATATGCCGTCGACCTTGCCTGGCGTCTCTCCGGCAGAAGCTGCAGCGCTCCTGCAGACAACAGACAAGTTAATCAAAAGCGTTCCTGAAGTGGCTTCTGTATTTGGCAAGACCGGTAAAGCAGAGACCGCAACGGATTCCGCGCCGCTCGAAATGGTGGAAACCACGATCCAGCTCAAACCTGAGGATCAGTGGCGTCCCGGCATGACAATTGACAAGATTATTGATGAACTCGACAGGACAGTCCGTTTACCGGGTCTGGCAAACCTCTGGGTGCCGCCTATCCGTAACCGTATTGATATGCTCTCAACCGGGATCAAAAGCCCGATAGGTATCAAAGTGTCCGGGACTGTTCTGTCCGATATCGACGCGACGGCGCAGAGTATCGAGGCGGTAGCCAAAACCGTGCCTGGCGTGGTGTCTGTCCTGGCTGAGCGACTTGAGGGCGGGCGCTACATCGATATCGATATCAACCGGGAGAAAGCCTCCCGCTACGGGATGACGGTAGGTGATGTCCAGCTGTTCGTCTCTTCAGCAATCGGAGGTGCTATGGTGGGTGAGACGGTTGAAGGGGTGGCCCGGTACCCTATTAACATTCGCTACCCGCAGGATTACCGGAACAGTCCGCAGGCGCTGAAACAGATGCCGATCCTGACCCCGATGAAGCAGCAGATCACGCTGGGCGATGTCGCGGATATTAACGTCGTTTCTGGACCAACCATGCTGAAAACCGAAAATGCCCGGCCAGCCAGCTGGATTTATGTTGATGCCCGCGGCAGGGACATGGTGTCGGTGGTTAACGACATTAAGACGGCCATCAGCGAGAAAGTGAAACTGAGACCGGGAACCAGTGTGGCATTCTCCGGACAGTTTGAACTGCTTGAGCATGCCAACAAGAAACTGAAGCTGATGGTGCCGATGACGGTGATGATCATTTTCATCCTGTTGTATCTGGCATTCCGCCGGGTTGACGAAGCCCTGCTGATCCTGATGAGCCTGCCGTTCGCCCTGGTTGGCGGAATATGGTTCCTGTACTGGCAGGGCTTCCATATGTCAGTGGCGACCGGAACCGGGTTTATCGCCCTGGCCGGGGTGGCAGCAGAGTTTGGCGTGGTCATGCTGATGTATCTGCGTCATGCCATTGAAGCGCACCCGGAATTGTCCCGTAAAGAGACGTTCACACCGGAAGGTCTTGATGAAGCCCTCTATCATGGTGCCGTACTGCGTGTCCGGCCGAAAGCCATGACCGTGGCGGTGATCATTGCGGGTCTGCTGCCAATACTCTGGGGAACCGGCGCAGGTTCAGAAGTCATGAGCCGTATTGCTGCGCCAATGATTGGTGGGATGATCACGGCTCCGCTGCTGTCCCTGTTCATTATTCCTGCCGCCTACAAATTAATCTGGCTGCGCAGACATAAAAAAAGCGTGTCATAACCCTGAAAGGGCGCCCCCAGTGGGCGTCCTTCTGCACTGATTCACCCTGACGTCAGGGTTTATATCGATAATATACAGAGGTGAGTATGAAAAAAGTGGTTCTAATGGCCCTGGCTCTCGGCCTGTCACTGCCTGCAATGGCGAGTGAAAAAGTCATTGATATGTACAAATCTGAAAACTGTGGCTGTTGTTCCCTGTGGGGCAAAGCGATGGAAAAAGACGGGTTCGAAGTGCGAACTCACGTCATGAATGATCAGGCGCTGTCAGCCCTGAAAGAAAAGCATGCTGTTCCTGCTGGACTACGAAGTTGTCATACCGCGGTTGTAGGTAATTTGATCATTGAAGGCCATGTGCCTGCGGCAACGATACATAAGGCCATGCAGTCTGGTTCGGGTATATACGGTCTCGCCACCCCCGGTATGCCAGCAGGAAGTCCGGGAATGGAGATGGGGGCCCGAAAAGAGGCTTACGATGTTATCGCATTCTCACCGGAGGGCAGTAAAAAAGTCTTCCAGCGAATCGAATAGTCAGCGGAACGGCTGATAACGGGACGCCGGCAGCAGGCACTCTTATGCCGGCGGCATTCGTGGTAATCGCATCCATGACATATCCTGAAGACAGAAAATGCTTCAGATATGCATAAGGAGAGTTACTGTGAAAAATGACAATGCAGTGGAACATAACAACCAGACTGCTTCTGAGCAGACATCATCCCCGGACGAGAGTCACGCATTGCATAAGGTGAGAGATCCCGTGTGCGGGATGGTCATCCTGCCTGACAAGGCGCACAGCAGCATTCGATACCAGGACCATCAGCTTTATTTCTGCTCCGCCAGCTGTGAGAGCAAATTTAAAGCCCATCCCGATCATTATTTTACCGAAGATGCCAGTGAACATCACCATCACCACGACCACCATGAAGTCAGCCCTGATAAGATAAAACAGTCTCACCGCCAGGCGGAGAAAGAGATTTCTGAAGGTGTGTGGACATGTCCGATGCATCCGGAGATACGCCGTAGTGGTCCCGGAAGCTGTCCTGTCTGTGGAATGGCACTGGAGCCGCTCGTAGCTACGGCATCCACGGGGACGAGTGATGAACTTCGCGACATGACAAGACGCTTCTGGCTGGGGTTGTTGCTGGCGTTTCCGGTTCTGATACTCGAAATGGGTTCTCATCTGTTTCCCGCTTTGAGGAATACAGTACCGCCACAGTACAACACGTGGCTGCAGTTACTTCTGGCCTCTCCTGTCGTGTTGTGGTGTGGCTGGCCATTCTTCGCCCGGGCCGGAATGTCGTTGCGTAACCGCTCCCTGAATATGTTTACTCTCGTTGCAATGGGGACCGGTGTAGCCTGGGTGTACAGCGTCATTGCAACCGTCTTCCCTTCCTGGTTTCCTGCATCGTTCAGAAACATGGATGGCCTGGTGGCCGTTTATTTTGAAGCCGCCGCTGTTATCACGGTGCTTGTTCTGCTGGGACAGGTCCTTGAATTACGCGCAAGGGAACAAACGTCGGGCGCCATTACCGCACTTCTGAACCTTGCTCCCAAAACCGCCAGACGACTGGATGATGATGGTCATGAAACGGACATTAATGCTGAAGATGTCCTGCCTGGCGATAAGCTCCGCATCAGGCCTGGAGAGAGTGTTCCGGTCGACGGTATCGTGATCAAAGGCAAAACGGCCATTGATGAATCGATGGTAACCGGGGAGTCAATGCCGGTTACCAAAACGGAGGGTGACCCTGTCATCGGCGGGACCATTAATCAGACAGGTAGTCTTATCATCCGTGCAGAGAAAGTCGGTGATGAAACGATGCTCTCACGAATTGTTCAGATGGTCGCTGATGCACAGCGTTCGCGTGCCCCCATCCAGAGAATGGCTGACAGCGTCTCAGGCTGGTTTGTTCCTCTGGTGATACTTATCGCGGTTGTTGCTTTCGTGATCTGGTCTGTCTGGGGGCCCGAGCCCAAGGTAGCGCACGGTCTGATTGCTGCTGTATCGGTCCTGATTATTGCCTGTCCCTGTGCGCTTGGGCTGGCCACGCCGATGTCGATAATGGTGGGGGTAGGCAAAGGAGCCCAGGCCGGGGTGTTAATCAAGAATGCCGAAGCGCTGGAGCGCCTTGAAAAAGTGGACACGCTGGTTGTCGATAAAACAGGCACGCTCACGGAAGGTGCGCCGACGGTGACAGGGATTATCAGTCTCAGTCCGGGTGGTGAAACATCTCTTTTACGTGTAACGGCCGCAGTGGAAAAAGGCTCGCAGCATCCGCTGGGTATGGCAGTAGTTAAAGCAGCACAGGAAAAGGGGATCGCGATACCCGCAGTCACTAATTTCAATGCCCCGTCGGGTAAAGGTGTCTCAGGCGATGTTGAAGGTCAACGGGTTGTTATCGGTAATGAGCTGGTTATGCAGGAAAACAGGATCGTTATTGATAATCAAAAGGCCGTTGCAGATACGTTGCGGATGGAAGGCGCTACCGTTATCTATGTGGCTACAGACGGGCACCTTGCAGGCCTGATAGCTATCTCGGATCCCGTGAAAGCAACTACGCCGGATGCGCTAAAAGCGTTACGTCAGGCGGGGATCCGCATTGTTATGCTCACCGGGGATAACCAGCTTACTGCTGAAGCAGTCGCACGGAAACTGGGAATAGATGAGGTTGAAGCCGGGATTCTGCCTGATGGCAAAAAAGCAGTGATAACCCGACTGAAAGAGTCTGGTCATGTGGTTGCGATGGCCGGAGACGGTGTGAATGATGCCCCGGCGTTGGCGGCGGCTGACGTGGGTATAGCCATGGGAACGGGTACAGATGTGGCAATAGAAAGTGCCGGCGTTACCCTTCTCAAAGGCGATTTGATGATACTGAACAGAGCACGTCATCTGTCAGAAATCACCATGACAAATATCCGGCAGAATCTGTTTTTTGCATTTATCTACAACGCACTTGGCGTGCCCGTGGCTGCTGGTCTGCTTTACCCGGTATATGGAATACTGCTGTCGCCAGTTATTGCGGCGGCGGCCATGGCTCTTTCCTCCGTCAGCGTCATTGTAAATGCGTTGCGTCTGAAAAGGGTCAGGCTCGGGAAATAACCCTGAATGAAGAGCCAGTTACGAACAGAAGGAGTCCGGAATGAAAAGTACAACTTATGCTCTTATTGCAGTCGCCGCGATCGCGGCATTTGCCCTCCTGCGCGAACACTGGTCACATGTGGCAGGTTACTGGCCATATCTGTTATTGCTGGTCTGCCCGCTAATGCATCTTTTCCACGGACACGGAGGGCATGGAGATCATCAACATCACGGAAGTGAAAACGATAAAAAAAATTAATCCGGCAGACGGGGCCGCGTCGCGGTCCCGTTATCAGTCCAGGTATCGTTCGTAGTCTCTGGCATGCGCAAAGGCATGCTGTTCGAGTTTGTTATCAGCGGGTACCGCTGCCCGGAACGCCAGCGAGTTAACAGGATTGTTATTGATGACCAGCTCGTAATGTAGATGAGGACCGGATGAACGTCCGCTGTTACCGGATAACGCAATAGCGCCTCCCCGGGTAACCCTGGCCCCTTTAGTAACGAGTATTTTATTGAGGTGGAGATAGCGAGTTTTAACACCGGCTTTTCCCGTTACTTCAACAAAATATCCCATAGTACTGTTGTATTCGGCCCGGGTGATTTTTCCGTCGATGACGCTAACTATTTTCGTGTTCATGGGCATGGAATAATCAATGCCATTATGGGGACTCACTTTTCCCGATACCGGGTTAAGTCTTGCAGGATTGAAAGGCGAACTTAGTCTTGCTGTGGTCGGTAACGGATAATCGAGACTGCCTTTCCCGGAAGTATCGGAAAGGTTATAGAACTTTTTGTCTGATATACGATACGCCGTGTAATTAAATGAACCGGACGTAAATTTATAGGCTACGACACGTGATTTTCCCGCTTTCTTTTGCAGTACGAGTTTTAATGATTCATTTTTTTTCAAATGCCGAAGATTAAACCGGGAAGGCAAAGAGCGCTGAAGGGTAGCGATCTCGTTCGATTCCAGGCCCGAGCGGGTGGCTGAAAGGTAGGCATTTTCTTTTACGACATCGGTAGAATACATTTACTGGAATTCGCCGTTAGCATGAACACTGCGGCGTATGCTAGGGGTTTTCTGGAGGCGTGTCATCTGTCAGTTAATCGGGAGCACCGTTGATGGTCATCATTTTTGTAACATATCTTGTTTCCCGTTTGCTCCTGAAGCTCTGGGAACTGTATGACAGGCCCGATAGTGATGAGTAGCGTTAATTATGCAGGTCACTATGCCGTAACCCCGCATAGTGACCTGCCAGTAAAATCGTCACCTCATCCCAGGGGGGAGCAGAAGTCGCTTACTGCTTGCCGCTTTCATACAATTCTCGAAGTTTTTTTGCCTGTATTTGATGAGCTTCGGCACCTGCATTATTGACACTCTCATGTATAAGTGCAGCTTTCTCACCGGCATTCAGTTCGCTAAAGGATAAGTTTTTTGTGTTTGCTTCACTTTCGTTCAGCATTTTTTTATGTTCCTCAATCATTTTTTGATGTGGATAAGAAGCGCTATTATTCATAAATGAATGAGCAATAATAGCTCTTTCATGTTCATTCATTTCAGAAAACGGAGTCGCTATATCTTTATTTTTTTCATCAGTATTCTGTTCATGCGTAGCCGCGTTCACATGGGAAATTGCAGAGGCATTATTGACGAAACGATGTGCGTCGTGCGCAATGTTACTGGACTGGGCAAAAACCGCCCCGGATAATAAAGAGGTTAACGCAGTGACAGCAATTAATGTTTTCATAATAAAATACCTTTCCTGACAAATAAAAAGAGGCTCACATAATCATATATAAAAATAACAGACACGTGGGAAAGATGACATAAATGTAATATAGCCAGTTACATTACACAATTGTAATGAATTTGTTTTGTAAGGTGTGCTAGCTTCATTTCATTGCAGGAGAATGAATCTAATTCAAATCGGTTCTCTATCTCTGCCATTAACCATATTTTAATTAAGGGATCGCCATGCAACTCAAAACGTCTCGACGAACTTTCCTGAAGGGGTTGACCCTCTCTGGTGTAGCCGGAAGTCTTGGCGTATGGAGCTTCAATGCACGTTCCAGTCTGAGCCTGCCACCTGCAGCATCCCTGGAGGGTACTCAGTTTGACCTGACCATTGGTGAAACGACCGTCAATATCACCGGCAGTCAGCGCCAGGCCAAAACCATCAATGGCGGCCTGCCGGGGCCCGTCCTTCGCTGGAAAGAAGGTGAAACTATTACCCTGAAGGTCAAAAACCGGCTCAATGAGCAGACATCCATTCACTGGCACGGCATTATTCTTCCGGCCAATATGGATGGTGTACCGGGACTGAGTTTTATGGGCATCGAGCCTGATGACACCTACGTCTACACCTTCAAGGTTAAGCAGAACGGGACTTACTGGTACCACAGCCATTCCGGTCTTCAGGAACAGGAAGGGGTATACGGTGCCATTATTATCGATGCCCAGGAGCCTGAACCTTTTGCTTACGATCGTGAGCATGTGATCATGTTGTCTGACTGGACCGATGAAAATCCTCAGCATCTGCTGAAAAAATTAAAAAAACAGTCGGATTACTACAATTTCAATAAACCAACCGTTGGCTCTTTTTTCCGTGATGTGAATACCAGGGGGCTGTCAGCCACCATTGCCGATCGGAAAATGTGGGCTGAAATGAAAATGAATCCAACTGACCTCGCGGATGTCAGCGGTTACACCTACACCTATCTCATGAACGGACAGGCCCCGCTGAAAAACTGGACCGGACTGTTCCGTCCGGGTGAAAAAATACGCTTACGGTTTATCAACGGCTCGGCAATGACCTATTTCGATATCCGCATTCCCGGGCTCAAAATGTCGGTTGTGGCTGCAGATGGTCAGTATGTCAATCCGGTCACCGTTGACGAATTCAGGATTGCAGTTGCCGAAACCTATGATGTCATCGTGGAGCCGCAGGGTGAGGCCTATACCATCTTCGCACAATCCATGGACAGAACCGGTTACGCTCGCGGGACTCTGGCCACAAGAGAGGGGTTAAGTGCTGCCGTTCCCGCTCTCGATCCTCGTCCTCTTCTGACCATGGAAGATATGGGTATGGGAGGAATGGGACATGATATGGCAGGAATGGATCACAGCCAGATGGGAGGCATGGATAACAGCGGACAGATGATGTCTATGGATGGCGCTGACCTGCCGGAAAGCGGGACATCCTCCGCGCCAGTGGACCACAGCAACATGGCCGGTATGGATCATTCCCAGATGGCCGGAATGCCGGGAATGCAAAGTCATCCTGCGTCAGAAACGGATAACCCGCTGGTTGATATGCAGGCGATGAGCGTCTCTCCGAAATTAAACGATCCGGGTATTGGTCTTCGAAATAACGGAAGAAAGGTTCTCACGTACGCGGATTTGAAAAGCCGCTTTGAGGATCCTGACGGACGTGAACCCGGACGAACGATAGAACTGCATTTAACCGGGCACATGGAAAAGTTTGCCTGGTCATTTAATGGCATTAAGTTTTCCGATGCCGCACCTGTGCTGCTGAAATACGGTGAGCGACTCAGAATCACGCTGGTCAACGATACCATGATGACTCACCCCATTCACCTGCATGGTATGTGGAGCGATCTGGAAGATGAAAACGGTAATTTCATGGTGCGTAAACATACAATAGATGTTCCTCCTGGTACCAAACGCAGTTACAGAGTGACAGCAGATGCGCTTGGCCGCTGGGCATATCACTGCCATTTGCTCTATCACATGGAAATGGGAATGTTTCGTGAAGTTCGGGTGGAGGAATGATGCGAATGAAGAGAAATTTTAAGGCCATACCGGTTTTGTTCGCCGGTTTGTTTACCTCACAGGTTTCGATCGCAGCGGGCTCAGTGTCTGCAGACCCCCACGCCGGGCACGACATGTCAGCTATGCAGATGTCAGCGGATGAGAACTTCACTGAGATGACGTCCATGGAGCCCGTTGTGACAGAGAGCAGAACGCCAATTCCGCCAGTTACCAATGCCGACCGAAAGGCTGCATTCGGCAATTTACAGGGGCATGCAATTCACGACAGTGCAATTAATTATCTGGTTCTGCTGGATCAGCTTGAATGGCAACGGTCGGATAACAGCAACAATTTCAGCTGGAGCGTTAACAGCTGGATCGGAGGCGACACAGACCGGCTTTGGCTAAAGAGCGAAGGTGAACGAAGCGGGGGAAAAACAGAGACGGCAGAAGCCCAGTTACTCTGGGGACATGCGGTTGGCCCATGGTGGGATTTGGTTGCGGGTGTCAGGCAGGAATTCAGACCTGAGTCAGCCCAGACCTGGGCTGCTGTCGGTTTTCAGGGACTTGCGCTCTATAATTTTGAGTCTGAAATTACGGGTTTTGTCAGTAATGGTGGAAAAGCCGCTCTGCGTCTGGGAGGAGAATACGACGTTTTACTTACTAACCGGCTCATACTCCAGCCATCCTATGAGGTGAATTTCTACAGTCAGGATGATGAATCGCGGGGGCGCGGCAGGGGATTAGCTGACACAGAGCTGGGGCTCCGGTTGCGCTATGAAATACGCCGCGAGTTTGCACCCTATGTAGGCGTCTCCTGGAATCAGCTTTACGGGAAAACATCCGATATGGCGAAAAGAGAGGGTGAGAAAGACCATCAGGTAGTATTCCTGGCGGGAGCCAGAATCTGGTTTTAATGCATTGACTTAAAACACTCAACTAAACAGGTAAATAATATGTCGATTTTACATAAAGCCACTCTTACAGGTGGCCTGGTTCTGGGCGTCGCTTTTTCTGCTATGGCCCATCCGGAATTAAAAAGCTCGGTTCCACAGGCTGATTCAGCTGTAGCGGCCCCGGAAAAGATTCAGCTAAATTTCACGGAAAATCTGACCGTGAAATTCTCAGGTGCAAAATTAACGATGACGGGTATGAAAGGCATGTCATCACATTCTCCGATGCCAGTCGCGGCAAAAGTGGCACCAGGCGCTGACCCTAAATCGATGGTCATTATTCCGCGAGAACCTTTACCCGCTGGCACTTATCGTGTTGACTGGCGCGCGGTTTCTTCAGATACGCACCCGATTACCGGTAATTACACTTTCACAGTGAAGTAATATCATGAACGAACTGATTATGATTGTTATTCGTTTTCTTCTTTATCTTGATTTGATGGTAATATTTGGATTGCCATTTTTTCAGATATATGGAATAAGCGGTGTAAGACATGAAGCGTATAACCTGACTAATTTCAGGTCGTTTATAACCTTTGCTGTTGTTGCAGGCATCATTCTTACTGGCATTAATATGCTCCTGGTATCTAATGCCATGAGCGGAGTAACTGATCTCAGAGAATTATCCATCCATATTATCGAGATGGTTATAGAAGAAACTGATGTAGGTATTAGCTGGATTGTCAGGCTCTGTGCCCTGTTTACCACACTCGGTGCTTTGTTCCTTTACACTAATAAGAGAGTATTGTCCTGCCTGCTAATGACGATGAGTGGGGGCGTGGCGCTGGCTACACTTGCCTGGGGAGGACACGCCGTCATGCATGACGGTCTGCATTACTACCTCCATTTACTGGGCGATCTAACTCATCTCGGCGCTGCAGGTGCCTGGACAGGTGCTCTGGTTGCATTTGCTATCCTGCTGATGCGCAGAAACGCGCATAATGCACAGAGCGTCAGTGTGATATCTGACTCTCTGGCAAAATTTGCAACCGCAGGAACGGTGATTGTTGTGGCTCTGATCCTGAGTGCGCTGGTCAACTATCTGTATATTGCTGAAGGTAACTTAACCCCCTTGTTCAACAGTGCCTGGGGGGGCATATTGCTTGCTAAAACGGCTCTGTTTGTTCTGATGCTTCTGCTGGCTGCAGCAAACCGGTTTCACCTTGGCCCCCGCCTTGAAGTTATGGTCAGGGAAGGGAATTATGTTCGCAGCGTTGCCATGATGCGAAACAGCATCCTGACAGAATTCTTCGTTGCGGTCGCCATTCTGGGGGCTGTATCTTGGCTAGGAACGCTTGCTCCGTCTCAGGCAAGCTAGTGATCCGTAATATTTTTACCATCATATCATCGAGTTAACCATGCAGCGTATTTTAATCGTTGAAGACGAACATAAAACAGGTAGTTACCTGCAGCAGGGACTGGTTGAGGAGGGCTATCAGGCCGATCTCTTTGATAATGGCCGCGATGGTCTCGGGGCCGCGTCGAAAGGACAGTATGATTTGATAATACTGGACGTGATGCTGCCTTTCCTCGACGGGTGGCAAATCATCAGCGCACTGAGGGAGTCCGGGCACGAAGAACCGGTCCTGTTTTTAACCGCAAAGGACAACGTACGGGACAAAGTGAAAGGGCTGGAGCTTGGCGCAGATGACTATCTTATCAAGCCCTTCGATTTTACAGAGCTGGTTGCACGGGTAAGAACCTTATTGCGCCGGGCCCGTTCACAGACTGCCACGGTTTGCACCATAGCTGACATGACCGTCGATATGGTGCGGCGGACAGTGACACGCTCAGGTAAAAAGATCCATCTCACCGGCAAAGAATACGTTCTGCTTGAACTGCTGCTGCAACGCACCGGAGAAGTGTTACCCAGAAGTCTTATCTCGTCACTGGTCTGGAATATAAATTTTGACAGTGATACGAATGTGATAGATGTTGCCGTGAGACGGCTCAGAAGCAAAATTGACGATGACTATGAGCCAAAACTGATCCATACCGTGCGCGGTGCCGGATATATTCTGGAGATCAGAGAAGAGTGAGATTCAAAATTTCCCTGACCACGCGCCTGAGTCTGATTTTTTCTGCAGTTATGCTGACTGTATGGTGGTTATCAAGTTTTTTACTGATTAGCACCCTTAATGGCTATTTCGATAATCAGGATCGGGATTTTCTGACAGGTAAACTTCAGCTTACTGAAGAGTTTCTGAAAGCAGAAACGTTCCAAAATAAAACTGATATTAAATCATTATCAGAAAAAATAAATGATGCGATGATAGGGCACAGTGGATTATTCATATCTATAAAAAACATGGAAAATGAAAAAATCGTGGAGCTGTATGCTAAAAATTCTGCGGTCCCTGAGATCCTGTTAAATAAGTCAGGTGATATTCTCGACTATATGATCCAGACTGAAGAAAATAATACTGTTTACCGCAGCATCTCACGTCGGGTTGCAGTGACTCCGGAACAGGGTAAAAGCAAACATTTCATCATTACGGTTGCCACGGATACAGGGTATCACACCCTGTTTATGGACAAACTCAGCACCTGGCTGTTCTGGTTCAATATAGGTCTGGTCTTTATTTCAATTTTTCTGGGCTGGCTGACCACACGTATTGGTCTGAAACCGTTACGGGAAATGACCAGCCTGGCTTCCTCCATGACGGTGCATAGCCTGGATCAGCGTCTTAATCCCGATCTGGCTCCGCCGGAAATCTCTGAGACCATGCAGGAGTTCAATAACATGTTCGATCGCCTGGAGGGGTCATTCCGGAAACTGTCAGATTTCTCGTCTGACATCGCGCATGAATTGCGCACACCGGTCAGTAATCTGATGATGCAGACGCAGTTTGCACTGGCTAAGGAAAGGGAGGTTTCGCATTACCGCGAAATTTTATTCGCTAACCTGGAAGAACTGAAAAGGTTGTCACGAATGACCAGTGACATGCTTTTTCTGGCACGTTCAGAGCATGGTCTGCTGCAGCTGGAGAAACATGATGTGGATCTGGCCGCCGAACTGAATGAATTACGTGAGTTATTCGAGCCCCTGGCAGACGAAACAGGAAAGACAATCACGGTTGAAGGAGAGGGCGTTGTTGCCGGAGACAGCGATATGCTGCGACGTGCTTTCAGTAACCTGCTCTCCAATGCTATCAAGTATTCTCCCGATAACACCTGTACAGCGATACGCCTTGAGCGTGACAGTGACTGTGTGAACGTGATGATTACCAATACGATGTCTGGCCCGGTTCCCGCTAATCTTGAACGTTTGTTTGACCGGTTCTATCGCGCAGACTCATCAAGGGTCCACAACACGGAAGGCGCGGGGCTGGGATTATCAATTACAAGGTCGATCATTCATGCTCACGGCGGCGAGCTGTCAGCAGAACAGCAGGGGCGGGAAATTGTGTTCAAAGTGCGCCTGTTAATGGATTAATCCCGTTATTCAGGAGAAACCTGAAAGGTGACAAAATTGTCATCATTCAGTCACGCGATAAACAGAGGCGGTTTTTTATAATCAGTCATAAATCAGGACCAGCGTGATAACCCAATCGCCCGGTTCCTGGAGTGATGATTAACCAGCCCTGTAATCAAATGCTTTAGCATTGATTGTTCGGGTATGAAAACACCGGAGACCCAACCATGAAAAAGATTCTTGTATCCTTTATTGCCATGATGGCTGTCGCTTCATCTGCCATGGCTTCAGAGACAATGAACATGCATGACCAGGTAAATAATGCCCAGGCACCGGCCCATCAGATGCAGTCTTCAACTGTTAAAAGCACAGTTGAGGGAGAGAGCATGAAAATGATGGATATGAATGACCACGATAAGGCAGCAATGTCCCATGAAATGATGCAAAACAGTAATTCTGCCGCTCACCAGGACATGGCTGAAATGCATAAAAAAATGATGAATGCTAAACCAGGGGCTACCAACGAAACAGCAAAGTCATTTTCTGAAATGAGCGAGCATGAGAAGGCCGCAGTAGTGCATGAGAAGGCGAATAATGGTCAGTCTTCCGTTGTTCACCAGCAGCAGGCTGAAAAGCATCGCAGTCAGATCACCCAGAATTAACCCGCAGCTCCACTTGTAAGACCCTCATTTGACGCCAAATTCACTGGCTTACGCTCCTGCCCGGGAGCGTTTTTTTTATGCTTCACTACAATGTAGCCGTGAAGCCAACAACGACTATTTGTCCCCCACTCCACAGAGCATGTTTTCTATCCTTACATGAAATAGCCCTCCCATATAGATACGAAAAAACATATGTGTTTTTTGACTTTTAGCCTCAGAAGCGCGAAACTCGCCATTCAAAGCAGGAGAGTATAATGACACAAATTTCATCCCTACAACTTTTCAAAATCCTATCTGATGAGACCCGTCTGGGTATCGTACTGCTGCTCAGAGAGATGGGAGAGCTATGCGTGTGCGATCTCTGCACGGCACTGGAACAGTCACAACCCAAGATCTCCCGCCATCTGGCGATGCTTCGGGAATGTGGACTGTTGCTGGATCGCAAACAGGGCAAGTGGGTTCACTACCGCTTATCCCCACATATTCCTTCCTGGGCCGCTCAGGTGATTGAGCAGGCCTGGTTAAGCCAACAGGACGACGTGCAGACCATCGCCCGTAAGCTGGCATCAGCCAACTGCTCTGGAAGCGGTAAGGCTGTTTGTATCTAAAAAATTTGCCTGAACATATATGATTTTACGAATGTGAGGTATCAAAGATGAAAACGTTAACCGTGTTTGATCCGGCGATGTGCTGCAGTACCGGCGTTTGTGGTTCAGATGTTGATCAGGTTCTGGTCGATTTTTCTGCTGATGTGCAATGGCTGAAAGGGCGTGGGGTTCAGATCGAACGTTACAACCTGGCGCAACAGCCGATGAGCTTCGTTGAGAACGCTAAAGCGAAAGCATTCCTTGAAGCTTCTGGAGCCGAAGGGCTTCCGCTGCTGTTGCTGGATGGCGAAACGGTGATAGCAGGGCGTTATCCCAAACGTGCTGAACTGGCTCGCTGGTTAGGTATTCCGCTGGAGAAAGTGGGCGTGGCTCCGACAAGCTGCTGTGGTGGTAACACTTCCTGTTGTTGAGTATGTCAGGAGAACATATGCATTTTTTACAGAATATCCCGCCTTACCTGTTTTTCACTGGCAAAGGAGGAGTAGGTAAAACCTCAATTTCCTGCGCTACAGCTATACGCCTGGCAGAACAGGGCAAGCGCGTCCTGCTTGTCAGTACCGATCCGGCTTCTAACGTTGGTCAGGTATTCGATCAGACTATCGGGAAAACTATCCAGCCCGTGACTGCTGTGTCTGGTCTTTCGGCTCTGGAGATTGACCCGCAGGATGCCGCCCAGCAATACCGCGCCAGAATCGTTGACCCTATTAAAGGTCTTTTGCCTGATGACGTTGTTAACAGCATCAGTGAACAGCTTTCAGGAGCTTGTACGACAGAGATTGCTGCGTTCGACGAGTTTACTGGCTTACTGACCGACGCTTCTCTGCTGACCCGCTTCGATCACATCATTTTTGATACTGCCCCAACGGGCCACACTATTCGCCTTCTTCAGCTTCCCGGAGCCTGGAGCAGCTTCATCGAAAGTAACCCAGATGGTGCTTCCTGTCTTGGGCCGATGGCGGGGCTGGAAAAGCAGCGTGAGCAATATGCTCATGCGGTTGAGGCATTATCCGATCCTGAACGAACTCGCCTTGTGCTGGTCGCGCGATTGCAAAAATCAACACTGCAGGAAGTCGCTCGTACTCATGGCGAATTATCAGCTATTGGCCTTAAAAATCAGTATTTAGTCATTAACGGTGTCCTGCCTGCGAGCGAAACAGAACGTGATGCACTGGCCGCTGCAATATGGCAACGGGAGCAAGAGGCGCTGGCAAATCTTCCTGCCAGATTATCTGATTTGCCGACAGACAACTTATACCTTCAGCCGCTGAACATGGTTGGTGTGTCCGCATTGAAAGGCCTGCTCAACGAACACGCTGAGATAACATCGCTTCCTGAACAAAGCACACAGAACAAGCCAGAGAATATGTCGTTGTCTGTCCTGGTTGATGATATCGCCCGCAGTGAACACGGTTTGATTATGCTGATGGGCAAAGGTGGTGTGGGTAAAACCACAATGGCTGCGGCTATCGCCGTCAGTCTGGCGGATAAGGGTTTTGATGTGCATCTCACCACCTCAGATCCTGCTGCACATCTCAGTACAACGCTCAATGGCAGCCTTAAAAATCTGCAGGTCGGCCGAATCAACCCTCACGATGAAACTGAACGCTATCGTCAGCATGTTCTTGAGACGAAAGGCAGGGATCTGGATGAGGCCGGGAAGCGGCTGCTCGAAGAGGATTTACGTTCTCCTTGCACAGAAGAGATTGCGGTGTTCCAGGCGTTCTCACGCGTCATCCGTGAAGCAGGCAAACGGTTTGTGGTCATGGATACGGCACCGACCGGGCATACGCTATTACTGCTTGATGCGACCGGGGCTTATCACCGTGAGATTGCCAGGAAGATGGAGGATAAAGGTCATTTTACCACTCCGATGATGCAGCTTCAGGACCCGGAACGTACCAAAGTCTTGCTGGTCACTCTGCCTGAAACCACACCTGTACTGGAAGCGGCAAACCTGCAGTCCGATCTTGAACGTGCGGGGATTCATCCCTGGGGCTGGATTATCAATAACAGCCTTTCGATGGCACTGTTGCAAAGTTAGCGATGAGGCAGCCTTTTGTCTTATTCAAAGGCCTTACATTTCAAAAACTCTGCTTACCAGGCGCATTTCGCCCAGGGGATCACCATAATAAAATGCTGAGGCCTGGCCTTTGCGTAGTGCACGCATCACCTCAATACCTTTGATGGTGGCGTAAGCCGTCTTCAT
>NZ_JBIMRC010000008.1:0-193066 GCF_043945575.1 Enterobacter cloacae complex sp. 2024EL-00214 | reverse complement strand
GTTAGGCCTGCCGCCAGCGTTCAATCTGAGCCATGATCAAACTCTTCAATTTAAAAGTTTGATGCTCAATGAATTAAACTTCGTAATGAATTACGTGTTCACTCGTTGAGACTTGGTATTCATTTATCGTCCGAGGACGTTAAGAATCCATGTCACTTTGAGTGCCCACACAGATTGTCTGATAAATTGTTAAAGAGCAGTGCCGCTTCGTTTTCGCTGCGGCGCGGGGTGTGCATATTACGCTTTCCCGCTACAGAGTCAAGCATTTTATTTTGCTTTTCTCTGCTGGTGTTCATCTCTGAACCCCGCTAACCCGGCGGCCTGTAAGCCGTTGTTCCGTGTCAGTGGAGGCGCATTATAGGGAGTTATTCTGAAGCTGCAAGGATAAAGTGAAAATTATTTACCGACCGCTCACTTTCCAGGCAAATCACTTCCCAGACCTCAATTCTGGCCTGGTTTTTAAACAAAAACGAGCCGCAAGCGGCCCGTTTTTAGTGTTTTGTGACTTACTGCACTGCCACAATGCGATCGTCGTTGGCTTCCAGACGGATGACTTTGCCCGGAATCAGCTCCCCGGAGAGGATTTGCTGAGCCAGCGGGTTTTCAATCTGCTGCTGAATAGCGCGTTTCAATGGACGCGCCCCATAAACCGGATCGTAACCATTTTCACTCAGCAGCTTCAGCGCATCGTCAGAGATATGGATTTCATATCCACGCTCTTCCAGACGTTTGTACAGACGCTGCAGCTGGATCTGTGCAATCGACGCAATATGTTTCTCACCCAGAGGATGGAACACCACCACTTCATCAATACGGTTGATGAACTCAGGACGGAAACTATGGCTGACCACACCAAGAACCAGATCTTTCATATGGCTGTAGTCCAGTTCACCGAAACGTTCCTGAATCAAATCAGAACCCAGGTTCGAGGTCATAATCACCACCGTATTACGGAAATCGACCGTTCTCCCCTGCCCGTCCGTCAGACGGCCATCATCCAGCACCTGCAGCAGGATGTTAAATACATCCGGATGTGCTTTTTCCACTTCATCCAGCAAGATGACGGAGTAAGGACGACGGCGAACCGCCTCTGTCAGATAGCCACCTTCTTCATAACCGACATATCCCGGAGGTGCACCGACCAAACGCGATACGGAGTGTTTCTCCATAAACTCGGACATATCGATACGCACCATCGCGTCGTCGCTGTCGAACATAAAGTTAGCCAACGCTTTGCACAGCTCGGTTTTACCGACACCGGTCGGCCCCAGGAACAGGAACGAACCAATTGGGCGATTCGGATCGGACAGGCCCGCACGACTACGACGAATGGCGTTGGAAACCGCTTCGACCGCCTCGTTCTGACCAATGACGCGATTATGCAGATCCTGCTCCATACGCAGCAGTTTTTCACGTTCGCCCTCCAGCATGCGAGCGACCGGAATACCTGTCCAGCGCGCCAGCACCTCGGCAATCTCCGCATCCGTCACTTTATTACGTAACAGACGCATTGTTTTGCCTTCGGACTGTGTCGCGAGCTCAAGCTGTTTTTCCAGCTCAGGAATTTTGCCGTACTGAAGCTCAGACATCCGCGCCAGATCGCCGACGCGACGCGCCTGTTCAATAGCTATTTTTGCCTGCTCCAGCTCCGCTTTGATCGTCTGAGTGCCAGAGAGTGACGCTTTCTCCGCTTTCCACTCTTCTTCTAACTCAGAATACTGACGCTCTTTATCGTCCAGCTCTTCATTGAGCATATCCAGGCGTTTCTTACTGGCTTCATCAGACTCTTTCTTCAGCGCCTGCTGTTCCAGCTTGAGCTGAATGATGCGACGGTCGAGCCTGTCCAGTTCTTCCGGTTTAGAGTCAATCTGCATACGAATGCTTGATGCAGCTTCATCAATCAGGTCGATGGCTTTATCCGGCAACTGACGATCGGCAATATAGCGGTGTGAAAGCGTGGCTGCCGCGACAATCGCCGGGTCGGTGATCTGCACATGATGGTGCAGCTCATAACGTTCTTTCAGACCACGCAGAATTGCGATGGTATCTTCAACACTTGGCTCTGCGACAAACACTTTCTGGAAACGACGTTCCAGCGCGGCATCTTTTTCAATGTACTGACGGTACTCATCCAGCGTCGTCGCCCCCACGCAGTGAAGCTCACCACGCGCCAGAGCAGGTTTCAGCATATTCCCGGCATCCATTGCGCCGTCCGCTTTACCCGCACCAACCATCGTATGCAGTTCGTCGATAAACAGAATGACGTTGCCTTCCTGTTTCGCCAGATCGTTAAGTACACCTTTCAGACGCTCTTCAAACTCACCGCGGTATTTCGCCCCGGCCACCAGCGCGCCCATATCCAGCGCCAGTACGCGACGACCTTTCAGCCCTTCCGGCACTTCACCGTTCACAATACGCTGCGCCAGCCCTTCAACAATGGCCGTTTTACCGACGCCAGGCTCACCAATCAGCACAGGGTTGTTTTTGGTACGGCGCTGCAGTACCTGGATAGTACGGCGAATTTCTTCATCACGGCCGATCACCGGGTCAAGTTTGCCCTGCTCAGCACGTTCAGTCAGATCGACCGTAAATTTTTTCAAAGCCTGACGTTGGTCTTCGGCTCCCTGATCGTTCACGCTTTCACCTCCGCGCATTTTCTCAATCGCCTGAGTCACATTGGCAGTGGTTGCGCCGGCAGTTTTCAGCAGGTCGGTCAAGGTACCGCGTGATTCGAGCGCCGCCAGAACAAACAGCTCTGACGAAATAAAGTTGTCTCCACCTTTTTGCGCCAGCTTGTCGCAAAGGTTCAGCACGCGCACCAGATCCTGAGACGGCTGTACGTCGCCACCGGTGCCTTCCACCTGCGGTAAACGGCTCAGCGCTTGATCGATGGCTGTGCGCAACTGGCCAGCATTAATGCCAGCAGTGGTTAATAACGGACGAACCGATCCCCCTTCCTGATTCAGCAAGGCGCTCATTAAATGAAGAGGTTCGATAAACTGATTGTCGTGCCCAAGTGCGAGGGACTGGGCATCGGCGAGAGCAAGCTGGAATTTATTAGTAAGACGATCCAGACGCATAACTCCTCCCATAACTGGTCAAATTTGCTACTGGAGATTAAATGAGGTCATCCCTCAATTATTCAAGGTTAATGACCTGAATTATGTGAAAAGAAAACGGCACGTGCCGGATCGTCTTGATTCTTTAGGTTATATCAGCCAAATAAAACTTGCCATACGACCCGTCGTCTTGTCACGACGATAAGAGAAAAAATCACCCGTTTCGGTGAGAGTACAGCGATCGCCGCCGAAGATTTGCGTCACCCCGACATTATTCAGACGCTGGCGAGCAAGTTGGTAAATGTCGGCCAGATACTTTTCACCTGTTGCCATGAAAGCATTCACCGCCTGCGGATCTTTCGCCATAAAGGCTTCACGTACCTCTGGCCCTACCTCAAACGCCTTAGGGCCAATAGCCGGGCCAAGCCAGGCAATGATATTGGCCGGGTCATCGTTGAAACAGCCGACAGTCTCTTCCAGCACACCGTCGCACAGTCCACGCCAGCCCGCATGTGCGGCAGCAACCTCTGTCCCTGCCTGGTTGCAGAACAGTACCGGCAGACAATCGGCGGTCATCACGGCACAAACCGTTCCCGGAGTATTGCTGTAAGAGGCATCGGCACGTTTAGACGCGTAAGGTTCACCTGTAAGCATGAGCACATCTTTACCGTGCACCTGTTCAAGCCAGACCGGTTTCGACGGTAAGTTCCCCGCAGCAAACATGCGCTTGCGGTTCTCTTCAACATGTTCAAGGTTGTCACCACAATGCGCGCCGAGGTTCAAAGACTCCCACGCGCCCTGACTCACCCCGCCGATACGGGTCGAACTGCAGGCAGCCACGCCTTCAGGTAGTGGCCACTCCGGGACAATCAGTTTGGTCATAACCAGTCCACTTGATCCTTATGCTCTTCAAAGTCAGCGCGCATCGCGTCAATCAACTCCACCATATCTTGTGGGATTGGCGCGTGCCATTCCATCTGAATACCGGTGACAGGATGGTAAAGACGCAGCATGGTTGCATGCAGCGCCTGACGATCGAATTTGCGCAATACGCTGATGAACTCATCCGATGCGCCTTTTGGCGGGCGTGGACGGCCACCATACACCTGATCCCCCACCAGCGGATGGGTGATGTGTGCCATATGGACACGGATCTGGTGAGTACGCCCGGTTTCCAGACGCAGACGCAGGCGCGTATGGATGCGGAAGTGCTCCATGATGCGATAGTGCGTTACCGCCGGTTTACCCATTGGGTGTACGGACATATGAGTACGTTTGGTTGGGTGACGGCTGATCGGCTCTTCTACCGTCCCGCCTGAAGTCATATGACCAATCGCTACCGCTTCATATTCACGCGTGATTTCACGCAGCTGCAGTGATTCAACAAGGCGAGTCTGAGCAGGAATCGTCTTCGCCACCACCATCAAACCGGTCGTGTCTTTATCCAGACGGTGAACGATACCGGCGCGCGGCACGTCAGCAATCGGCGGATAATAATGGAGGAGTGCGTTAAGCACCGTACCATCAGGGTTACCTGCGCCCGGGTGAACAACCAGATCGCGCGGCTTGTTGATGACCAGGATGTCATCATCTTCATAAACGATATCCAGCGGGATATCCTGTGGCTCGAAGCGGACGTCCTCTTCGATTTCAGCATTGATGGCGACAACTTCCCCACCTAACACTTTCTCTTTTGGTTTGTCCCAGATCTTGCCGTTAATCAGCACGCGCTGGTCAAGGATCCATTCTTTTATGCGTGAACGCGAATAATCAGGGAACAATTCGGCCAAAGCCTGATCTAAGCGTTGACCGAGCTGATTTTCGGAGACTGTTGCGGTGAGTTCTACTCGTTGTGCCATAAACTGCTTCTTTGTTTAACGTTGGGTTTTACGGCTTTGCCGTTTAATATAGTGTGCTATTGTAGCTGGTCTTAATCGGGAGCAGGAACAGAGATTCTCCCGGACAAACATTTGAGGAAAGTCAAAACGTCATGACGCGCATGAAATATCTGGTGGCAGCGGCCACGTTGAGCCTGGCTTTGGTGGGCTGCTCCGGTTCAAATGAACAGGTCCCTGACAATCCGCCGAATGAAATCTATGCGACTGCACAACAAAAACTGCAGGACGGTAACTGGAAACAGGCGATAACGCAACTGGAAGCGCTGGATAATCGCTATCCATTTGGTCCATATTCGCAGCAGGTACAGTTAGATCTCATCTACGCCTACTATAAAAATGCCGATCTGCCGTTGGCTCAGGCCACTATCGATCGCTTCGTGCGTCTGAACCCGACTCATCCTAACATCGATTACGTGATGTACATGCGCGGTCTGACTAACATGGCGCTGGATGACAGTGCTCTGCAGGGCTTCTTCGGTGTGGATCGTTCCGACCGTGACCCGCAGCACGCGCGTGATGCATTCAACGACTTCTCCAAACTGGTGCGCGGCTATCCGAACAGCCAGTACGTGACCGACGCGTCCAAACGTCTGGTATTCCTGAAAGATCGCCTGGCGAAATACGAATACTCCGTTGCTGAATACTACACTCGCCGTGGCGCATGGGTTGCTGTCGTTAACCGTGTCGAAGGTATGCTGCGCGATTACCCGGATACACAAGCAACACGCGATGGCCTGAAGCTGATGGAAAATGCTTACCGTCAGATGCAGATGACCGCGCAGGCTGACAAAGTGGCGAAGATCATCGCCGCGAACAGCAGCAACACCTGATATTGACTTCAACGCAAAACGGCAGCCCCAGGGCTGCCGTTTTTTTATTCGATTTCGCCATAAGCTGAAGCGGTTTAGCTTCAACACATCCTATCAACTATGACTGCAATTTTTGCCTTCGACAAGGTAAATATCACCTCTTCCTGCCTTGCCTCACAAAAAAGATTCCCTGACAAAAACCGACAAAATAACGTGATCTAAATCACACATTTTGACATTAGGACAGGTATGCTGGAATCACCAAGACGGAAAGACAAGAGGTAAAATTTATGACAATGAACATTACCAGTAAACAAATGGAAATTACTCCGGCAATTCGCCAGCACGTCGCAGACCGTCTCGCTAAACTGGATAAATGGCAAACTCATTTGATTAACCCGCATATCATTCTGTCCAAGGAGCCACAGGGTTTCATCGCTGACGCAACTATCAATACTCCAAACGGCCATCTGGTCGCCAGCGCAAAACATGAAGATATGTACACAGCTATTAACGATTTGATCAACAAGCTGGAACGGCAGCTCAATAAAGTGCAACACAAAGGCGAAGCCCGTCGCGCCGCAACATCGGTGAAAGACGCCAGCCTCGCGGAAGAAGTTGAAGAAGAGTAATCCTTTAAATTGAGTATACCGCCAACGCGCCTTCGGGCGCGTTTTTTATTGACAGGGTGAAAACAGTACAGGTACTTTAACGGTATCAACCACAGGATGAACTCATGAAACATACGCCGTTTTTCTTCGCATTCTTTTTTACCTTCCCCTGAACGGGAGGCGTTTCGTCGTGTGATAAAGAATGCGAAGACGAACAACAAGGCCTCCCAAACCGGGGGGCCTTTTTTATTAATAACGATAAACAGACAGGCAACACTATGACACCGGAAAACCCGTTACTGGATCTGCGAGTAAAAATCAGCGCACTGGATGAGAAATTACTGGCGCTGCTGGCAGAACGCCGCGCTCTTGCCATCGAAGTGGGCAAAGCCAAACTGGACTCTCATCGCCCAGTGCGTGATATCGACCGTGAGCGAGATTTGCTGGAACGTCTGGTTCAGCTTGGCAAAGTGCATCATCTGGATGCCCATTACATTACCCGTCTGTTCCAGCTCATTATCGAAGATTCCGTTTTGACCCAGCAAGCGTTGCTGCAGCAACATCTGAACAAGACCAACCCGCACTCTGCACGCATTGCATTCCTCGGCCCAAAAGGTTCTTACTCTCACCTGGCTGCACGCCAGTATGCAGCCCGCCATTTTGAAGAGTTTATTGAGAGCGGCTGTGCAAAATTTGCCGATATCTTCAATCAGGTTGAAACTGGCCAGGCCGATTACGCCGTCGTACCCATTGAAAACACCAGCTCCGGTGCCATCAACGATGTATACGATCTGCTGCAACATACCAGCCTGTCACTGGTTGGTGAGTTAACTATCCCTATCGATCACTGTGTGCTGGTCTCCGGCTCAACCGACCTGAGCAACATCAAAACGGTCTATAGCCATCCGCAGCCTTTCCAGCAGTGCAGCCAGTTCCTGAACCGTTATCCAGACTGGAAAATTGAGTACACCGAAAGTACATCAGCGGCGATGGAAAAAGTGGCGCAGACAAACTCTCCAACGGTAGCGGCACTGGGCAGCGAAGCAGGTGGTGCGCTGTACGGCTTACAGGTACTGGAGCGTAATCTGGCAAACCAGACGCAAAACATCACCCGTTTCATCGTGCTGGCACGCAAAGCAATCAATGTCTCTGACCAGGTTCCGGCAAAAACCACTCTCTTGATGGCTACCGGCCAACAGGCGGGTGCGCTGGTTGAGGCTCTTCTGGTACTGCGCAATCACAATCTGATCATGACCCGGCTGGAATCCCGCCCGATTTACGGCAATCCGTGGGAAGAGATGTTCTACCTCGATATCCAGGCCAATCTGGAATCTGCATCCATGCAGAAAGCCCTGCGCGAACTGGGCGAGATCACCCGTTCAATGAAAGTACTGGGCTGTTATCCGAGCGAAAATGTCGTCCCGGTTGACCCGGCTTAACGTTCGATAAAACGACTTTTCTTCATCCCTGCTACGCTGACGGGCAGGGTGAAGATAGCGCCAGAGAGCGGGTATTGCGCCACCTCATTCTCATCCATATTTTCCCGCGTAGTCGTAATAAACAACGTTTTCATGTCATCCCCCCCAAAGCAGACCATCGTCGGGCAACGCACCGGCAGCCGATATTCTTCCAGCTGTTCCCCCTGCGGAGAAAACCGCGCTATGCGCCAGCCGTCAAACAGCGCACTCCAGTAGCAGCCTTCCACATCCATTGCCGCGCCGTCGGGTATCCCTTCGCCCTCTTTGAACCGATGAAATACCTTACGTTGACCAGGCTCCCCATTTTCATCGAGTGGTGTACGGTAAATGACACCGTTCGGCGTATCGGAGGTGAACATCCACTGTTTATCGGGGCTAAACGCTAACCCGTTATGTCCGTGGATATCACACTGGATCACTTTCGGCGTCAGGTCGTTGTCGATACGCATCAGCATTGCACCGTTGTAGTCCCCTGGCCCCCAGAAGGTACCCGCATAGAAACGGCCCATATGGTCGGTTCCCCCATCGTTAAAACGCGCGAGCTGCGGGTTAGACGGGTTATCGCACACCTTGCGCCGGAGCAGGCCGTGATTATCGGTGAGCCAGATGGCGTTACGCATCGCAACGATAAAACCACCGCGTTCACGCAGGGCAAAACACCCCACCTCTTCATGGAAGGAAAGCACAGTATGTTCTGCCGTAGGCAGATGGTAACGGTGGATCTCCCCTTCCAGAATATCTGCCCAGTAGAGCGTACTCTCTTCTGCGCTCCATGTCGGGCACTCCGGCAGATGCCCGGTGTAATTCAACAGCTGTTGTAGTTCAGCCATGACAGTTCCCCAAAATGAAAAAAGCCAGCAATGCTGGCTTTTAGTATATACATCATCACATTACTGGCGACTGTCATTTGCCTGACGTAACAGCGTGCGGCTCTCACTCTGGAAACGTTTTGCGTAATCACCAAACCAGTGTTCAACTTTACGGAAGCTGTCGATAAACGCCTGTTTATCGCCGTGCTCAAGCAGCGTAATGGCCTCGCCAAATCGCTGATAGTAACGTTTGATGAGCGCAAGGTTGTTTTCTGACGACATAATAATGTCGGCATACAACTGTGGATCCTGTGCAAACAGACGACCAACCATTGCCAGCTCAAGCCGATAGATTGGTGAAGAGAGCGCCAGCAACTGCTCAAGCTGTACATTCTCTTCTGCCAGATGCAGCCCATATGCAAAGGTCGCAAAGTGGCGCAGCGCCTGAATGAACGCCATGTTCTGATCGTGCTCAACCGCGCTGATGCGGTGCAAACGCGCGCCCCACACCTGAATCTGTTCCAGGAACCACTGATAGGCTTCCGGCTGACGGCCATCGCAGTAAACAACCACCTGCTTTGCCAGGCTGCCGCTGTCCGGGCCAAACATGGGGTGCAGACCGAGCACCGGGCCAGTGTGCGCAGCCAGCATCGCCTGTAGCGGGCCATTTTTGACGGAGGCTAAGTCCACCAGGATACAATCTTCCGGTAGCGGAGGAAGCTTCCCGATGATCTGCTCCGTCACATGGATCGGCACGCTGACAATAACCATGCCCGCATCTTTCATGAGTTCTGGCGCATGTGCCCAATCCTCTTTTTCCAGAATGCGCACCTGATAGCCAGAAAGCGTCAGCATTTTTTCGAACAGACGCCCCATCTGACCTGCCCCGCCCACAATGACCACCGGACGCAGCGACGGACAGAGGGTTTTAAAGCCCTTATCGTTCTCGCTGGAGTAAGATTCCCGCATCACGCGACGCAAAACATCTTCAATCAAATCGGGAGAAACGCCCAGCGCCTGGGCCTCTTTCCGGCGGGATGCCAGCATGGACGCTTCACGTTCCGGTACATAAATGGGCAGGCCGTATTTGCTTTTAACCTCACCTACCTCGGCAACCAGTGCCATGCGGCGCGCCAGAAGATCCAGCAGCGCCTTATCCACTTCATCAATTTGATCGCGTAATGCGGTCAATTCAGCAACCATAACTAACCTCTTAAGCCAGACGCGTCGCCAGCTGGCCGTGTAAATCTTTATGGATCTCACGCAGCAGCGCATCGGTGGTTTCCCAGCTGATGCAGGCATCCGTGACGGATACACCATGCTTCATCGCGCTACGCGGTTGTTCAGATGACTGATTGCCTTCATGAATATTGCTCTCAATCATCAGACCGATAATAGAACGGTTACCATCTTTAATCTGTGCAATCACGGATTCCGCCACCGCAGGCTGACGACGGTAATCTTTATTTGAATTACCATGACTGCAATCTACCATCAGCGCCGGACGCAGTCCTGCCTGTGCCATCTCTTTTTCACACTGCGCCACATCCGCCGGGCTGTAGTTCGGTGCTTTACCACCACGCAGGATCACATGACCGTCCGGGTTACCCTGGGTTTGCAGCAGGCAAACCTGACCAGCCTGGTTAATACCGACAAAACGGTGTGGCATCGCAGCGGCACGCATCGCGTTAATCGCCGTCGCCAGGCTACCATCGGTTCCGTTTTTAAAGCCCACCGGCATCGACAGGCCAGACGCCATCTCACGGTGGGTTTGTGATTCAGTCGTACGCGCACCAATCGCAGACCAGCTAAACAGATCGCCCAGGTACTGCGGGCTGTTTGGATCCAGCGCTTCTGTTGCCAGCGGTAGCCCCATGCTCACCAGCTCCACCAGCAGGCGACGCGCAATCTTCAGGCCTGCTTCCACATCAAACGAGCCATCCATGTGCGGATCGTTAATCAACCCTTTCCAGCCAACGGTGGTACGTGGCTTTTCAAAATAGACGCGCATCACCAGGTAGAGGCTATCGCTGACCTCCTCCGCTAATGCTTTAAATCGACGAGCGTATTCAATAGCCGTTTCAGGATCGTGGATAGAGCATGGACCACACACCACCAGCAGACGCGGATCGCGGCCAGCGATAATGTCAGAGATGGTCTGGCGAGAGTGCTCAATTTGAGCCTCCTGCGCAATACTCAGCGGGAACTCCGCTTTCAGTTGATCCGGAGTAATTAAAATCTGTTCGTCGGTAATGTGTACGTTGTTCAGCGCGTCTTTTTGCATGATGGCGATCCTGTCTGGCTCGTTTGCGATAGTTGTTTTCCTCTAAGAGGTGGAACAACGATACCACAACAAGTAAAGATTTCAATCCAAAATACGTACACATTACTTTACATAAGCCATTTTATTGCAAAAATCAGCCGATAAAAACGTAAAGTTAAAATTACACTCACAAATTCTTTTGCCAGGCTATGCTGAAGAAAAAAGGAGAGTCGCTATGCGTTCGATGCTTCCTGCGCTGATGGTATTGCTTTTATCGGGCTGCCAAATCAATCCTTATACGTTCCAGCCCAACTGGACAAGCCCCAGCTGGTTTGACGCGGGTAAAGAAGACGCCATGAATGGCCTCCCGGTTAAAGATAACCAGTTGCTGGCCGATAATTTTAACGATCCGCATGTTGATCGTAGCGAATATCTCCGCGGTTATGCCGATGGACAGAAAAGAGTCTGTGAAGAAGGCTTCCTCCACGCCTGGGGATTAGCGGGCAAATCGTTTCCTGCCAGCTGTGATGCCACCGCAAATGCAGTAAAACTGCATGAGTCCTGGCAAAAAGGAATGGATGAAAGCATGAGCGCAAGCAGGCTTAATTGAATTTATTTTTAACACTCTGAATAAATACAATTGTAGGATTTAACTTAGGTCGACATAGTCGCATTTCTGACATAATGACGGCTTTGATAAACAATGGTATTCTGCCAGCAACTCTTAAGGACATCTATTTCCGGAGCGATATGGCGGATTCTGGTGAGAAATTCATTCTTGATCTCTTTTTTCCGACTCACTCTGGTGTTCATACTGTTTCTTACGGCTGGTTCAGCGGCTGCAGGTGCGCTCGCAGAAACCGATAAATCAGTGCGTTCAATTGTTTCTGGTATTGTGAGCTATACCCGGTGGCCAGCACTTTCTGGTCAGCCCAAACTCTGTGTTTATGCCTCTTCTCGCTACGTGCAGGCACTCAGTAGTGAAAAGGGACAAAACCCGCTACCGTATACTCCTGTGATTGTTCGTAACGATCAGGAAGCGCTGTCCGCTACGTGCGACGCGATTTATTTCGGAACTGAATCACCTGCCAGCCAGCTTGAATTAATAAGACAATACCAGGGCAGAGCATTGCTATTAATCTCAGAGCAAAACCCGGAATGCGTAATTGGCAGTGCATTTTGTCTGATTATCAATGACAACCGGGTCAAGTTCTCTGTCAATCTGGATGCACTGTCTCGCAGTGGCGTAAGGGTCAATCCGGATGTATTAATGCTTGCACGGAATACAAAGCATGAATAAGGATTTCACTCCAAAGCCACGTCCGACGTTTAAAAGAACGTTACGGCGTATCAGTATGATAAGTGTCATAATAACAATGACATTTATATGGCTGTTGCTGTGTTTTGCCTCTGTGGTGACATTAAAGCAATATGCACAAAAAAACCTCGAATTAACCGGTGCAACAATGAGCCACAATCTTGAAGCCTCGCTGGTTTTCAATGATTCACTGGCAGCCAATGAAACTCTTGCGACCCTCGGCAAACAGGGGCAATTTGCCGCAGCGGAAGTGCTCGACAACCACAAAAAACGTTTTGCTTACTGGTCATGGGATCCTGAAGACAATACGGATACGCTGGGCGCGTTGATCAGCCGCTGGTTATTCCCTGAACCCGTCTCGCAGCCGATAATGCATAATGGCAATGCAATCGGCGAAATTCATCTTACCGCGCGTGACAGCCTGATCAGCCATTTTATCTGGATGTCCTTTGCCGTTCTCACTGGCTGTATTCTTTTTGCTTCCACCGTCGCGCTCACGATCACACGTTCTCTGCATCACGGTATGGTTACGGCGATGCAAAACATCACCGATGTTGTCCATGATGTACGTACCAACCGCAACTTCTCCCGACGGGTAAAAGCAGGACGCATCGAAGAATTTCACCAGTTTGGTGAAGACTTCAACAGCCTGCTGGATGAAATGGAAGAATGGCAGCTTAAGCTGCAGGCGACGAATGCCCAGTTGATGCGCACGGCCATGCATGACCCTCTCACCGGGCTGGCGAATCGTGCCGCGTTTCGTAATAGCATTGCAGCATTGATGAACGACGCCTCTGCCAAAGCAAACTCTGCCCTGCTCTTCCTCGATGGTGATAACTTTAAGTATATCAACGACACCTGGGGACATGCTGCGGGAGACTGCGTACTGATTGAAATCGCCAGCAGGATGGTCGAGTTCGGTGATAAGCGCCATCTCTCATACCGTCTTGGTGGTGATGAGTTTGCAATGGTGCTGTATGGTGTCCATTCTGAACCTGAGGTTCAACGCATTTGTGCTGCACTGTCGCAGCAGTTTACCCGTCCGTTTGATCTGCATAACGGGCGCACAGCATTGATGTCACTCAGCATTGGCTTTGCTCTGGCGTGGGAAAATGTCTCTGTCGAGGCGTTACTGGAACAAGCCGACCGCAACATGTACATGGTCAAAAACCAGCGTACAAAAACAATATATTAGAAAGGAATACGATATGTTAAAGCGTTACTTCTCGCTGTTGTTACTGGCCTCACTGGCACTGTCTGGCTGTCAGACCCCGCAAGGTAAATTCACCCCAGAGCAAATTACGGCAATGAAGTCTTACGGCTTTAACGAACTGAATGGCGACTGGTCTTTGGGACTGTCGGATAAAATTCTGTTTGATAAAAACGACGCCAGACTGCGTCCGGAGAGTGAATCACAAATCCAGACTATGGCATCACGCCTGGCCGCAACAGGCCTGAACCACGCAAGAATGGACGGGCATACGGATAACTATGGAGAAGAGGGCTACAACGAAGCGCTGTCGTTAAAACGCGCAAACGTCGTGGCAGACGCCTGGGCAAAGGGGGCGAATATCCCACGCAGTAACCTCACCACGCGGGGATTAGGCAAAAAATATCCCGTTGCCAGCAACAGCACCTCGCAAGGGCGCGCTGAAAACCGCCGGGTTGCGGTAGTAATCAGCGCGCCATAGGATTACCTGGCGGATGACCCGGCGAGCGACACGCTTGATGCCGCTCGCCAGCGCAGCCAGTCGAGCAAAATAAACAGCGCCAGGCTAATGCCCATCACCGGCAACGCCAGTCCCAACAGAACGCTAACGACTATCGTGGCCCCCCTTCCCCAGGCTGATAACGCCAGCCAGCTCTGACAAAGCGTTTGCACCGGATCCGCTGCCGACCGTGCAGGACGACGCATCCACCACATCCGGTATCCCCAAATTATCAGCACGCACAAGGCAATGCCAAACGCGATAAGCAGTAGTTGATTGATCAGCCCAAACAAGATCCCCATATGAAAATCTACGCCCCAGCGGGTGAGTTTTGCCATTAGCGGGAAATCGTCAAAACGCGTTCTGTCCAGAACCTGCATGGAGTGAGGATCAACGGCGACAGCATCAACCTGTGTCGGCCATCGGCGATCGATTTCCGTCACCGTCCAGGCCTGATCAGCCATTTTTGGCGGACGGATCTCAAGTTTGTTCGCATCAATCCCCGCATTACGGGCGGCATGCAACACGCTATCGAACTGCGCCAGATCTATCCCCATCCCCGCCATCATCATTTCACTATGATGACCGTGGTGTTCGGCATGTTCGTCCATGCTTGTGGGTGCGCCAGAAAGCCGGGTGCTCACCTGCGGAGTCAGCCAGTTCATCTCTGCCCGGAGTTTATCAACATTGCCCCCTGCCCACTGAGACCACGTCAGCCCGGTTACGGAGAACAGCAACATCCCACCCAGCAGCGTCCAGCCTAAGATCACATGCACACGACGCCGATTCTGGAAGCGATTGTTAATACGCCGTTTTGGTCGGGTGTAAAACCACAGGGCAATGCCACCGAGCGCGGCCACCCACATCCAGGAGGCGGCCAGCTCGCTGTAGAGCCGCCCGACATCACCCAGCATCAGCGAGGTATGCAGATAATCAATGGTCTGACGCAGCGGCAAAATCCCGCTAGTGCCATATACCGTCATATCACCACGTACCTCAAGGCTCACGGGGTCAACAAAGATGGCCCGGTTTTCCGATGGCCCAAGCGCCGGGTCAGCGAACATCACGCGGGTCGTTTCACCGTCAATCAGACCCGGACGCACGGCATGTAAACGCAGCTCTGCGCCGACAGCGTTTTCTGCCACAGCAATTTGTTTTGCCAGCGGCTGCGGTTCACCCACGGTAACCGTGTGTAGCGCATGCCGGTAAAGCGCATTTTCCAGCTGTGGCGTTGCCACATACAACGTGCCGGTCAGCGCGGCAAAAAAGATAAACGGGCCGACAAACAACCCAACATAGAAATGGAGTCGACGCAGCAGGTTTCCCCATGCTGCGCGCGGAGTGCAGGTAGTCATACTTTTCCTTTTTAAGGCAAAAAGTGAACGATTTTGTTTTTTAAAGGGAAAAAGCAGACCGGCACGGCGGCGCGCGGGTATCAGGATAGAGCCAGGGGAAAAAGTGCCAGTGGCTGACCGTCTGGCGAGGCGGCTTAACGCGAAGCCTTTGCAGCACCATACTCAGCAGCACGATCAGCGCCAGCATCACGCCCGGCACATGTGCTAACAGCACGCAGTAGCCGCACGCTTCCGCATGGTCGACAGGCATCGTGTGTTGCATCCCTGTGTGCTGTTCATCCATCGACATCATACTCATGTCATGATGCATACCCGGCATGGCACTCATGGGATCTTTTTGCAGCGAGACAGAGATAAGCGGTGCGACCACGATCAGCAGGATCGCAAACAACGCGGTCAATGCCGCTGTGCGCTTCCGGTTGTGCTGATGCAGTACGTTATCCACTGTTCCTCCGCTGAAGAGGCCAGCATTGTAAATGATTTATGACAAAATAGTTAATGTGAGAGATGTAATGGGATAAAAAAAGGGCCAGCCTTTCGGCCAGCCCTTTTTAACAGGATGTCGCTTAAGCGAATCTTAGTTCAGACGCTCTTTAATACGAGCAGACTTACCAGTACGCTCACGCAGGTAGTACAGTTTAGCTTTACGTACAGCACCACGACGTTTAACAGCAATGCTGTCAACTACCGGAGAGTGAGTCTGGAAGACACGCTCAACGCCTTCGCCGTTGGAAATTTTACGAACAGTGAATGCAGAGTGCAGACCGCGGTTACGAATAGCGATAACCACGCCCTCGAATGCCTGCAGACGTTTTTTGGAACCTTCAACAACCCATACTTTCACTTCCACGGTGTCACCTGGACGGAAGGAAGGTACGTCCTGCTTCATCTGCTCTTGTTCAAGTTGCTTAATAATGTTGCTCATAATTTAATCTCTTATCCTGGGTAAACTGATATTCGGGAGCGTATTACGCATTCCCATCATGTTCATGCTGCTGGTGCGCGTGTTCAGTTTTGAACTCGGCCAGCAACTTTGCTTGCTCTTCAGTCAGAGCCAGGTTTTCCAGAAGTTCAGGTCTTCTAAGCCAGGTTCGGCCCAGCGACTGCTTCAAACGCCAGCGACGTATCTCAGCATGGTTTCCAGACAGTAACACTGCCGGTACTTCCATCCCTTCTAACACTTCAGGTCGAGTATAGTGTGGGCAGTCCAGCAACCCATCAGCAAAGGAATCTTCCGTTGCCGAAGCTTCATGGCCCAGTACACCCGGAATGAACCGGGCGACGGAGTCAATCAGCGTCATCGCTGGTAACTCACCACCGCTGAGAACGTAATCGCCGATAGACCATTCTTCGTCAATCTCGGTTTGAATTACGCGCTCATCTATCCCTTCGTAGCGCCCACAGACCAGAATCAGCTTTTGATTCGTCGCCAGTTCGCTCACGCCCGCTTGATCAAGCTTGCGTCCCTGAGGTGACAGATAAATCACCTTCGCGCCTCCACCTGCCGCGGCTTTTGCTGTGTGAATAGCATCCCGTAAGGGTTGCACCATCATCAACATCCCCGGTCCGCCGCCGTAAGGACGATCGTCCACGGTACGGTGCCGGTCATGAGTAAAGTCACGAGGACTCCAGCTCTGGATGTTCAGCAGGCCATTTTTTACTGCCCGGCCAGTTACCCCGTAATCAGTAATCGCGCGGAACATTTCAGGAAACAGGCTAATTATGCCAATCCACATAGCGCCGTCTTTTACCGTTTATCCGGAGAATTTAAAAACCAGGATCCCAATCTACTTCAATCGTTTGAGTAGTGAGATCGACTTTCTTGATAACCTGTCCATCGAGGAACGGAACCAACCGCTCCTTGATGCCAAATGCATCTTTCAGGTTTGCCTTAATGACGAGAACGTCATTTGACCCGGTTTCCATCATATCGATGACTTTCCCCAGGCTGTAACCTTCAGTAGTGACCACCTGGCAACCCATAAGGTCTTTCCAGTAGTAGTCGCCCTCTTCCAGCTGTGGCAACTGCGACGAATCCACGACAATTTCACAATTAGTCAGCGCATTCGCGGCATCACGATCGTCAACGCCTTTCAGCTTGATGATGATGTCCTGATTGTGGTGACGCCAGCTTTCCAGCTCGACCTCTTCCCACTTACCGGCCTTCTGGATAAACCAGGGCTGGTAATCAAAAATGCTATCAGCGTCTTCAGTGGAGGAAAACACTCTGAGCCAACCACGGATACCGTAGCAAGAACCCATTTTTCCCAATACGATCGGTTCAACAGGTGCTTTATTGCTCATCATGACCACCGTGACAGATTAAGCTGCTTTGTTTGCTGCTTTGATCAGCGTAGCAACGCGATCGGAAACAGTAGCGCCCTGGCCAACCCAGTGAGCGATACGATCCAGATCCAGACGAGTTTCTTCTTCTGCGCCAGAGGCCAGTGGGTTGAAGAAACCAACGCGCTCGATGAAGCGACCGTTGCGTGCATTACGGCTGTCAGTAACAACAACCTGGTAGAACGGACGCTTTTTAGCGCCGTGACGAGCTAAACGAATAGTAACCATAACATCCTCTTGTGTGAATAAAACAACCGGGCCCCATCGAGGAACGGAGCCCGGGTGTCATATTAAAAGCCCGAAAATTTTACTGATTTCTGGGGAAAATGCAATCAGCATCTTGATACTGAGCATTTACTCGCTCCGCTCGCTCTTCGAGCCGCCCTAAAGGGCGTTCAAAACACTCTTGTGTCTTGTCGAGCACAACCCGGAGCTAAAATGGCAAACAAGATAACCTTATGCCCTTGTTTTTAGCGGCCAGGGAATCCAGGGGGCATCATGCCTTTCATTCCGCGCATCATTTTTGCCATGCCGCCTTTCTTCATTTTCTTCATCATGCGCTGCATGTCGTCGAACTGTTTCAGAAGACGGTTAACGTCCTGCACCTGCATGCCGCAACCGGCTGCGATACGGCGTTTACGGGAACCTTTGATGATGTCCGGGTTAGCACGTTCTTTGAGGGTCATCGAGTTGATGATCGCCTCCATACGCACCAGCACCTTGTCATCCATCTGCGCTTTTACGTTGTCAGGAATTTGCCCCATACCCGGCAGTTTGCCCATCAGGCTTGCCATGCCGCCCATGTTTTTCATCTGACGCAGTTGTTCAAGGAAATCGGTGAGATCGAAACCATCACCTTTTTTCAGTTTGCTCGCCAGCTTCTCAGCCTGTGCGCGGTCAACCTTGCTCTCGATATCTTCGATCAGCGACAGTACGTCGCCCATACCGAGGATACGGGAAGCGATACGATCCGGGTGGAACGGCTCCAGCGCTTCAGTTTTCTCGCCTACACCGAGGAATTTGATCGGCTTACCGGTGATATGACGAATAGAAAGCGCCGCACCGCCACGGGCGTCACCGTCAACCTTAGTCAGAACCACACCGGTTAACGGCAGGGCTTCGTTAAACGCTTTCGCGGTATTCGCCGCATCCTGACCGGTCATGGCGTCAACAACAAACAGGGTCTCTACCGGGTTGATAGAGGCATGCACCTGCTTGATCTCGTCCATCATCGCTTCATCAACGTGCAGACGACCGGCGGTATCCACCAGCAGCACGTCGTAGAACTTCAGCTTCGCTTCTTTCAGCGCCGCATTAACGATGTCGACAGGCTTTTGGGCAACGTCCGACGGGAAGAAATCCACGCCAACCTGCTCTGCCAGCGTTTCCAGCTGTTTGATCGCCGCCGGGCGATACACGTCGGCAGAAACAACCAGCACCTTTTTCTTGTGTTTTTCGCGCAGGAATTTACCCAGCTTACCAACGCTGGTCGTTTTACCCGCACCCTGCAAACCAGCCATCAGCACGACCGCTGGCGGCTGAGCGGCCAGGTTAAGTACCTGGTTTTCTTCGCCCATCGCCGAAACCAGTTCATTACGAACGATTTTGACGAACTCCTGACCCGGAGTCAGGCTCTTGTTAACTTCATGACCAACCGCTTTTTCTTTTACGCGGTTGATAAAATCACGCACGACCGGTAACGCAACGTCTGCTTCGAGCAGCGCCATACGCACTTCGCGCAGCGTTTCCTTGATGTTCTCTTCAGTAAGGCGTCCACGGCCGCTGATGTTGCGCAGCGTGCGCGACAAACGATCGGTTAAATTATCAAACATTGTCTCTCGCCTGGGTAGAAACGTTGGGTCGCGAGCTGCGACACATACACAGAATTTTGCCGCAGTATAACATGAAGGCGGCTTTGTTGTTATGCAACGGTTGGAGCAGGCGTCACGTAACGTTATACTGCTTCTCTTTCTTATTAAGACAACTGCCGACGCCTATATGCCTGTTTTCGCACTGATCGCCCTTGTTGCCTATTCTGTCAGCCTCGCGCTGATCATTCCCGGCCTGCTGCAAAAAAACAGCGGCTGGCGGCGCATGGCTATTCTTTCGGCGGTGATCGCACTAATCAGCCACGCTTTTGCACTGGAATCACGCATTATTCCTGGTGACGGTAGCGTACAAAACCTGAGCGTGCTGAACGTCGGTTCGCTGGTCAGCCTGATGATCTGCACGGTGATGACCATTGTTGCGTCTAAAAATCGTGGCTGGCTGTTGCTGCCGATTGTCTACACCTTCGCGTTGATCAATCTGGCCTTAGCCACCTTTATGCCCAATGAGTTCATCACCCACCTGGAAGCCACACCGGGCATGCTGGTGCATATTGGTCTGTCGCTGTTCGCTTACGCGACGCTGATCATTGCCGCGCTCTACGCCATGCAGCTCGCCTGGATTGACTACCAGCTGAAAAACAAAAAGCTGGCGTTCAACCATGAGATGCCGCCGCTGATGGTCATTGAGCGTAAGATGTTCCACATTACGCAGGTTGGTGTTGTTCTGCTGACGTTAACACTCTGCACTGGCCTGTTTTATATGAAAAACCTGTTCAGCGTGGAGAATATCGACAAAGCGGTTCTCTCCATCGTCGCGTGGTTTGTCTATATTGTCCTGTTATGGGGCCATTATCATGAAGGCTGGCGCGGTCGTCGCGTGGTCTGGTTTAACGTTGCGGGCGCAGGCATTCTCACCCTTGCCTATTTTGGCAGCCGCTTTATACAGCAATTTGCTGGCTAAGTAACAAAGGAGTTCCCCCTGGAACACATCTCTACCACCACGCTGATCGTCACGCTGATCGTCATGGTGGTCATCTCCGCCTATTTCTCTGGTTCAGAAACCGGCATGATGACCTTAAACCGTTACCGGTTACGTCATCGTGCGAAGCAGGGTAACCGTGCCGCGCGTCGCGTTGAAAAATTACTCCGAAAACCGGATCGCCTGATTAGCCTGGTGCTTATCGGTAACAACCTTGTCAATATTCTCGCCTCTGCACTGGGTACCATCGTTGGGATGCGCCTGTATGGTAATGCGGGCGTCGCCATCGCCACCGGTGTACTGACGTTTGTGGTGCTGGTATTTGCTGAAGTACTCCCAAAAACCATCGCCGCGCTTTACCCTGAAAAAGTCGCCTACCCGAGCAGCTTCCTGCTTGCGCCACTGCAAATCCTGATGATGCCGCTGGTATGGCTCCTGAATATGGTTACCCGCTTACTGATGCGTATGGTGGGAATCAAAGCCGATGTCACCATCAGCAGTGCGCTCAGTAAAGACGAGCTGCGCACTATCGTGAACGAATCCCGCTCGCAAATATCCCGTCGTAACCAGGACATGCTGCTCTCGGTGCTGGATCTGGAAAAGGTCAGCGTTGACGACATCATGGTACCGCGCAATGAAATCGTCGGGATTGACATCAACGACGACTGGAAAGCCATCGTTCGCCAGCTGACGCACTCGCCGCACGGGCGTATCGTGCTCTATCGTGACTCACTGGACGACACCATCAGCATGCTGCGCGTGCGCGAGGCCTATCGCCTGATGACCGAGAAAAAAGAGTTCACAAAAGAGGTGATGCTGCGCGCCGCTGACGAAATTTACTACGTACCAGAAGGAACGCCACTCAGTACGCAACTGGTGAAGTTTCAGCGTAATAAGAAGAAAGTCGGGCTGGTAGTGGATGAGTACGGCGACATTCAGGGACTGGTGACGGTCGAAGATATTCTGGAAGAAATTGTCGGGGACTTTACAACATCAATGTCACCTTCCCTTGCTGAAGAAGTCACTCCGCAAAATGACGGCTCCGTGCTGATCGACGGTAGCGCCAATATTCGTGAACTTAATAAAGCCTTTAACTGGCATCTGCCGGAAGACGAGGCTCGCACCATGAACGGGATGATTCTGGAAGCACTGGAAGAGATCCCGGCAGCGGGCACGCGGGTACGAATTGATCAATACGATATTGATATCCTGGACGTGCAGGACAATATGATTAAGCAGGTGAAAATTCTGCCCGTTAAGCCGATTCGGGAAAGTATTTCTGAGTAGGAAGTCGAATGTAGGCCGGGTAAGGCGAATGCCGCCACCCGGCACTACAGATGGCAAATTACGCTTTCGCTTTCGCCACGGTTACCATTGCAGCACGAATGGTACGGCCATTCAGGGTATAACCTTTCTGCATCACGCCCAGCACATTACCTGCGGTAACGTCTTCTGATTCCACCATCGCAATCGCCTGGTGAACGTTTGGATCCAGCGGCACGTTGGTATCGGCAATCACTTCCACGCCAAACTTGCGCACCACATCAAGCATAGATTTCAGCGTCAGTTCGATGCCTTCAATCATTGCCGCGTTGTCCGGGTTAGCTTTGTCAGCCACTTCCAGCGCGCGATCCAGGCTATCCACTACCGGCAGCAGTTCGTTGACGAATTTCTCCAGCGCAAATTTATGCGCTTTTTCAACGTCCATCTCAGTACGGCGGCGCAGGTTTTCCATTTCCGCTTTGATGCGCAGCACACCTTCGCGCTCACGATTCTGTGCTTCTACCAACTGGGCTTCCAGATTCGCAATTTTTTCATCGCGCGGGTCCACCTGCTCAGCAGACGCGTCTGGCTCTAACGCCTCAACTTCATCGTGCTGTTCCGTGATAATTTCTTCAGGGGCTTGCCCCTCAGGCGTTTTCTGTTCTTTACTACTCATGAATTTCTCCGCGTTTTTCTGCATTCATCTCGCTAACTTCGCTTATTATGGGGATCAGTTTCCGGGATTCAAGGGAACAAGACAGATTGTCATCATTCATCAGGCACAAGGACCTCCAGAAAATGAATAATCATTTCAGGTGTATTGGGATCGTCGGGCATCCGCGTCACCCTACCGCATTGACGACACATGAAATGTTGTATCGCTGGCTGTGTAGCAAAGGCTATGAAGTGATGGTCGAACAGCAAATCGCTCAGGAGCTGCAGCTCAAGGGCGTCAAAACCGGCACGCTGGCGGAAATTGGCCAACAGGCAGACCTCGCTGTGGTGGTCGGCGGCGATGGCAATATGCTGGGCGCAGCACGTACCCTCGCTCGCTATGATATCAAGGTCATCGGTATCAACCGCGGCAACCTCGGTTTTCTGACTGACCTCGACCCGGACAACGCCCAGCAACAGCTGGCTGACGTGCTGGAAGGTCACTATATCAGCGAAAAACGTTTTCTGCTTGAAGCCCAGGTGTGCCAGCAAGACTGTCAGAAGCGCATCAGCACCGCGATTAACGAAGTGGTTCTTCACCCCGGCAAAGTGGCGCACATGATTGAGTTCGAAGTCTACATCGACGAAATCTTCGCCTTCTCGCAACGTTCTGATGGGCTCATTATCTCCACGCCAACAGGTTCAACGGCCTACTCGCTCTCTGCAGGCGGCCCAATTCTGACCCCGTCACTGGATGCCATCACGCTGGTGCCAATGTTCCCGCATACGCTCTCTGCCCGCCCGCTGGTCATTAACGGCAGCAGCACCATTCGCCTGCGTTTCTCACACCGCCGCAACGACCTGGAGATCAGCTGCGACAGCCAGATCGCACTGCCTATTCAGGAAGGTGAAGATGTATTAATTCGCCGCTGCGATTACCACCTGAATCTTATTCACCCAAAAGATTACAGTTATTTCAACACATTAAGCTCAAAGCTTGGCTGGTCAAAAAAATTGTTCTGATTTTGCATCCAGCACTTTACTGTATAAAAAACCAGTTTATACTGTATGAAAACACAGTTATGGTTTTTCATACAGGAAAGCAATTATGCTGACACAACTGACCATCAGCAACTTTGCCATTGTTCGTGAGCTTGAGATCGACTTCCACAGCGGCATGACGGCAATCACCGGGGAAACCGGTGCGGGTAAATCCATTGCCATTGATGCCCTCGGCTTGTGCCTCGGCGGCCGTGCAGAGGGTGATATGGTGCGCACCGGTGCAAACCGTGCCGATCTCTGTGCCCGCTTTTCCCTGAAAGATACCCCGGCCGCCCTGTGCTGGCTGGAAGAGAACCAGCTGGAAGACGGACGTGAGTGTTTACTTCGTCGCGTCATCAGCAGCGACGGCCGCTCTCGTGGCTTTATTAACGGTACAGCCGTCCCTCTTTCCCAACTGCGCGAACTCGGCCAGTTGCTCATCCAGATCCACGGTCAACACGCCCATCAGCAGCTGATTAAACCAGAGCAACAGAAAGCCCTGCTCGACGGTTACGCGGGTGAGTATGCGCTCACTCAACTGATGGCGGAGCACTATCGCCAGTGGCACCAGAGCTGTCGCGAGCTCGCACAGCATCAACAGCAAAGCCAGGAGCGTGCTGCACGTGCTGAGTTGCTGGAATATCAGTTGAAAGAACTGAACGAATTCAACCCACAGGCGGGTGAGTTCGAGCAAATTGATGAAGAGTACAAGCGTCTGGCCAACAGTGGTCACCTGCTCTCGACCAGCCAGAATGCGCTGGACATGCTGGCGGATGGCGAGGACGTGAATCTGCAAAGCCAGTTGTATAATGTGCGTCAGTTAGTCACTGAACTGGCCGGTATGGACAGCAAACTCTCCGGTGTACTGGATATGCTGGAAGAGGCCGCCATTCAGATCTCTGAAGCGGGCGACGAACTGCGACACTACTGTGAACGTCTGGATCTCGATCCCAACCGTCTGTTCGAACTGGAGCAACGCATCTCCAGACAGATTTCGCTGGCGCGCAAGCACCACGTCACGCCAGAAGAATTACCGGGCTATTATCAGTCTCTGCTTGATGAACAGCAGCAGCTCGACGATCAGGCCGACTCACTGGAAACCTTATCCCTGGCGGTGAATCTGCACCATCAGCAGGCACTCGTAACGGCAAAACAGCTGCATGATATCCGCCAGCATTATGCGCAAGAATTAGGCCAGCACATCACCGACAGTATGCACACCCTGGCGATGCCACACGGCGTATTCACTATTGATGTCCGCTTTGAAGAAAACCACCTGACGGCTGAAGGTGCAGATCGCATTGAATTCCGCGTCACCACGAACCCTGGTCAGCCGCTACAACCTATTTCCAAAGTGGCATCCGGCGGTGAGTTGTCGCGTATAGCCCTGGCGATTCAGGTGATCACTGCTCGTAAAATGGAAACCCCGGCGTTGATTTTCGATGAAGTCGATGTGGGGATCAGCGGCCCGACGGCGGCGGTGGTCGGCAAGCTGTTACGTCAGTTAGGTGAATCAACTCAGGTGATGTGCGTCACCCACTTGCCGCAGGTTGCAGGTTGTGGTCACCACCACTTTATCGTCAGCAAAGAAACTGATGGTGAAATGACCGAAACGCATATGAAACCACTGGATAAACGTTCGCGTCTGCAAGAGCTGGCGCGCCTGCTAGGCGGCAGTGAAGTCACCCGCAACACCCTTGCTAACGCGAAAGAACTACTGGCGGCATAAACTTTTTCGGGATCTCAGGGTCATAGAGAACAATAAAAACGCCGCCAGACCGGTTTCAAAGTGGGGCAAGGTCTATTATCATCGGCATATTACATATGAGCCGCGTACTGCTCGGGCCCGAAAAGGAATCAAATCACTATGCGCTGTAAAACGCTGACCGCTGCCGCAGCGGTTCTTCTGATGTTGACCGCAGGCTGTTCCACTCTGGAGAAAGTGGTTTACCGTCCTGACATCAACCAGGGGAACTACCTTACTCCTAACGATGTGTCCAAAATCCGCCCAGGAATGACACAACAGCAGGTCGCTTATGCACTGGGAACCCCGATGATGTCCGATCCGTTTGGGACAAACACCTGGTTCTATGTATTCCGTCAGCAGCCAGGCCACGAAGACGTGACCCAGCAGACCCTGACGCTGACCTTCAGCAGTGCCGGTGTGTTGACCAACATCGACAACAAGCCTGCTCTGACCAAATAATCAGGCGTCAGAAATGCAAAAAGGTGCTCAATGAGCACCTTTTTTTGTTTTTCTTTTTATCCCCTCGCCCCTACAGAGAGAGGTAAAGTGAGGGGAAAAACGCTACTGCGCAGATTTCTCCGCACGCTGACGACGCAATTCTTTCGGGTCGGCAATCAGTGGGCGATAAATCTCAACCCGGTCACCGTCCTTCAGTACATCCGCAAGCTTAACCGGACGGCTATAAATCCCAACTTTATTCTTCGCCAGATCGATATCGCTGCGAAGCTCAAGCAGGCCTGAAGCACGGATAGCAGACTCAACCGTCGCCCCTTCTTCCAGAGTCACACGCTGCAGATACTGCTTCTCTGGCAGCGCATACACCACTTCCACAGCAATCTTATGCGACACTGTAGACCTCTTTGGCGCGGGTCGTGAATGCCTGAACCATGTTTGAGGCCAGCTCTTTGAAGATGCGGCCAAACGCCAGTTCAATCATCTTATTGGTAAACTCAAAATCCAGATGGAATTCGATGCGGCAGGCGTCAGCGCTCAGAGGCGTAAACTTCCAGCCTCCCATCAGGGTCTTAAACGGACCATCCACCAGATGCATCAAAATACTCTGATTATCGGTCAGCGTATTGCGGGTGGTGAACGTCTTGCTAATCCCCGCTTTGGAGACATCCACCGCCGCAGTCATCTGCGTCGGGCCAGATTCCAGTACCCGGCTACCGGTACATCCCGGAATAAACTGCGGATAAGACTGAACATCGTTCACTAACTGATACATTTGTTCCACGCTGTAAGGGACAAGCGCAGTACGGCTAATCTGAGGCATAGCATTTTCCATGGTCACACAACGGACAAATAATAACATTTATCACCTGTTAAAAAAACGCTAAGCCTCATCTCGTGCTAAGATAGCGCGTTAGACCTCACAGGACGCAATGAGGTGACTTTTTGAAATCAGATTACCGACGGCTTTACGACACTTATGACGAAGAAAAAAGCACATAAACCAGGCTCAGCGACCATTGCGCTCAACAAGCGTGCTCGCCATGAGTATTTCATCGAAGAAGAATTCGAAGCAGGCCTTGCGCTGCAGGGCTGGGAAGTCAAATCACTGCGCGCCGGGAAAGCGAACATCGGCGATAGCTACGTGATCCTGAAAGACGGCGAAGCCTTCCTGTTCGGCGCGAACTTTACGCCGCTGACCGTTGCCTCTTCACACTACGTTTGTGACCCAACGCGCACCCGTAAGCTGCTGCTGAACAAACGTGAGCTGGAATCCCTCTACGGACGTATTAACCGTGAAGGCTTCACTGTGGTTGCGCTCTCTATGTACTGGAAAAACGCCTGGTGCAAAGTGAAAATCGGCGTCGCGAAAGGTAAAAAACAGCACGACAAACGTACCGACCTGAAAGAGCGCGAGTGGCAGCTCGACAAAGCACGTATCATGAAAAACGCAGGACGTTGATTCTGCACACTTATTGTACTATTCAATAAGTTAGCGTTCTGGGCTGGTAACCAGGAAGTGAAATCTGGTATACTCAGCGTAACACTATTGGGGCTGATTCTGGATTCGACGGGATTTGCGAAACCCAAGGTGCATGCCGAGGGGCGGTTTGCCTCGTTAAAAGCCGCAAAAAAATAGTCGCAAACGACGAAAACTACGCTTTAGCAGCTTAATAACCTGCTCTGAGCCCTCTCTCCCTAGCTTCCGCTCTTAAGACGGGGATCAAAGAGAGGTCAAACCCAAAAGAGATCGCGTGGAAGCCCTGCCTGGGGTTGAAGCGTTAAAACTAATCAGGCTAGTACGTTAGTGGCGTGTCTGTCCGCAGCTGGCGTGCGAATGTAAAGACAAACTAAGCATGTAGTACCGAGGATGTAGAAATTTCGGACGCGGGTTCAACTCCCGCCAGCTCCACCAAAATTCTCCATCGGTGATTACCAGAGTCATCCGATGAAGTCCTAAGAGCCCGCACGGCGCAAGCCCTGCGGGCTTTTTTGCGCCCTCAATTTGTCCCGCGAAGTCCGAAGAGAACTAATTAAATCCGAACCTTTTAGGCACCTTGTTAGGCACCTCATAAAGCTTTATTGTTTTTGAGGTGCCTAAAACTATGGAAACCCAGCAATGGCAAGACAAACCAAACCTCTATCCGTTAAAGAAATCGAATCCGCCAAACCCAAAGAAGCGGACTACGTTCTCTATGATGGTGATGGCCTTGAGCTACTCATCAAATCCAGCGGAAGTAAAATCTGGCAGTTTCGCTACATTCGCCCTGTCACTAAGAAACGTGCGAAGAAGAGCATAGGCCCCTACCCGTCAGTTACCCTTGCCGATGCCCGAAACTATCGGGCAGAGTCCCGCTCTCTTCTGGCGAAACAAATTGATCCCCAGGAACATCAGCAGGAACAACTGCGCAGTTCAATTGAAGCCAAAACCAATACTTTCCAGCTCGTAGCTGAACGTTGGTGGAATGTGAAGAAAGCAAGCGTGACAGTGGACTATGCAGAAGATATCTGGCGCTCTCTTGAGAGAGATGTCTTTCCTGCAATTGGGGACGTTAGCGTTACAGATATTAAAGCTCACACACTGGTTCAGGCCGTTCAACCTGTTCAGGCCAGAGGAGCACTGGAAACCGTTCGTCGACTGTGCCAACGCATTAATGAGGTCATGATCTATGCCCAAAACACAGGGCTGATTGATGCTGTTCCCAGCGTTAATATCGGTAAAGCCTTCGAGAAGCCTCAGAAAAAGAACATGCCCAGCATTCGACCGGACCAGCTACCTCAACTGATGCAGACAATGCGAACAGCCAGCATTAGCCTTTCCACACGCTGCCTGTTCATGTGGCAACTTCTTACTATTACCCGCCCTGCCGAAGCGGCTGAAGCTCGCTGGGAAGAGGTAGACATAGAAGCGCGAGAGTGGAAGATTCCTGCAGCACGCATGAAAATGAACCGTGACCATACTGTTCCATTGTCAGATGAAGCGATTGCGATATTGGAGATGATGAAGCCGTTAAGTGGAAATCGAGAATTTATCTTTCCCAGCCGCATCAAGCCAAACCAGCCGATGAACAGTCAGACCGTTAACGCATCGCTGAAACGCGCAGGTTTTGGTGGGGTGCTCGTTTCACACGGTCTGAGATCTATCGCCAGTACAGCCCTAAATGAACAAGGCTTCCCACCTGATGTTATTGAGGCGGCCCTTGCGCATGTAGATAAGAATGAGGTCCGTCGTGCCTATAACCGCAGTGATTATCTTGAGCAGCGGCGGCCCATGATGCAGTGGTGGGCTGATTTTGTGATGGCTGCTGATCGTGGAAGTATGGTTGAGGGCGGTATGAAAGGAATGAGGTTAGTAGGGTGACGGATAACTAATGACGACCCCGACTTTAGTGCCGCGATGAATGAGGCTTTAAATGTCAGTGACCCTGACCCCGAATATGCTCCAGTCATAATCAGGAATAACCGGCTTCATGTTGGCTGCATATTCTGGCAATCGACAGATTTTTCTGCAAATTCGGACGGGGTCATCCATCCCAGCGCAGAATGGGGACGCCTCTGATTATAGTGTATGCGCCAGGCCTCGATTTTGCACCGTGCGTCCTCCAGGGACATGAACCAGTTCTCGTTCAGACATTCCTGTCGCAGCCTGCCGTTGAACGACTCCACCGTGGCATTGTCCGTCGGTGTTCCCGGCCGTGAGAAGTCTATTCGGATCCCTCGTTCATACACCCATTTGTCCAGCATTATCCCTGCAAATTCAGAGCCGTTATCGGTTTTCAGTAACTGCGGCAAGGGGCGTCTGAGCGCAATACTGTTCAGCATTTCGGCAACCTCCGTTGAGCGCAGATTCTGGCCCACGCAGATCCCCAGACATTCGCGCGTGTAGAGGTCAATGACCGTCAGCAGGCGTAACCGACGCCCGTCAAACAGGGCGTCAGAAACAAAATCCATGCCCCAGACATGATTCGGATAAAGCCCCTGAGGCTGGGGCTGTCGCCGCTGGGCCGATTTATTCCGACGCGGACGCTTGAGACGCAGGGACAGCCCCTGCTCGCGATAGAGCCGGTAAATGCGTTTATGATTATCGCGCCAGCCCTCCCGCCTGAGCATAACGTGAACCCTGCGGTAGCCATAGTGGACCCGGGTTTCGGTGATCTCCCTGATACGAAGGCGGAGCGCGCTGTCGTCTGCCGCCACAGAACGGTAGCGGAAAGAGCTGCGGCTGATCCGTAGCGCAAAGCAGACCTGCCGCTCGCTGGCCCCGTAGCGTGCCTGCAGGTCCCGGACCCATTCACGCAGGCGTGCCAGCGTCAGTTCTTTTTTGCCAGCACATCCTGCAGCATGGCCTTGTCGAGGCTCAGATCGGCAACCAGCTTCTTCAGCCTGAGGTTCTCTTCCTCAAGCTGGCGCATGTGCTTCAGCTCAGAGGGCGAAATATCACCGTATTTCTTGCGCCACGTATAAAACGTGGCATCGGAAATACCCAGTTTGCGACAGACGTCCGGCACGGACATCCCCAGTTCAGCCTGTTTGAGGGCAAAAACAATCTGCTCTTCGGTGAATCGTGATTTTTTCATCGGCACCACCTCCGTTCAGGGAGTGTAGATCATGCCGGAATTCTGTTTCTGAATGGCGCAGGATTTCGGGTCAGGGTCATCAGACCGACAAGTGCTAGGAGCGGACTATTTATCAATTATGAGTACATAATAATGTGATCTCAGTGCCACCAAATTAGATTTGGCCATTGCAAAAAACCAATAAAATCAATAAAATCAATAAAATCAATATGATAAGGCAACACAAACGGAAAGATGGCTATCTATAAAGTGGGTATATTTTCAATATCAAACCAGAGGGAATGGGCAGGAAATAGTTAATAACTTACTTAATTTTTTGACTAAGAAAGTTATTTGATATTAATAATTATAATATTACATTGTAAGTCATGAAAACCTACAGTGAAGATATTTTAATGTTTACAATTGAACTTTACAAAACAATCATTAAGTAAAGTTTAAAATATATTCCTTTTTTATATTGATTTATTATATCTGGATGAGGTTGTTAAAAACATGAATAAATTAAAACCAACATGGCAGTTATTCGAGGAACTCGTTTGTCACATTCTGAAGGCAAACAATTTTCAAATAAATAGAAATAGTTGCAGAGGAGACGAAGGATTTGATTTTCTCGGTGATTTTGGAGGAGAAAGATGGGCTATTGAAGTTAAATTCTACCGCACAGCTCGAGCTCAGCCCTCACTTATTGATGCAGCTGCGACTCGCATTACCAGCAATGGCGTAGCCGCAGGTGTTAACAAAGGAATGTTAGTTGTTTCATGCTTTCTCACACCTGAGTTGCGAGAGGCTCTGGAAAATAAATTCAGTATTACTTTTGTGGATCAGGCTGACTTAAGAATTTGGTGTAGTTCACATCCTGAACTAGCGGAATCATTGGATGCACTATTAGAAGTAAATCTAGATGAAGCTCTTACGACGCACCTTTCTCGTAAAGAGAGTAACTCTATCATTAGAGATATGGCTCTTAATAAGAGTAACCGGATTGAGCGACAAAAAAATAAAGGAACAAAACTTTGCCTTGAACTAAAGAGTATTAAAAAAGGGAAAGCATCTTGGCGTCAATATGAAAAAAAATGCGAGGAAATCCTTAAATATCTGTTTCCTAATGATCTACACGGCTGGCATTCACAAAAAAGAACTGATGATGGTTTAAACCGTTATGATTTTGTATGTCGAATTAGACCCACTACTGAATTTTGGAAATTTGTTATTGAACACCTAAATAGCCGTTATGTTCTTTTTGAGTTTAAAAACTATTTAGGGAAAATCAAGCAAGGCCAGATACTTACCACGGAGAAGTATCTTTTGGAAAAAGGACTCAGGCGTATGGCAATTATTATGACAAGGACGGGAGCAGAGGCACATGCATTAGCTATGACGCAAGGAGCTATGAGAGAACAAGGTAAACTTATACTCATTGTAAACGATGAAAAAGTATGTGAAATGCTTCATATGAAGGAACGAGGGGAAGATCCAACTGATTGCCTTTTCGAAATTGCCGATAACTTTTTACTGACACTCCCTCGTTAACTCATGATAAACACACCAAATAGTAAAAATGTAAAAATTGAATCATCATAGATTTCATTTAAAGCTCGTAACACTATGTAAATTTAATCAATGGACTCCAAGCGGATGTTATGCACATCCGCTTCTTATTGATCGCAGCCTGATGATGTTGCAATAGACCACTTATACCAGAAATAAAATCTGCTGGCAGCACAATGCATTAATCAACGAGAGAGTTATCAGAATTTGTTATTCTTCAAAATGATCTGAGAGATGCGACACAATCCGAAGACGGGCTTGAGCATGCCTAGCCTACTAAAGTCCGTCGTCCGAGGGGCTGCTTCGGATTATAACTTTGTTCTATTTTGTCGACGCATGTTTTCTACTGCCAATGCAAAGTCTGTATTGGTAACGTTTTCCTGCCAACGAGACCAAAAATCTATTGTTGCACTTAACGGTGTCTCAGTTGGAGGGTCAATTTTTATTCTGCTTGGCAGGAGCACCGAATCACCCACAACCATAGCTTCCCCAACATCCATGATGGGAAGTGCCTCTAAGAGACTCTCCAGGCTTTCGGGTAGTAATTTTCGTACTGTTGCCTGGTCATCCGCATTAGTTAAACGCAATGAAATGATGTTGTTACATTGACTGAGTATAGTGGTACTTACATCTGAAGGTCTTTGGCTTACAATCATTAACGCAACCCCATATTTGCGGCCTTCTTTAGCGATTTTTTCAAATGCTTCAACCGCTCTGCGTTCAACTGGGTTACCTTCTTTTCTTGGCAGGTAAAGATGAGCCTCATCGCATACAAAAGCAACTGGCCTACGACTTTCAGGATTCGTCCAAAATTGAACTTGATATATGATGCGGGCAACCAACCCAATGATTACTGGCAATATATCAGCCGGAACTTCTGAGAAGTCAATTACTTTAATATTCTTTTTTTGGTTACCAAAACCCATCAGTGTTTCGGCAATCATACTTAACGAACCGTATTGATTGTATTTATCCGGACTATTGAAAAGAAACCCATAACGTCGATCTTGTAAGCGACTAGCCATTCGGACCAGCAATCTAGAAAACTCACCGTTAAAAGGGCCATTTTTTTCCTTTCCAGCTTGTGCCCCTGGGATTCTTTCTTCATTTAAAAATCTCAACTTTCCAATGACATTATCCAAAGAATACGGAATTGGACTGTCAAGTGTAAAAGCTTGTAACAGATCGCTACGACCATTCGTTTGTAGGAAAGCTTTCTTTTGCTCCGTAATCGCATCTTGCACGATAACTACTTGGTTGTGTGCACTGAATTCACTTCGGTCAACGAACAATGACTGAATTTCTTCCGAATTAAGTAACCAATAAGGCAGGAAGAGGAGTGAGTCATCATCAGTATCAACCTCATCCGGCCCTGGTATTCTCAATTGTTTGGCATAAGAAAGTTCTTTGTACTCACCGTGCAAGTCGAATACAACTAGGTTTGAAGATGGCAGTTTCGAACTCCTTTCCAGAATCGAGGCAACCGTCCATGATTTACCAGATCCCGTGCTACCAAGTAGAGCAGCATGTCGCTGGAACAATTTATTGCCATCAACATAAGCGCGTGCATTCTCATTAAGTTTATAAGAGCCTAGCTCCAGTGAGTGCTCTCCATCACCACATTCAGAAATCACACGCATGAACTCTTCGAGATGGGCATCTTTAAGTACATAACAGGTTGAGTCTATTTCCGGGACGTGGTCTAGTGACCTTGAAAACTTATATTTTTGCTCAATTGCATCCCATCGGGCCCCGCCCATTAAAGTAATCTTGACTGTGTTAATTACAATATCTTCAAAAGCGTCTATCTCGTCTGCTTCATCTTCTTGCACTTCTAGGGCAGGGAGCGGAGCGACTACTGCTTTTATTACTTTATCAATCATGCCAATGAGCCAACATTCAGTTGCTCCGCTTAGTTGGACTGCTACAAGCTGTCCAACTCTAGCCTTCCGCAGATCTTTATCAGTGTTTACCAGAATAGTTACTTTTCTGGTGTCTACTTCACGAATATTTCCAAGTATGTAGCTGTCATCATTAAAAGTAAAAAGAGCCATATTACCCTCCTAAGAACTCATTAGTGAAAACCTCAAAACGCCATAATTCCTTGTCATCTACATGCAGCCAGTTTTCAAACTTTGAATTGTAAATCCTGCTTTTATCTGAATTTGTCTGTTTGCAGATAAGCCACATATTTGGGCATTTAGATAACCACTCCTCGATTCTTTGGTTTGAATCCCGAGTAATTACTAATGCTCGGCACTGATCTTGTTCAAGTTTTTGCCTAAATACGTTATTAACAAGCTGGGAATCGTTAAAGCCAAAACCTAAAAATAGAAAACTTGTATGGTTTCCAACCGCATTATCATATTCAGCCAACTGGGCCCTGTCTTTATGTAATCTCTGATATTTAGCCGTACCTGGAGTGATCATCGCCCGCACAACGCCTTCAGGTTTGTTGAGAATCCAGCTATTACATTCGATAAGATGAGCTTCCCATTCAAAGGTATTTAAAGAGCCATGTGGTTTGTGCAGTCGAATATGTTTGCATTCTATGATTCTTGGTGGTTGTCTCGGCTTGCCAAAGCCTTTATGAATAGATTGAACTATTTTTTTTGCTTCACTCCAATCATAACGTTGAAGAAAGCCTCCGTAGAATCCCGTAATATATGGAATCTTGTGCCGAACAAAGGCGTATTCAGCTAATAAATCGTAATTCGGTGTTGCAACGTGAAGTTGTTTATCGGCCTGTGGCAGAGTTTCAACAAGCTTTTTCAGTAGTGTTCCAGCTGGCCAATCGCGTAATCCTGAAATGATTTGGTGGGCGTGAACGTTATCGTGATACGCAACAAAGCTTGCAGTTAGTTCGACTATACGAGTAGTCAGAGTCTCATCCTTGATGAAGTCCATAGCAGATTCAAAGTCATGGCTACAACCATCGAGAGCGGACACCACTTGCTGCCATTGTTGCGCCTGAGCATCTGTCATACTACTAGTCAACTCGGCTCGAAGGTGACGCTCTAGAGCTGGCATCCCAAAATTTAGATCAAGTGCACATGAAGTTCCTGTACCAAATAATACAAACGGCTTCTCAGTAAAAAACTCTGCAATCGCTTGATATGCAGATTCCTTTGTCAACTCCATGCATCCCCCACTTAAGACATCTAATTTCCGCGCTTACCGCCTAACATCCGCATCATTAGTACTTTATTCTCTTACTTTAAGGCTTCAAGTTTTTATTGCAGAGCAATTATCCAGAACTCTCATTTGTAGAGCTATATCAAGTTTCTGCCAATTGGAGGTTTCAGACCCAAGCCATCAGCCCCGAAACGCTTCCTCTCACAATTCAACGTAGCTTGCTAATTTTGCCGGTTAGCAAGCACAATTGGGTTGACGTCCCAGTTTTCTGGGGCCCCTTAGGGGATCATAAGGTTCTGATGAACAATGCCGATAATGTTTAGATAAGATGAATCTGATGTTTCCGCGTCACTCTCACAGGGACAAACTGCGTTGAATGTCGAAAACCTTTGAGACCCGTTGTGCCAAGCAAATTAACGCCAAACGACAATGACCAAGGCAGGGATGCGCTACAGCGTCCGACTGTGTAAAGGAGAATACATGGCAAGCATTGTTTCGGAGTACCAACGCTTTCTCGATTGTTTAACGCAGCAGGACGTTCCTGATGATGTCCGGCGACTTGCGTATCTGATCTTCGATCATATCCAACCTCTCGCTGAAGTCGGCTCGACTCGCCGGGCGCGTTCAGTTCGTCTTGCCCCCCTAGCCCTAAGACATCTAATTGATCAGCCCATCGCTTACGAAGGCAATTCTGACGCCCCTGAAGCAGGTTCTGCTCTGGGCCGATTGCATCAGCTTGAGGTTGGTCCATTCCGTGGATTCATGCGGCAGGAGATATTTGACCTCTCCCACGATATCACTCTCATTTACGGTGCAAACGGTACAGGTAAAAGCAGCTTCTTTGAGGCTCTCGAAGTGTCAATGCTGGGCACTATCAGTGAAGCGCAGTTAAAGCGGGTGGAGCAAAGGCTTTATTGCAATAACGCTCGTCTCAAGCACCACGATGCGCCAGTGCTTCTTGCCGGTGAGGCTCAGAACTTACGGCCCGTCCAGCCTGATGAATCAGAGTATCGTTTTTGTTTCATTGAGAAGAACCGGCTTGATGACTTTGCCCGTATTGCTGCAAGAACCCCTAGCGATCAGCGACAGCTAATCGCAACGTTGTTTGGTGTAGATCAGTTCAGTGAATTTGTCCGTGGGTTTAACCCATCACTCGATCAAGATCTGATGCTTTCCGGACCAATGGCAGCTCAGTTGGTCGAACGGAGAAAGCAGGTAGCAGCTTCAGAGCAGGTAATTGCAGCACATCCGCAGAAAATAGCTTTGATTGAATTGCAGGAAAATGCGCTTGCGCAGCGCATATCCCCCGAAGCGACCTATCAGGCATGCGTTGAATGGCTGGAAGGTACACAACTTCAGCAGGGACGTCTGCCATATATTCAATCTCAACTTGATGCTATCCCACCACTGGTTTATAGGATTACGCAATCCCGACTGGAAGCGCTTCTCGCTGAAGCATACCGTCTACATGGGAGTTGGCAAGAGACCTCAAGGGAACTTGCATCACGTGCGACCGAGGTATCGTATGCAAAACTGTATGAAGCAGTGCAGGCCTTGGCTGTCGGAGCAACTACCTGCCCTGCTTGTGGTACAAATCTTGATACCGTAGCAGAGGATCCTTTTATACGAGCGCGTACGGGACTTGAAGCCCTGGCGCAGTTGGCACAGATTCAGTTGCGGGAGCAAACATTACGAACAGAGCTGAACGAGTCTCTCCAGCTACTGTTGGAGGAAATACGTCGCACCGTAACGGCAGCAATCGCCGCATGCCCGGAAACCCTTCATGCTGCAGTACTGCCGGAATTACCCCAGACATCAGTTGGAGCGTGGCTTGAGTGCTGGGTTGAAGGAGAGAAACAGCCCTGGAACACACTCCTGTGCATTGCCAAAGAGATTGAGCATATCGATAAACAGTCCCTCGCAGTACATAATCAACGTGGTGCGTTGACCGAGGAGCGGGACCGTCTGATTCAGTATCGGTTCGAAATTGAAAGACTACGTACGCAGCGCACAGCCGCCAACGTTGAACTAGCTGCAGCTCAATCTAATCTGACCCAGTTCAATGACAATAATCGAGATCTGCTCCAAGCCATTGCTGAAGAAGAAACTGTCATAAAGTTAAATCAACGAATTAAGGTAGCTTACGACGGATTCCTACCGGAAATCCAAAGATACATGGCCGCACTACCTGGCATATTGCTTCAGGGATTGGGTGAACAGGCTCGGGATCTGTATAACGCTTTTAACCGAAGCGATGCACCTAGCGATCTGCTGCATGCACTTCATATGCCAGTTGCTGAAAATGGCAAAATTGAAGTCGAATTCGCCGGTGAACCGGGCATTCGTTACGATGCGCTAATCATTTTCAGTGAGGGACATATCAAATGTCTTGGCCTCGCAATTCTGTTGGCCAAAAATATTGTCCAAGGATGCCCGGTGGTTATTTTTGATGATGTGGTTAATGCGATTGATGATGAGCATCGAGACGGTATATGGCGTACCTTCTTTGAAGATGGGCTACTGGACGACAAACAGGTAATCTTGACTTCCCATGCCGAAGAATTCCTCATCCGAATTCAACAGGAGTTAGGTGCAGCAAGGGCAGGAGCCATTAAGCGCTACAAATTCCTACCACACGATGGTGAACACGAACTGCGGGTAGACAGCAATCCACCGAGTAAGAATTACGTTCTGCTTGCGCAGCAGGCTCTAGATGGGGATGAAAAGCGTGAAGCTCTTCGTCAGTCACGTCCCGCCCTGGAAAGCCTTACCGATAGCCTTTGGTCGTGGATGGGCAGACGCGGTGACGGACGCATTGATATTAAACTCAGTGGACCACGTTCGCCTTGGGAATTGAATAATAAATGCTCTAAATTGAAATCGGCCGTTAATCGCATTTCAGGGCAGCATCCCGGGGCCCCGGCTGCAGTTGCTGCATTAGAAAGATTACTCGGAGTCAACGGCTCCAGCATTGAATGGGGATATCTGAACAGCGGCGTGCACGATTCACAGCGAGACCACGAATTCGACCGCTCCACAGTAAGAACAATAGTGGAGTCGATTGTGTCGCTTGATGCAGCCCTTAGCGTCATGAGAAATCAGTAAGTGATACACAGTGAAACTGGTGCCGGGTGGTGTCGCAATCAGCCTCCCTAAACGTAGCTTTAGCCGTTCAGATGCTTGCTGGCTTTCTCGATGAGTTGAATCGGGTTAGCCCCACGGTTCAACTGGAAGCTAGCGAGCACCTGATTATTTGGATTCGGAAAAAACAGCAATGACCGAATTGCTAATGGAGTACAGGGACAACAAATGGGAAATGATATTTTCATCACAAAATGGCATCAAAAAACCTGCAAACTCCAGTCGCAAATTAAAAGTTTCATTAAAAAAATAAGCGAGCAACTTACTTATAAGTAACATCACCAATGGTATTATATCAATGATATTTTTTTACCAAATAAAAAGAAACAGATATGAAATAGCTGCAGTACTACTCATGATAAGCATTGGACTGCTTAATTTGGGGTGGCTGAGTTTAAAGAAAATCCCTGAAACTCCTCCAGGATATTATGAAAATATTGTCATCGAACACCTGCAATTATTCACGAACCTGCGCAACGAGTATCATAATCAGCAACATGAAATGAAGAGTGAAATGCTGTCCAAAGAGCATGCATCTATAGAAGTAGCTAGGATTGCATTAAAATTAAACATATTTGAATCCCGATATCTGGATTTTTGGGTAGCAGAGAGACCGATTATTATTGGTATGTTGAAGCCTTTTGAAGAGCCAAAATATAGAAGCTGGTATGTACACCTTCCTCAAGAAACTCGAAAACTGGTTAACAACATAGCAGATAATCTACACGAGGTTTATCCCAAACTTGCGAAGTGTAATCAAAATGCGGCTAAGGATTATATGGCATTAGTTTCGGGACTGGCGGCACCATCATCTCGCGATAAAGTATCTGCTGCCTTGGTTGCGCAAACCCGAGTAATAATGCGCAATATTTCTCAAGATCAGCATTCTCCATCAGAGATTTGCGATAGTGCAATGGTGTCATATTTTTCTTCGATACAACTGTTATCGAGAACATATAGTGAACTTGCAGATTCTTATCAAGAGCAACTAGAAGCTAATGAATTATTACGTAAAATAGTCAGCACGATATTATCCTTTCTTTTATTTTTAGTTTGCTATAAGTGCCGTGAAAATTTGATAAAAAAGGCAGCAAAATCACTGGGGGTATAATTTTTCTAAACTATTGAAGTTACTGTTATTCGAGTAAGGATTTTTAGGACTAATTAGGCATAAGATCGATTTTTAAATGGAATTTTCTCAAGATGAGCTTGTTAAAAATTTGTTTTTTCCAGAACTATACAAAAGAGATAAGAACAGTCTGGTCAGGTGGGCAAAGAACTAATATTCCGGAGTTCTTCTTCGTGCCGATTACTATTTTTAATGAAGCGACACACCTCTTATTTTTGAAATATAAAAACCACCTCTAAAGGTAATTATCTTTCACATCGCCAAATGAACACTATACCTGCCACCTCTGCTTTATGGATAATTACATTCGTTAGTTCCTGTACTACAGAATCTCAAAGCCATATCGTAATAATAATTATTATCAAGATGCCAAGGGATGATAAACCCCTGATTCAATAAAAGAAAGCAATAATACCTCACTTGAGAGTAACGTTCTTTTTTTACAGATTTATAGCGGAGATAAAGGCTCCTAGCTGATACACTAAAACCAAGCCCCAAATACTTCAACCTTATTTTTTCTGAAATGGTATGACTATTACTCTCCTCATTATAAATTGCAATTACAGGGTCTTCATCATGTTCGCATGCAATATCAAAGGCCCCCAGGGTTCCCAGCCAACTGCCCTGGGTACCACTAAACATGCGTTTATGAAGATAGTATTTATTTATATTTTCAAGAAGGGCTATAACATTCTCCCGAGAAACACCGTTTTTGCATTGAAAGCTTACAAAAACTTTCCGTTCCGCTCCCATAAACCAGTTATCGACTAATCTTTTATAGTAATCAGAAATATTTTTTTGTTCTACGGCGGACATTTTTAGGTCAGGCGTGGGTAAAGTAATCGTATTATTGTTTTTTAGTGACAGCATTACCGCCACTACTCGTTGCAGCATCTTAAATTCGAAAAGCAAACCAGTGCGTATAAGCTGTAACAATTCTCCAGGTCCAGATTCCTTCGCATGCTTATCAATATTTCGAGAGTATTTCCCACATGAAATGACCCCATAACCTACCAGCTCCCGATAAAACTCAAGAGGAGCATCTGCATACTCCAGTGCATAGCAGCATTCGGTCAGACGATACCGGATAAGATACGGTGTTGCTGATAATGCCAGATCTTCATCATTCATGAGATCTTTAATGGTTTGATCAATGAATTCCCCCTCCACACCATTGTTCTCCGCAGCAGTGTAAAGCAATGTGAGACCAAAATTGCTCGCTGTTTGAGTACTCTCGCCATAGTCAGTCCCCTCATCAAAAAACGTACTTACTCCGGACTGTTCAGCATACTCAGTCATCGCTAAAGAAAGTTTGCCATCAACAGACAGAATAATTTCCAGCGCTCCCAGCAGGTAGTGCTTTGCTATCGCAGTCTTTTTTTCCGACATGTTGGCTTCCCGTAAGATCTTATTGATTTTGAGAATAATGCGGGAATACCACTCTGCGATGGGATCTTTGCAAACCTCATTCATCACAATCTGACTAAAGTGAAGATTATCAATGGCATCAAACGCGGCTTTTTGTATCGGAGTTATCGCAGGCATATGTCAATGTCAAAAAAAGTAATATATTAATGACCTTAGATTACACCAAAATACTCACTTACAATCAATTCCTCTTACCAGACTGCAGGCAATCACCGAGCAGTAGTAATCGATAACTTAATCAAAAAGTAATTTCATATAGTTAAGAGAGGAAAAATGAATACAACTATTCAGACAGTGAAAATCCTGCGTATGCCTGCTGTGGTGCGCAAACTCGGTATCGCCCGTGCCACCATCTACGACTGGCTTAACCCAAAGTCACCACGCTATGACGCCACGTTTCCTAAACAACGCCGCCTGGGTATGCAATCTGTCGGCTGGGTGGAATCTGAACTTGATAAATGGATAGAGGAGAATTGCCCTCAGGTTTAATAGCGCCTTTATTCTGACTCTGCATCAGCTATGACAGAGAGTCACGACTGATGCGGAAAATTTAAATTTTTTGTGCATTCTGGAGCCCCCCAATGCCAAAACATGATGATTTTCCTGTTGATGCGTTTCCGCCACTCATCAAAAACGCAATCTGTGAAGCACACGAGGTAACAAAAGCCCCAATCGCTCTGATTGCGGCGTCCGCTCTGGGGGCAATTTCTCTGGCCTGCCAGAATCGTATTGATGTTATACGCCCAGGGAACCATCGTGGCCCCGTATCACTTTTTGTCCTGACTATCGCTGAATCAGGTGAGCGCAAAAGCACCGTTGACAAACTGTTGCTAAAACCATTGCGCGCGAAAGAAGAACAGCTAGAAAATATTCATAATCGGGAATATCAGATTTATTACAAACAAAACCAGATAGCTGTCTCAGTAAGAAAAGCGCTGGAAAACAAGCTTAAAGCACATATTAATCGGGATAAAGATATTACTGAAATAAAATCAGCAATAATGGCCCTTCAGTCTCCGGCCCCCCCTGTCAGACGCAAACTGACGTTCAACGATGCCACACCGGCTGCCATTAAAGCATTCCTTTGCGGTGGCTGGAATGCTGTGGGTGTGATGTCCGATGAGGCAGGAACAATTTTTGGTGGTCATGCACTTAGCGAATTGCCGTTTATCAACACAATGTGGGATGGCGAGAGATTTAGCGTCGAACGTAAAAACGAACCCGACGCGGTTATTAGCGACGCCCGTATGACGTTATCATTGATGGTTCAGCCTGAAGCCTTCCGTGATTACCTTGAGCGTAAAGGCAGCATGGCTAAAGGTGTCGGCTTTTTTGCCCGGTGTCTGATTAGTTTTCCGACATCCACACAGGGTTCACGCCTGATCACCGTACCAGTGACATCGCAGGAACACATTCCTAAATTTCACGACCGTCTCATGGAAATTATTAACGAAAGCCTGGCCACTAACATTAGCGAGCGCCTTTCTCTTAAATTTTCACCTGAAGCTGAAAAAAGTTGGATCAATTATTATAATCAAATTGAAACCAGTATCGGTATTCAGGGCAAAAATGGGCTGAGTGACTTCAAGGATTTTGCGTCAAAGTCAGCTGAAAATATTGCGCGTATTGCTGCATTAATACATTACTTTGAGGGCAATACGGGAGATATTTCTGAATGTGCAACTCAATCAGCCATAGAAATTTTTAGCTGGTATGGCTTTGAGCATCAGCGCCTCTTTACCAAAGTAGATACTGCTGAAACACCAGAACAGGATGCAATGGAACTTCTGACCTGGATTGAGGTTAAGTATCGCGAGCGCCTTTCAGTTGCTCTTGATAAAAACTTTATTCGTCGCTATGGCCCTAACAGACTTAGGACTGGAGGGAAAATTTACATGTTACTGGACTGGCTTCAAAGTCAGCGTAAAATAATTATCTTTAAGCAAGATAATAAAACTTTGGTTTACCCGAGTTGGGCATCCACCCCCAACTATACAGGTCAAACCTTCAGCCGCTTCTGACTCTTTTTGGTTAAGGAAAGGCAGGTATTATATATTTTTCTTGCGTGTTATATGGCCTTACCGGCCAGGACCTGCATTAACTAAGACCTAAGGTTAAACTATATGAAAGGCAGAGGGACGAGCCCTCTGCCTGCGTTACATTTGGCCGGTTCCAATCACTGACGGATTCCGTTGGCTGCATCCAAAAGAACGTCCATCTCCATAGTGCTTTGTGTACTCTTTTGCCAGGTACATTGCTCTCTGACGTGCTGTAACATACTGCTCTTCATGCTCATGACGTTTACCTTCTATCCAGCCACATGGGTGTTCCGGAAAATGAACCAGGCCAGCATAGGCCTCCCAGGGTAATTTCAGCGCACTGCACCAGGCTTTCTGGATAACATTCGCCAGTGAATCTATACCATCGTTGCATTGAGGCTGATAATCTCCCAGCGTATGGAAGGTGTCCTTGTTTACCAATAGCATCACATGGTAATGCCGGTTGCCATCCACCAGGCCATATTCTCTGCACCAAATATAACGTATGGACGTCAGATTCTTACAGGTAAGTCCTGCATGCCTTCGGGCAGTCATCTGAGCATTTGCATGGTATTTCAGCGAATCAAAGAAGCGCGAGATAACGCGCTCATCACGACGACCAGTACCGTCAGTCGGAAACCGCAAATCAAAACGAAATGTAGAAAGCCTGGGGTATTGATCAGTCGCTGCTGCCAGTGTTCGTTCTACGCCATCAGTGTATCGCGGATCGTATGTATATTTCGAATTCATAACTTTAGCCTTAGTATAATTTACATCTGTATCCCGAATAAGTTAGAGACAAATATCATTCATTTTATAATAACAACCCCCAACGGAATTCAATATATTTTCTGCATTACACACTCACCTTCTTTTTATTTAATAATACCAATACGGAGCGACTTATCACCCAACACCGCCACCGGAGGCAATAGAAGCAAGCAAAACCATCGTAGAACACATCATTTTATTTTCTGGAGTTATTTCTTAAATAAAATAAATCACAAGAGAAAGCTAACCATTTACTCATAGGCATTTTTTTGATACTAACTCATCTCATATGCAAGACACGTAAAAAATTACATAAAGAATACACAGTCGGTTACTATGAGATTGCGGCAAAAACTGAAAATAAAAAAATACAGATATATATCACCTTAACGACAACCATCTGGAGTTGTCGATAAGGAGGATAGTCTGGATATTACTGTATTACAGCATCTCTTTGACGGGATGTATGCCCTGGCGGTGGAAGGTACCGCCGTCACGGACTCTGCCGCAGTGCTGGCCGACAGTTACCTTCAGAACGACATGAGTCGTAATGATGCGGCTGAATCGCTGGTGCTGTACGAGTCCCTGAAAGCCTGCGGCTCCGGCTTTTCTTGTGGTCTTACCGGTGGCGCGCTGCTGCCGTTGACCGTCACCGCCGACGTCTGCTCTTCGCTGTTCATCCAGATGCGGCTGTGTGCGGCCGTTGCCATCATCGGAGGCCATGACACTGCAGACCCACGGGTACGCCTGCTTTGCTGGGGCGCGCTGGCCGGGGATGCCTGCTCGGATGCCATCAGTGGCATCATCACCCGGTTACTGACCCGCGCACTGAGCCAGTCTCAGGCCGAGACCGCTCTGCTGACAGTGGTTCGCGACGCATTACTGCTGAAAAGCAGTCAAGTGTTACTCAGGGAAAGCCTGCTGCTCCCGTTACTGGGCGGGGTAATCAACGGTGGTGCCGCCTGGCTCGTCACCCGCCTGACGGGGCAACTCGCCATTCGTCTGTTTATTCCACCGGTAACTCCGCCCTGTGCAGCATAATCCTCTGTATTTCATTTTCGGACATCACCTGTCCGTCATTACTCGTATAACACGCTGATTTTCCTGACGCATCGGCCATGTCCTTACAGGCGGGTTTGTTATCGTTTTTGTCCTGACGATACAGACCTGAATGGAGGGCTAATGGCCGTTTATCGCGAAGATGCTGACCTGCGGTTTCTGGGGCGTTGTGAGAATGAGGACCTGGATTTACTGGTCAGCCTCATTACCCATGACCCACGGGACAAAACCCTGCGCTGGACGGAAACGCTGTCCGGCAGCGACAACTACAAACGTTTTTATCCAGCGCACCGTAATTACTGGCAGGAGATTGCCGCTGAAATCCAGGCCTTTGGTGCCAGCAGTATCGCCAGTGTATTCAGGGGTGGGAAAGGCGTGCTGTATCGGGAAGTGTTATGCGATGTCTGTGACCATACGGGCGTGAAATACAGGAAGGAGGAGGCAACCGAAACCGTTGAGCTCTCCCTGCTGATGAAGATGCTCGAAAAAAGCCTCAGCGAAATGTCCCCGACTGAGCTGCAGGAGTTTGCTGACAGCATGGGTACGGAACTGACCGCACCGACAGCACCGCTGATTTTAATGGCCATACAGACTGCCGTCCGGTCTTCCGGTTTTGCAGCCTACCGTCTGTCGGTCGTGATGCTCAGTACGCTTGCGAAGGTTGTACTGGGGCGCACGCTCCCCATCGTGACTTATCTGACCCTGACCCGCTTTATCAGTGTACTGGCCGGGCCGGTTGGTATCGCCCTGAGCACCGGCTGGCTGATTGCCGATATGGCAGGCCCGGCACGGCGGGTTACGGTTCCGGCCTGCCTGCTGATTGCTTGTCTGCGTCAGCAGTATCTGTACAAATCAATGTAATCAACGGAAACCCTTCAATATGTCTGCGGAAGAAAAACAGCACGATCGCATGGCATCACGGCTGGCGATCATCATCAGTCGCCTGCTGATGGGGGAACGGTTGTCAGTTAGTGGGTTGTCTCAGGAGTTTCGTATCTCGGAGCGCACTCTGCGCCGGGATTTTCGTGAACGCCTGAGCTGCCTGGAACTGACATACCAGCAGGGGTGCTGGTCACTGGCCCACCAGCACGAAGGCCTGCGCACCAACCGGCATATTCTGCACTTTGCACGAGTAACCCGCACGGAGCAGCTGTTCCCGGCGATGGATAATCGTCTGATATCTGTGCTGACTGACAGCTCCGTAGAGCCACCTTTTATCGTCTGGCAGTCTCCACCGGAGCGCAAGCCCGGTCCCTTCGGCAGTTTCTGGCGTATCACACAGGCCATTCTGGAGCGAACTCTGCTGGATCTGACCGCAGAGGGGCAGCAGTACCGCTGGTTCGCACCTTATCGCCTGATTTATTTCGAGAACGGCTGGTATCTGGTCGGAGAGTACGCCCGGCAACTGCAGGTCTTTCTGCTGGAAAGCATTACCGATGTCTGCCTGACACCCAGGCAGTTTCTGCGCAGAAAACACATCGATGCCCTGACCGCCGACCCACATTTCATTCACTCACTGCCGCACTTCCAGTACATCCGCACTGTACTGGCAGAAACGGAAAATTAAGGATAATCATGAAAAAAATCGCATTTTTACTGGCGCTGCTTTCTTCAGCGCAGGCCAGCGCAGCCGTAAACCAGTGGACCCGTACCTGGGTTCAGGGGGGCACGGAATACCGGATACAGAATAAACAGAGTGCTGAACTGCTTCTGACCTGTTCACCGCACGACAATGTGTTCGTCCGGTACACCGCGCCTGATGGCAAAACGCTCACCAGCGGCAATGATGATGGTCGCAGTCTTGAGGCGCAGACAGACAACAGCGACACGTTTCTTATAAACGACACACTGTCTGATGCAGGGGGGAGTAACTTCGAGGCCTTCTGGAATGCAGTCAGAAAATCACAGCGGATTCATATCACTGCGACCGGCCTGACCTCCACAACGTTCACCTTCAGCAATGCCGCCCGGACCCTGCCTGAGTTTGATAAATCAGGCTGTCTGACCCGTATGTGAACCTTTACGACTCCAGCAAATATAAGGAAAAAATAATGAAAACAGCAATGAGTGCCCTCGCCGTGGCACTGATAATTTCACCTCTGCTGCACGCAGCAGAGGCCCCGGTCAGGATTGGTCTGGAGCAGGTTAAAAATCCGTATTACCCGAATCTGCATCAGCAGCGTGTTCACGTTCAGTCGCTCACGGACAGCGTCACCATTAAGGATGTTGTCGTTAACCGGGGGAACTGCCCGATTCAGAAGATGCCCACGGTCTACGCAGGTAGTAAGCCTGTCCCGCTGGTACCGTCAACGTTGCCTTACGGGAAAGAGATTGCCGTCTACATTAAAGGCCCATGCAGTGTGGCGGAGATTAACGTCATCACCAGTCAGGGGGACTGGCTGATGAAGTACTAGTTTCGTCTGAACAATATCTGGTCTGACAATCAGTTGTCAGACCCTGTTGTGCTATCAGTCGTAATATCAAAAAAATCAGGTATTAATACTGCGTATTAATAGCCATTATAAACCCCTCCCCCGTAAGGTCCCTCCCCTTATGAAGGATTCGCCATACTATATATCTCATTACTTCATTATGTTAGCGTCCTGCCACTGCTTGTCTGACCGCTTTGTGCCAAAAGCGGACGCTACGATTCCGCAGTGATTAAACCCCCAACCCCAAAAGACCTGTTGAAATGGGGTCAGCAAAACAGATACATTACGCACGTTGTTACCTTGTATCATCAGGATGCCGTTGACTGTGTTTTTTAGCCGTGAAGTCATTTCCAGAATCGTGCTTATCATCATGGCTGTTGCCGTGCTGAGCAGTTCGCTTATGGCAAAACCACAGGCTGTCTACAACGTCCAGGATACAACGACCATCAGTGACCATCAGCACGATAGCGATGAACCGCTGAATGAGCACGATCCGCTGCTGTTCCACTCGCACGGTAATGTGCACCACCTCAATGCCGATCATTCCCACGATCTGAACAAACTCTTCACCCTGACTGCTTTGCAGGCCTGGAACGCGGGCATACGGGCGACCTTTGCGCTGAGTTCAGAACAAATTCTGCGAATGCCACAGGCCACCCCCGAACGCCCTCCGAGATCCCTGTTTGCGTAATAACTGCTGTTAATTCGTTATTATTCAAACTGTAAGGATTTTGTATGAACACCTGCCTTAATTTACAAGGCCGGTTGAGCGGTGGCCTGTTTTCGACTCAGGCGCGTTCGGCTTGTCTGTTTTTCATATTGTTATTGCTTTTCTACAGCCAGGGTGCGGCCGCACATGGCGTAGCCGAAGGCGACAAAGGGTACATCCAGGAAATCACCGGGATTAACATCATCCCGTTTATCTACCTTGGCGCGAAGCATATGGTGACCGGCTACGATCACCTGCTGTTTCTGTTCGGCGTGATTTTCTTTCTCTACAAAATGCGCGATATCGGGCTGTACGTCAGCCTGTTTGCTATCGGACACTCCACAACGCTGCTCATTGGGACGTTCTTTGACATCAGCGTAAGCGCTTATCTCATTGATGCCATTATCGGACTGTCTGTGGTCTACAAAGCCCTTGATAACCTTGGCGCGTTCCAGCGCTGGTTTGGCTTTCAGCCTAATACGAAGATGGCGACGCTTATCTTTGGTTTCTTCCACGGCTTTGGCCTGGCGACCAAAATCAAGGAGTTCGAAATTTCCCCCGATGGCCTGTTCGTCAACCTGATTGCCTTCAATGTCGGGGTCGAGATAGGTCAGCTTCTGGCGCTGAGCGCCATCCTTATCATCATGAGTTACTGGCGGCAGACGGCGAGCTTTTTCCGCCATGCCTACACCGCCAATGTGGTGATGATGAGCGCCGGTTTCCTGTTAATGAGTTACCAGATTTGTGGCTACGTTTTAGCCTGAGGGAGAAAAGAGAATGTATAACACCGATTTACCGACCCGCGCAGAGCTGCCATCTGCGATGAAGCTGATGCAGTCCACTATCCTGGCGGCTATTGTTGCTTTAACGCTGCTGATAACCATCGTGATGCCTTCAGAATATGGTATCGATCCAACGGGCGTTGGCCGCCTGCTGGGCCTTAAACAGATGGGCGAAATCAAAACGCAGCTGGCGGAGGAAGCCGCCACGGACAAACAGGCGAGTACGAGCCAGTGGGGGCAGTCAACCACTCCGACGAATGAGCGCCCGGTGGCGGATAACCCGCCGACAATCACGCAAAACAACTACCCGGAGCTGAGCGTTCCGGCGACAACTCGTGCGCCAGAAGCCCCAACTGCCGGTTCTCAGCGCAATCAGCTGTTAATTACTCTGAAACCGAATGAAGCGGCTGAAGTTAAGATGGAAATGCGTAAGGATGCCCGGGTGACTTACCAGTGGACAAGCTCTGGACCTGTCAACGTGGATGCACACGGCGATCCGGTTAACGCACCGAAAGGGTTTTACCACGGCTATGGTAAGGGCCGCCAGATAACCTCAAAGGATGGTGTGTTGCAGGCGGCCTTTGACGGTAAGCATGGCTGGTTCTGGCGAAATCGTGGTTCAAAGACGATTACTATCCAGCTTGATACCAATGGCGAATACCAGAGCATTAAGCGCGTAATCTGATTAATCGGGCCCGTATAATGCGGGCCCATCTTATTCATTCCGGCAATACAAGACTTTACACTTTCGCCTCTTACATCCTCCCCGGGGGGATGCTAATCTTTTCTCTATGTTATGAAGACTGCCTGAGAGAAACGCCAGCGATGTATCTGATGTTTAAACGTTCACCCCGTTATATTCTGATGATTGTCATCATGGCCGTTGGCATGATGATGTCGTCGATGGGCACGTTTGCGTCACACGGTACCAACGGCCTGACTGGTTACGAGATGAATCTGCATGATGCAGAAGTCACCATGACAGTGCAGGATCACTCCCACGACTCGGATATCCCTCAGTCTGGTCACGCAGGCCATCATCAGACAGACCATTTCCATGAAACCCCTCAGCAGCCGCCCTCTGTGGAGATCTCCCTCTCTCCTGTAGCAGACAGATGGTTGCCGCTTGCCGATCTTCGCAGCCCGGTTAAGGCCACGGACATCATTTACCGCCCTCCAAGCACCCGCCAGATCTGATGGCTGTTGCCGGTAGCAGTTTGCTTCCTGGCGTTTACCAACTTCAGATTTAGCGGAGAGGCTATGTACACAGACTCCATACAGGCGCGTCGCGAGATTGCGCGTAATTTTACTGAACTTAATTATCGAATTACCCCTCTGCACTGGCAGACACTGTGCATGGGCGTTAATCGCGATCTCCAGGCCAAAAAACTGCGTCCGAACGTCCCTGTTCCTTCACGACGTAAGGTCATTCCGTTCCTGAAAATGATGCACAAAGAAACGGGCTCGATGTTGAAAGCCATTCTTGCCTTTGGTTTCGATGGCCCCTGGACCTCCAGCGGTGGTTCGTTTCGTCTGGCGCGAGAAATTGGGTTCGATATTGCCCACCATGCAAAAAACATTCATCACAAAAACGGTACCGTCACCTTCCTTGAAATTGGTGCTGCCTGGGCAGGTTTTCGTGCTGAAGAAGCGACCAGCCATCAGGCGGCAATTTCCGGACTTGCCCAGAGCTTCAGGGAGCAGCTCGGGGAGAGCGCATTCCTGCATTTCACCAATCTCACGCCATGGCACGAATCGCTGCCAAAGGGGGTGACTGAGCATCCCTACGTGACGGCTGCCGGGCTGTGCGTACTGGAGAAGCAGGGAGTTCGGGCCGGTGAGGTCGATATTATCTACTCTCAGGCCGCAGCCTATTTCGAACAGGATTACACGGCATTCCTTCGCAGCGCAGCCCGTCTGCTGAAAGGGGATGGCGTCTTAATCTTCAATCATGATCCTGTTCTGGCGAGCGCGATGGATGAAGTCGCGTGGGAGCAAGGACTCCGGCTGGTTCGACGTAAGCAAATGGGCGGAATGAATGGCGCGATTGCCCGTTATCACCGGCTTCGTTCATCCCCGGTGAGTCAAATGGTTTTCCCTGGGGTAAACCGTGAACAGGACGATGAAGTGGTCTGTGAATCACTGGTTATGTCGGCACTTCGTCGCAGCGTGGAGGTGTAACGCCCGATATGTTGACGCGCAGACATTTTCTCACCACCACAGGAGCGTTGCTGATGACAACATTACTGCCGGGGGAAACCCTGGCAGCCTCTCTGGCCGAAAAAGTCAGTGATACATGGCAAAGAATTATCGCTCGCCGCACTGCTAAGGAGACGATAACGCCGGGCTGGATTTTACAGTCGCTCGGGCTTCAACCGGGCTCAACGGAACTGCGGAGAGCCATTTTTGAACTGGTCAGGCGAATGCCCTATCAGCTTGGGTCATGGAATAACCAAAGCATGAGCCTGTTTGAGCAGGGTTTTGGCGACTGTCGTCATAAAGCCGCCGCGGCCGAACGATTGCTGGTTGCCGGTGGGATTACAGCAAGGCGAAAACTGGTGCAGTTTGACTGGGCTGACTTGCCCGTTCCTCCGGAAATACTGGCTATTTTGCCGCAAACCCAGGGATTTCATGACACCGTGACTTTTGAGTTAAACGGGAAAACATGCCTGTTTGATGCCACCTGGGATATAGCCCTGCGCGGCGCGGGCTTCCCGGTGATGCCTTCCTGGGATGGCAACTCTGATACCTGGTCGGTGACTTCCCGGATGTCGACGCAGCAAACCGTACAGATGCCACAGCCCGGGCAGGATATTTACAGCGCTAACCAGATGAGCTGGCCTCAGCGCGAGAAAACCATGGCCTTCAATCAGGCGCTGAATAGCTGGCTGGACGACGTTCGGGCTAACCGTGATGACTGGTGCACCATCGTCCATAGCGATGTTGAAGCCACACGGCTGAGTCTGAAAACCTGCCTGGGACTTCTGAGTTAACACCTTTCTCGTCAGAAGGGGCTTCGCAAGGAAGCGGTGATAACACCTTCGACACTTTTTATGCTGCTTCAGGTATAACGCTGGGATACCTGAAGCTTTTTTTATTCAACATATCAGATGGTTGGTAAATCACTCATCCTCCCCACCAGGATAATGCTTGTCATTTTTTCCAGGTCCCTCTATGCTTTCATTATCCCCCCGGGGGGGATGTAAATTTAAGCCAAGAGAATTCCTGATGCTCAATATTCTTTCTAATCGTACCTATCGCCACCTGTTTATGGCACAGGTTATCGCCCTTATCGGCACCGGTCTGGCGACCGTCGCGCTGGGGTTGCTAGCTTATGATCTGGCCGGAGACAGGGCTGGTGCTGTGCTGGGTACCGCGCTGGCTATCAAGATGAGCGCCTACATTCTGGTTGCGCCGGTAGCGGCGGCCTTTGCCGATAAATTCCCGCGTCGCACCATGCTGGTGACGCTGGACTTAGTCCGCGCTCTGGTGGCGATCGCGCTGCCTTTTGTCACTCAGATCTGGGAAATCTACATCTTGATCTTCTTCCTGCAGTCTGCTTCGGCAGCGTTTACACCGACTTTCCAGGCGACGATCCCGGACATTCTCCCTGACGAACGTGAATATACCCGGGCGCTGTCTCTGTCACGCCTGGCCTACGATCTTGAAAGCGTTATCAGCCCGATGCTGGCGGCGGCGCTGCTGACAGTCATGAGTTTCCATAATTTGTTTGCCGGTACGGCAGTCGGATTCCTCGCCTCTGCGGCTCTGGTTGTTTCCGTGTCGTTGCCAAAAATGAAAGCGTTAACCGTCAAACGCAGCGTCTATGACAAAACGACGCGAGGCATGCGCATCTTCCTGAAAACACCAAGGCTGCGTGGTCTGCTGGCACTCAATATGGCCGTGGCAGCGGCAAGCGCGATGGTTATCGTCAATACCGTTGTTCTGGTACAGGCTGACTTTGGTTTATCACAGCGCTCGACTGCCATTGCGCTGGCCTTCTTCGGTGTCGGGTCGATGGTGTCTGCACTGGTTCTCCCGAGACTCCTCGACAAAATGCGCGACCGCATGCCGATGCTTGTGGGGGCCGCGCTTTTGGTGATTGGCCTGGGGCTGGGTATTTTCCTGATGGATTACTTCACTCTGGTTGTGCTTTGGGCATTGCTGGGCGTCGGATATTCACTTTCTCAAACCCCCAGTGGCCGCCTGCTGCGCCGCTCATCAACGGCGGAAGACAGACCCGCGCTATTTGCCGCTCAATTTGCATTGTCGCATTCATGCTGGCTGGTGACTTATCCGCTGGCCGGATGGGTCGGCGCGACATGGGGCACACAGGCTTCGTTCATCGCGTTGACCATCGTAGCGGCGCTGTCGTTGCTCACCGCCGTGCTTATCTGGCGTCCTGAGCATGAAGAATATGTTCAGCTGCACAGCCATACCGACGCCGAAACGAATAATGCATCCACTCATGAACATGATTTCGTCATCGACGATGAACATCCGTCATGGCCGAAGAAAGAGAAGTAATTTCCCTGAAAGACAACCAGGCAGGAGAGGATAAGCCGATAAAAAATGTGACCATAGCGATGATACACATTATCTTATCCCCTCCACCTGGAGAGGATAAGATATGACTGTTCACGCATCACACCCTGACATTATTAAAAGACTTAAGCGTGCCGCCGGGCACCTGAAAAGTACCATCCAGATGCTCGAAGATGAAAAAGCGTGTCTGGATATCGCCCAACAGCTGCATGCGGTTGAAAAAGCGATAACGAATGCAAAGCGTACCTTAATTCATGACCATCTTGATCACTGCCTGGAGGATGCGCTTCATGCCGATCATGCCGGAACTGAAACAACGCTAAGCGAATTTAAAGAGATCACCAAATATCTTTAAGGCAAGCGAAACATGACTGATTTTTCTGCTCTTCTGCAGCAAGGCGTAGCCAATGCCTGGCTGTTTATTCCCAGCGCTATCCTGCTGGGTGCGCTGCACGGACTGGAGCCAGGACACTCCAAAACGATGATGGCGGCGTTTATTGTGGCTATTCGTGGAACGGTGAAACAAGCGGTTCTGCTGGGACTGGCGGCGACCATTTCGCACACCTCTGTGGTCTGGCTCATTGCCATGGGTGGGATGTATGTCAGTCAGAAATTCACCGCTGAATCTGCGGAGCCCTGGTTCCAGTTAATTTCGGCCATCATCATTCTTGCCACGGCAGCATGGATGTTCTGGCGTACCTGGCGCGGTGAGAAGCTATGGAAAATGGAGCAGGAAGAGGAGCATTCCCACGGTCATCACGAACATGATGAAACCCGGATTATAGATACCGGCCACGGCAGCGTTGAACTCTCTATTTTCGAGGAAGGACAGCCACCTCACTGGCGTTTACGTACGCTCAGCGGCAGAAAGTGGGAAGCCAGCAACATTTCTGTAGCCACAAGGCGGGGCAATGGAACCTATTCTCAGGTTTTCGACTTCGTTGAAAAAGACGGGTTTATGGAATCAGCCCTGGCGATCCCTGAGCCACACAGTTTTGATGTGCGCCTGTCTTTAGGCCATCGTGGGCATGTACACGATTATGATGTGGAGTTTCGCGAGCATGAGCACGGTCACGACCATGACCACGATCACTCCGCACTGGAGGGGCTGGATGTTAATTCCCGCGAATACCAGGACGCTCACGAAAAAGCCCATGCGAACGACATCAAGAAACGTTTTGCCAATCGCAGCGTAACCACCGGGCAGATTATCCTGTTTGGGCTGACCGGCGGACTTATTCCTTGCCCGGCGGCCATCACCGTTCTGCTGCTCTGCATCCAGGTGAAGGAATTTACGCTCGGTGCCGCGCTGGTACTGTGTTTCAGCATCGGCTTAGCAATTACGCTGGTTTCTGTGGGTGCAGCTGCGGCGTTTAGCGTTCGCCAGGCAACCAAACGCTGGAGTGGCCTGGATACTCTGGCACGCCGTGCCCCATACTTCTCAAGCGTACTGATAGCCCTGGTCGGCATTTACATGGGCTACCATGGCTGGATCGGCGTTACCCGCTGATTTTCTCTTGTAAAAGCCACATGCCTGAACCCACCAATTGGTGGGTTTTTTATCTCTGAAGCCTGTCACATTTTCATCCCCCACAGGGGATTGCAATTGAGCTTTTATAGCCGCTCATTTATTATAAAGGCATCCCCCCTGGGAGGATGTGAAATCATAAATGGAACCTGCTATGCAAAAACAATACTTCAGTCAGATTCGTCGCCAGCTCGTCAACGTCACCGGCGTGTTGCTCGCTTCATTCATCGTCATTCCAGCCCTGGCAGCGCAAGGCGGTTTCTCCGCAGAGAAAGAGCCAGTCGCCACTGAACGCATGTATGCCGGTCATAAGGTTCAGCAGGAAAACAGTCAAAGCCGCATTCAGGCCGTGCCGTCGATGCACGAAGGGGCGTGGATCACACTGGAAGGCAATGTCATCAGCCAGCAGCAGGAAGAGTGGTATACGTTCCGCGATCCAACCGGAACCATCAAAGTTCGTATTCCACAGAAAGTCTGGAACGGGCAGCACTTCGATGCGCAGGATTTGGTGCGTGTGAGCGGGCAGATAAGCCGTGAGAATGGCACTACGAGCCTGAACGTTGAGGTGATCAAAAAGCCTTAAATTTGAAGGATCATGAGTATGACGAACTACATTGTCCAGTTCATATGTAGTTCGTCATTTGAATGTCCGTTGATCGCTCATAGCAGACATTAGCTAGCTGTTGCATCCCCCAACAACAAAGAGTTTTCCCCTGCAACACCAAATCAATGCAGAAAGGCCGCGCTTCTTTACCGGAAGCGCGGCCTTTCTGCATTTATGCCATTAACCACAAAGGAGTTTTATCATGAAATTAGCCAGCCGCTTCGGACGGATTAACCAGATTCGCCGCGACCGCCCACTGACAAATGACGAGTTGATGGTCCATGTACCCAGTGTATTTAGTACTGACAAGCACGAATCCCGCTCGGATCGCTACACCTACATCCCGACCATTACCCTGCTTGATAGCCTCCAGCGTGAAGGCTTTCAGCCGTTCTTTGCCTGCCAGACCCGAGTGCGTGACCAGAGCAAGCGAGAGCACACGAAACACATGCTGCGCCTGCGCCGGGTAGGGCAAATAACCGGTAAGCAGGTACCGGAAATCATTCTGCTCAACAGCCATGACGGCTCCAGCTCATATCAGATGTTGCCGGGGCTATTTCGTGCAGTCTGCCAGAACGGGCTGATTTGCGGTGAGAGTTTTGGTGAGGTACGTGTGCCACATAAAGGCAATGTGGTGGAGAAAGTCATTGAAGGGGCTTACGAAGTGCTGGGGATATTTGACCGGGTGGAGGAGAAGCGGGATGCCATGCAGTCGCTTTTGTTACCTCCACCAGCACAGCAGGCGATGGCAAAAGCGGCATTAACCTATCGCTTTGGTGAAGAGCATCAGCCGGTGACGGAATCGCAAATCCTTTCCCCGCGCCGCTGGCAGGATGATAGCAACGACCTATGGACCACTTACCAACGCATTCAGGAGAACTTGATAAAAGGCGGACTGTCAGGACGAACGACGAAAGGTCAGCGTGCTCAAACCCGTGCTGTCAAAGGTATCGACGGAGACGTAAAGCTCAATCGCGCTCTGTGGGTGATGGCTGAAAATATGCTTCAACTTGCTTCATAAACGACTTTAACTATTACCTCCAAGGCCCTGTCATGTCAGAGATAAATCTACCTCCTGATCTTCCGGTAACTGAAGCACGCACCATTCGTCGCGCTCTCCGCTTACTGGAAAAATATCAGCGCCAGCCTGGCGAACAATTTAATTCCACTACCTTCACCAAAACCTGGCTACAACTGCGTCTTGCTCTGCAGGAGCGCGAAGTTTTTCTTGTTTTATATCTCGATAATCAGAACCGTCTTCTGGAATGCGAGACGCTCTTTACGGGCACGATTAACCATACCGAAGTCCATCCACGCGAAGTGGTGAAACTGGCACTACGCCATAACGCTGCCGCTGTGATTCTGGCCCATAACCATCCATCCGGAGAGACAGAACCGAGTAAACAGGATCGAAACATCACTCAACATCTGGTGAACGCGCTGGCTATGGTAGAGGTGCGGGTGCTGGACCATCTTATTGTTGGCATCGATGTGCTTTCTTTTGCTGAACGTGGCTGGCTATGAGGCTAACCATGAAAATCATCGATAAAAAGGCCGCGATGGCGATTCAGCGACAGCATCCGGATTCCCGGATCTTTCGCTACTGCACGGGCAAATACCAGTGGCACGGCAGCGCCAGTCATTATACCGGTCAGGATGTCGCGGAGATTTCCGGTGTGCTGGCGGTTTACGCAGAACGCCGTCGTGACAACCACGGTCCGTATACACGCCTGATGTGCATCACCACCAACTGACACTAAATAAGGAGTAGAAAAATGCAAAATTCATGGGGACTGAAGCGCGACATCTCGCCGTGCTTCGGTGCAAGGCTTGTGCAGGAAGGCTGTCGCCTGCATTTTCTGGCGGACCGTGCAGGTATTAGTGGTACGTTTAACGAGGAGGAGGCACTGCGTCTGGATCAGGCATTTCCGCTAGTGATGAAACAGCTTGAATTGATGCTGACAACCGGTGAACTAAATCCGCGCCATCAGCATTGCGTCACGTTGTATCATAACGGACTAACTTGTGAAGCTGACACTCTCGGCTCTCATGGCTATGTTTACATCGTTATTTATCCTCAGGCATTTGCAACCAGGTAACACCTTCTCTTCTTTTATCAGGATCCAACTCATGCAAATTTTCATCTGTACCGGCCACGGTGCCGGTTTCGTCACGCCTGTCGCCCGTAATGGTGTGGCAGCAGTTGTTAACGTATCTGCTGGAGCACCACTACGGCCTCACACTCAACGACACACCATTTCATGACGACACGGCCATTGAGGAGCATATCGATGCGGGGATAACGCTTGCCGATGCTGTTAATTTCCTGGTCGAAAAGTACGAACTGGCTCGTATCGACCGCAAGGGATTTACATGGCGAGAGCAACCCCCCTTCATTACTGCAACGGATATTCTGCGTGCCAAAAAGAACATCGGGCTGTTGCCCAGATCTTAAATTTTTCTAAGTACATGCTGCTCATGTGTTGCTATTTCCGCTACAGTAGCGGAAATAGCAACGGCATCGCATCTGACATTAAAAAAAATCAAATAAATATTGATAATATTTCTCATTTTACCATGAGCAAAGATCGAAGCCTTATGAGTCCCTAAGTGCTGTAAACCAATCTCTCATTTCTCACCAAAAGAAGATGGTAAAAATTTTAGGCACCTTCTTAGGCACCAACGAAAAGTTGAATTAGACATTAATTCAATAAATTCATTTAATTACAAACTCAATTCAGACTCCGCCAGCCCACCACTTTTGATAGGACTGCAACCAGACAGCGGCAATAAAAACAGCCACTTACGGACTCTGACCAGACAGAGCGCAGACCGAGAAAAGACAAAAATATGCACGTGAAATGCACGTGCACTTTAAAAGAACCCCAGATTTCACGGTCTGGGGTTTTTCTATTTGTAACTAAGGGTAACAAAAACCCTCCCCTTCCTCGCGCTGTGCTCACCTTGACACTGTTTATTTTTACAGTAAAAATACTGTATGCAAACACAGTGGTTTTCCGGAGGCTTTTATGTTCGTTGAACTGGTTTATGACAAGCGAAATGTAGAGGGGCTCGAAGGGGCCAGAGAGATCATTCTGGCCGAGCTGACGAAGCGGGTGCACCAGATTTTCCCTGATGCCGAAGTGAGGGTGAAGCCGATGCAGGCGAACGGCTTGAATAGCGATGCCAGCAAAAGCGATCGGGAAAAGCTCAACCGCATGCTGGAGGATATGTTTGAAGAGTCCGATATGTGGCTGGTATCTGAGTTCCCGACAGTTCGCCAGGTTGGTCTTTAAATCTTGTTCGGGTAATATTCCCGACGTTTGCTCGGGCATGAACACTGAGCAACCAGCCGCCGCCTGTTCTTGCATACGAAGGGCGGCGGCAATCTTCGTTAAGCAGGTTTTTCAGGCCAGATGATATCCGGCGCGGCCGATGTAACAACAGCTTCAAGCTCATCAAGACAATCCCCTTCTATCGAATCAACTTAATCCGTGATGATCACTTTCTACATTACCTTACCGAAGTAGCTACGACTATCGAGAATGGCGAGCTGAATGTCATCCAGCCGCACGACCAGACCCCGATCGACTACCGCGACACCTTCTGACGTCCAAATGATGCATTGCTGACACAGGCTTTCATATAGATTACAATTCGCGACGCGAAAATTATTAACTAGCTTAGGTAGAATTATGCAGCAAGTGCGTTCTATTCAATACCTTAGAGGCATAGCGGCCATATTAGTTGTTGGCTTCCACTTCAGAGGTAACCTTAATGATATTTATCCGATAAAGAATTTCGGTGATTTAATGTTCATAAGTGGATCCTTTGGGGTAGACCTTTTCTTCATGATTAGCGGATTTATTATTGCGCTTTCAACCGCAAAGAGTGAAGACAACATGTTAACTAAATATGTTGTAAAAAGATTCTTCAGGATTTACCCGTTGTTTATTATTACGTTGGCAATATTTTATTTATTTATTTCAAACGAAGATAATTTTTCATTCTGGAGATCTGCGTTACTGATACAGGCTGACTACAGCCAGCAGGCACCGTTCTTTGGTGGCAACATGATAGGGCAAGCGTGGACCCTGACCTATGAGATTTATTTTTATCTGATATTCTTCGTTGCGATGAGCATTAGTCATAAATACAGATCATGGATTGCATCATTTATGCTTGCCGTCTCTGTGTTCAGTCTGCAACTTTACTTTAATGGCAGCATTAGCATGGAAGGTGACAATGCAATTGCACCACAGGCAGGAATGCCGGAAGGCTTAGCGGCATTCCTGCGGTTTACCTCATCGCCGATGTTAATAGAATTCATATTTGGCATGATGGTATACGAATTAAGAAACGTAATATCATCAACCCCCAAAATTAATGTCATTGCTGTAATCTCATGCTCGTTAGTTTTCTGTTTCTACTTTGCTCAATACAAAGCAGCACACGGGCCTTTTAACTATGGATTATGGGCGATCCTGCTGATTGCGACACTTGTTGCCTATGAAATGAAAAATGAGATAAAAGAGATAAAGATGCTATCATTTTTCGGTGACATCTCTTACTCGTTATATCTGACGCATATTGCCATTACCATGTATTTAGATAAATTTGGAGCAAATATACCGATTTACAATCAGTGGGTAGGAATGTCCAGACTTATCCTTTTGTTCATCATAACGATAACCACTGCATATATTTTCTACAATGTAGTAGAAAGGCCATTTATCAGATTATCAAGATCTATAATATCATGTAAATTTCCTGCATTAGGAAATGAACTAAGTAGACAAAGTTAATTAAGTAATTGCCGCCTAAGGCGGCAATTATTATGAAACATAACCTTTTATTTCAAAATAACCTTTCGCTCTATTAAATCCATTTATTCCAAAAATCAATAATAATTTTATATACCTACAAATTATTTGTTGCTTTCGTTGATCGACTCCATAGAAATACTGGCTAATCTGACTATCAAGCATTTTACCGTTGTCTAATCCTGAGTTGCTATCTCCCCAAACAAACTGTTGGGAATCTATAGGCGTTACTGCGTTATCTGCTTAAGCTGTTTTTCTGCCCAGGCCTCTTAGCTGAATGGCGGCGATAAAGGCCGAATTGACTTCTGCGCTGCGGGCCATGGTCCGCACTCCTTTAAATTTGACTGTATGCATACGCAGTGCTTTTAAGTGAATGCAGATCAAGCCGGTTTACACTTCAGGAAGGTCAGGCCACTGGATATCTTCTGCAGAGGTATTTACGCGCATAAGCAGAACGCGGTACTTCTTCCATGCTGCGAGCGCCGCTTTCTCTTCGTCCGTTGCGATGTCCGCATCACTAGCATCTTGCCGCCAAGCGATCTCAGAGTCAGCTTTTGCACGAAGCGTAGCTTTCATGTTCTCTGCATCTGCTATTTGCTGTTCTGGTGAAAGTGGCGGCTCATCAACCCATGCAAGAGACCCTGAAACCATTCCCAGCATTTTGCCTGTCGGCTTATTTCCTCCATTAAACCTGATGGCATCCTCATCGCTGATTTCAATACCATCCTTCGGCCATGTACCCTCCTTTATATAACTTTCGTACAGCTCTGCGTTGTAGATTGCATTTTCGGACGGGCTGTAAACACTTTTAATTTTATTCATTCTGTTATCTCCCTTTCGCTATATAGCAAAGATTAAACCCACCGCTACCTGACATACGGCCTGTAAAACCCGTTCTTGAAGTACCTACTGAGTTAACTCCATAAGCAGGCATGGTTGATGGGGAAAGCAGTGATTCCTGGATATCTGCCATTGTCAAAGTAATGGATTCAACTCGCGCGGGGAAAGGCACCGGGAAAACAACATTCGTTCCAGTCTGCCCATTAGCGAAACCGAAAATTCCCCATTGTGTGATTACTCCATCTGGCCCCTTGCTCCATCCAGATTTTGTACTCACCCATGAAGTCCCCGATTCTGAATAGCCAGTTGTAAAACTATTCATATCGGGGATCTGATTTGCTCCCGTTCCCACATCTCGCTGCGCCGCTGTTTTCAAACCGAGGTATGTGAGAAGGTTCGCCACGGTTGTCTGACCGATAACGTCCCGACCGATCTGCGTAAGGTCAGTTTGTGCCGCGGTATCTGCCCCGGTGAAATACGGAAGCTTGTTTGCTCCTGTAGCGAGGCCGGCAAGTGCCGTCAGCGTGGCATCAAGCGCCTGGAAATCCTTACCAAACGCAGTGGTCATTTTGGTAATGAACCCATTCAAATCAGCATCATCAAGCACATCCAGCCCACTTTTGTTGGCGGTGTACTGCGCCAGCGCTGCCGCGATAAAACTGGCCTGCCGGATTGCCTTATTGACTTCTGCGCTGGCCGCCTTACCTGAAGTAAAACCAGAGAGCAGGGCCGGAAGTCCTTCCCAGTCAGCCTGGGACATCACGTTAGCATTTGCTGCTGTCGCGAATGGTTTAAAGTTATTTATTGCCATTAGAGTATTGTCTCCCATGCTCCAACATCGAACCCGCCGATGTATTCGTTATCCATATCAAAACCAAAGAATTTAGAACCCTCGGATGGTGCCTCTACCGAGGGCGTTTCCACGTCACCGGCCCATACGCCAGCTGCTTTAACGGTGAGATAGCCCTGTTTGATAGCGGCGATCAGTTCGAGAGACACATTTGAAATATCAGTCTCGGGAAATACCCAGACCGAGATCGTCATGTCCTGGTTGTCGACGATTTGCATCTTCAGGCCAGAGCCTGCAGTTGCAGCGTCAAGGATGGGAGGCAGCGAATCATTGCGGCCATCCCAGTTGTTGATGGCGATTTTTGCCTTAAGAACGATGCGATAGGTTGTATCGCTCAGCGTGGTATAGCCTGCATCTGGATCATACGGGCCTTGCCATACGCCTTGGTCATATCCGAGCCCGTCAGTGTCCCAGCTGAAATAAACGCCGCTTATCGGCTGGCTGACGATTCGACTGCGACCAATCCAGAGGCCGAGCGTATCGAGCTGGACACCGACGGAGGTATCAATGTCGAAAGCGCTTACCAGCCCCCGGGTGGCGCCGGTGATATCAATCAGTGGCCGCGTGCTCAGGTCGACGTGATCAAAGAATCTGGGCTTAGTGGCGTGATAGTTGGTGATTAGGTCCGTGTACTTGCTCATGACGTCACCGTTAGAACAATGTTTTCGGGTTTACACGACGCGGATTCGTTGTAGGCGATAATGATGTTTGCCGCCGCTACGCTACCGGCTGATTTGCCAATCAGCAGCTCCTGTATGTCGTAGTAGCGCGCATTGCCGCCACTCACTACGCCGAGGTTCGCCGGAGAATAAATCCTGCTCAGCAGCACATCGTCGCCGATGGTCAGCCCGTTGATGTAATCCGCGACGGCCTGCTGAATCTGTACGCCAATTTGCGACGTGTAGCCGGTGAATGCCTTCAAGGTGATATGTCCATAAATTGGCACATCAGTAGACCGAGAAAAGCTGATCACGTGTGGGTTGCCGTAGGTGTCCGGTACCGTGACAGATGTCGTCCCATAGGTGGCTGTTCCCTGCCCTTTGTTTCCCCTGATTGTCTGGGCTATCTCGGTAACATCACCTCCATCGACGATGGCGGAAATGGAATGAGGCGGCAGCCCGTTGCTGTCGATAGCACCAGTATCATTCTCGTAGAGCTTGTGACGTGTCACGCCTGCAACGTTGGCGATCGCACCGTCGACCCCTTCAAACGGTGTGAGGGATGGTAGCGCTACGCTTTGCCCCTGCCTGATACGCAACTCTGCGTCGGTTTCAGCCGGTGCGCCTATGGTGGCCGCCGCCGGGTTGGTTACCGATGCCCAGCCACGGGTCGGCGTGTTGATAGTGGTAATCGTCCCGGCCAGCGCCGCAACCGCTCCGCTGTTTGAACAGGTTGCAGTTACCGTCACGGTACCGCCGACACCGATCGTCACCGAGGCAGGAAGCCGCCAGATCACGTTATTCGTGTCTTTCACAGTACCGTTTGTGATGGACGTCCCGGCCGTACCAGTCAGAACCAAATCCACGGTAGAGTTCGTCGCTCCCCGGCGCGCGATACCGTTAATTTTTACGTTACTCGTCAGCGCCGCACCGTAACCCGTAGCAGGTGAGAAGCAGTTATAAACGGAGATGGCCGTATTATTGGCATCGTGAATAGCCAGCGCCACCAGCGCCACCATCTGGCCGTCTTTGCTGTCCGGCTCCAGATAAGCGTCACTGCCATAAATCTGCTGGAAATAGCTCGTCAGGGTATCGAGTATCGTCTGGTAATCAGGCGCACTGATTCAATAACAATGATAATGCTATTGATATATATGGCTTTTATTTTATTTGTAGTGGGAATCTAGTCCGTTAACTGCTCTTAGGTGTGCAAATTACTATCTGCGGGGTGCAGGCTTGTTCCAGCGATATTCCGGGGCTGTCATGCGCTGGCGGTGCCTTTCCTTTGCGGCGAGCGATCCAGCTACCCTACGGCGTATCTCCAGCATGTCAGTAGCGTCTAAATCTCGCCCTTGCTTTGTTAACATCTCTGCTATTGCAGACTCAATCACATCAGATTTCAGCATGTAAGTTACTCATTACCAGAAGTGAAACTTAACGGCTACGGTCGCTCAACATTCACCAGTACCGCCGGACAGTGCTCAGCGAACATGACAGGCTTTCTGCTGCCAGCACCTGAGTTAATCCTGACCGTTTACAGCATTGTACCGCCTCACGCCGCTGCGCTCTAATCCGCTCAAGACGTACAGCGCCATCAGTAACCCGGCGCGTTCTCTGCTTTCGCTGCTCATGTCGAACCACCCGCTGCCTTTCCCTTTCCTCCTCTGCGGCTATCAGTATTTTTCTGGCCTCGATGTCTTCCGGGTAATTGTTGTACCAGTTGCGTTCGCGATACTGTGCTGGCCTGCTCCTGCTGAGTTTCGCTTCTTCCATCAGGCGCAGTATCACCCCATTGGCGGTATCGCTGCGTGCTCTCAATTTCCTGACGGCTTTTTCAGAAACTCCAAAGTGAAAAGCCACCCGGTGATTACTCATAGCACGGTGCAGGTTCAGTACCGTGCGTAATACGTCAGTAAAGGTCTCCTCCGTCCACCAGATCCCCTTAAACCGGAAGCCATTTTCAGCGGCTGCTAAAACGTTCATTTTTCCTCACTTTGTCCACCATCGGCAAAAAACGGGACGTGCTCACGAACCCTCAAAAAGTCCGCGGCGTATCGATAACGGTAGAATGCGGCCTGCGCTCATGTGATATGCCGCACTTTGTCGGGCTACAGGCCGCGTCATTCCTCATTTCTCCGCATTTTGTTGCTCACCCGTCCGGAAAGCGTGAAAAAGTGCGGTATTATCCAAAAATGGCTGGATCGTCGCTTACAGTCGATGAACCCGCATCACACCGGGAAAGTAAGGAGTTTACTATATTCTCCTTACCCCTCCTCTCAGAGCGTTCTTGAGTGACGGTTTTTCGCGGAAAAGATGTCCGTAAATATTCAACGTCACCGACGGCCGGGAGTGGCCCACCATGTCAGACACGTCCAGAATATCAACGCCGTTTTTTACCAGGCTGGACACCGCAAAATGCCTCAGGTCATGAAAGCGCGCTATCCCGAATTCAGAGAGCAGGCGTTTCATCACGCCAGATGTGCTGTAGTTCAGGCTCAGCCTCTGTCCGTTGCTTCCAGCAATCAGCGGTGTATCCGTTCCCAGCAGCGTTTTATCGAGGCACTCATACAGGCCAACCGGCATATCGACGGAACGGCCCCTGCCGCGCTTTCTGCCACGGATAATCCCGCGTGAAGTCAGATGGCAGCGAACCTGTATTTCGTCAGCGCTCACATCCCGATAGGTTAACGCCAGCACTTCGCTGATACGCAGGCCGCAAGCCGCGCCCAGCCAGATAGCAATCCTTTCGCGCCGCTCTGCGCGATCCAGCATGGCTAACACGGTATCTTCATCCGGGATTTGCCACGGCCTGTCTGCCGTTGATCGGCTCTGGCGAACCGGATTATGCGCAATCATCCCGGAACGCATGAGATAAGCAAAAGCCGCGCCGATGTACACAAGCGACTGTCGGTTAAGCCGCTCGCTAAGCTGGCGTGAAGTGATTTTATTCAGGTTTTTATTCAGCAGGTCAGACGGAAGGTTTAGCAGGCAATAGCGGTAGCGGTCGTAACTGGTTGCCCTGATCCTGTTCCGGTTTAGCCTGTCACGCTGATATCCCAGCCAGAACCAGGACAGTTTCTGCAGCGTCCAGCGTTTTACCGCCTCCGCATTGTCTGCCGTTCGCCAGTCAAGTGCTGCCACTTCCAGTTGATACAGCAGCGCCGCCGCATCGTCGATGCTGTGAAAGGTATTGCGTCGCCCGGTGCGGGTTTCTTTATCCAGCCAGTTAACGACATAACGTAGGCGCTTTCCGGCGCCAATCTCACGGATAGATGCCATGTTTCCCCCTACACACCCTGCAAAGGTAATTCCAGAGGACACCAGCTAAACACTGCTACCGAATGTTCATTGTTTTGCTGGCGGATCATGTTGATGAGAATATCCGCACGGGGTGATGACCTCATAAGCGCGGCCAGCGTGGCTATTTTTGACGCCTCCGGGTTTCTCGTCTGATATTCGCCAATTTCATCGCCCAGCAGAGTTTTCAGTAATACATCGCCCGTCATGTCCGGTTTTTCCAGGCGCAGTTGGTCAAACTGTTCAGCGGCTATCCGGCGTACAGGAATGTAAATCCGATCCTCTAAATCGCGTAATTTTCGATGTGCATGAATCAGTACAGTGCCGCGTTTACCGCCCACCTCCAGTTCACCGAGTAATCCGGTGATGCGGCCACGAAATTCGGCTACCTCGTCTTGTGGCACAGGCGAATCAGGAATATAGCTCTCCAGAAGCGCCAACCTTGCCCGGATACGTTCTACAGCAGACACCTTATTACTTACAGCTTCATCGGCCAGCGCCTGTCTGTATGCAGGTACACTTTCAATTTCCTGCGTATCAGAGCAGGAGTTTGCATTAGTAACGCTATTTTTCATTTTAAGTTACCGTTCCTCTCGTCTGACATTTAATACGGCTAACTCTATGGTTATTTTTTGCTCGCAAAACGCCATGAATCACCCAAATTAAAATGATAATAAATTGTTAACGCATATTCTCCTTAGGACTATAAAAATGATTCTTATGCCTTTTTCGTTGCGTTTAGGATGTGTTTTAGAGAACTTGCTCTCAAGGTGTTCATGGTATTCATATTCGCGAGATTAATCATAATATTCATATAGATAAAGCATGAACACCAGTATTCATAACCCTTCATAAGTGTACATAGGTGTTCATACTCGCCGATTTTAATTTAACATTTAAACAACATTTACCCCGGGAGCATTTCTTTGCAATTGTCTTTCTACAATGGCGCTATCGCTGTCAAGGTGGGGCTGGCTGGTCAGATCGTCCTGCCATGTACGAACGTTCTCTTTTTCTTCTGCCTCACGCTTTTGAGGCTTAATCTTTTCGATGTTACTCATTGTGGTTTTCCTGTATTGCTTCCACCGGACTGTACGCCGCCGTGAGTATGATTAACCTGGCTAATTCCGTTAGCTGTCTGGTCGCCAGTGGAAGTTATCGAGCCGTTTACCTGTACTGGTCCGTTGATGGTGATCTGTGAGCTGGTAATAGTAATAGCGCCACCAGCGGCCACTTCAACGAATGCCGTACCATCATCAGTACGAAGTTGTGCAGCGCTGGTGCTGATGCCGCTGATTTTCTGTGCCTGCGACTGCGGGCCCGGAATAACGAACGCATCTGACAGATCCAAAACTCTCCCGTCAGCCCTTTCCTGTACCCCACCGTTCTGCCACCAGAAATCAATGCTACGCGACGAAAACACAATCAGGCATTCATCACCTTCTTTAATCGGGAAAGTCAGCGTAACGCCGCCACCGCGCGGGAAAACTACTGGCAAATCATTAAGGATCGGATAACGGACGGATTCATACTGGAAATCTTCGTCCATTGTGCCGGCCTTCGTCATTCTTGCCGTAATGGCTATATCAACGTCGCAGGTGACAGTTTTCGGGTCGAATGAACGAATAACGCCGGGTAACGCATTGGTCACTGCTGCTTTGGCGTTATCCTGAACAAGCTGTGCTACATCCTGCTCATCTGCAGGTCTAATGAATGGCATGAGTCCCCCTACCCGTTCACGCGCTTACAATCAAACGAGCCAATGATCCGCGCCTGATTCATATTGGTGCGGATAAGCTCAACATTCAGCCAGCGCTTTTTGCTACCGTCAGGATGGATGTATTCAAACCCATACAGATTCCCATCGCTGGCAGGCATAAGCGTCATTTCTACTTTTGCCCCGTTCTGTCCGAACTCTGTAATTTTCTGAGATGTTACATACTCACCATTAATTCTCGCCATCGAGTTTTCTATCATCTCAAAGCGAAAGTTTCCGCACTGCATGGTAATAACCTGCGCAGCATGACTTCCAGATGCGCCCAATAAACCAATCAGTAAAATAATCTTCTTCATTCTTCACTCTGCTTATTCATAAATGAACTTGAAAATAAATCAGAATTCCCGCGAGCCTCACACGCCAGATCCATATACCACGCTTGACCGCGCGTGTCGCCCGTGTAACTGATATACCGAACCTTATAGATACCATCGGTAGCAATGCTCGCCGGACTCTGCGTTAATCCAGTAGTGACAAGGTTTCCGTTTTGGCTTTCCACCGAAATTGGCCCACCAGCCTGGGCAATTTGATCAGCAGATAAGGCGCTACGATATACCGAAGCCTGATCCAGTTGAATAAGTCCGTTCAGGTGAATCCGTGAGTTAATCAGGCATTTGACATTCACACCCGCACCGATGGTCTGCTGAGGCATACCGATAAGCCCGGTATTAGCGTTGAGAACCACAGCTTCATGAGTCGCCTTGTCTCTGGGAACAATATCGACTTTTCCATAGTTGAATTGCCAAGTGGCTTTGCACTGCGCGGCTACTTCATCGAGATAGTTATGGACATAGCCAAAGAGGGCTCGACCGCGAGGAAATACCGTTGCCGGGAACTCAGGAACAATACCGCGAGAAATGCCGTAAGGTTCCAGTCTTTTCATAAGCTCAACATAAATATCTTCTGTGGTGTAGCCTTTACTGATAGTGGTGTTGATAAATGCGCTGGTAAACGCCTCCACAGAGTCACAAGCCTGCACCTGTACCCATGAATCGACAGGGTTGTCTTTTCCGGTCACAGTGAAGCGAATATCACCGCTGAAAATTACGCCGTAATTTGTGCCGTTAGCTTGCCCTACTTCGCTGGCCGGTATCTCACGAACAACACCAACTTCACTCGCAGGCACATCAGATGCAAGGCCATCATAGCCGGCAATCATAATTATTTTTGCAAACTCGCGTTGCATGATACGGTTTTGCGTCTGTGCGGACAGGTTATAAATTTTTACCGTGCCTACAGCAGGCCATTTGTTATCGTTACGCTCTATTTGAAAAGTAACTTTGAAGTCACTCAGGGTGATCCCTTGCCCGTTCTCTCCCACAAGTTGTAGTTCGAAATGCCTCATCCAGTTTTGTGACATATTCATGCTCCTTAAAAAAGCAAACCCGGACTAATCTCCGGGCTGTGGGGTTAAAATTTACCGTAGGGAAAAAGGTGTCTGTTAATCACGGCCAACCTATCTTTTTCTTCCGTTTTTTTCTGTTCCCAAAAATCTTTATTGGCCTGATTGATATTCTGAATGTTTGCTCGTTCACTATCAGTCGTTCTACGCGCTCGCATTGCTTCTCGTTCTGATCGGGTAATGAATCGTGACATATTATTTTTTACTCCAGAATTTTTTAGCAGAATCGCCGATAGCCCTAATCGTATCGGCTGACGTATATGGCTTCGGATCAATGCCGTTGGCTTTCATGTAATCACCCACCTGCTCAAGAATTTCTATCGCCCGATTAGGTTGCAAATCAGCCAGTGATTCATTGCATACCGCACTGAACGCAGTTACTGGCGCATAACGCAGCACATCAAGGGCGACCAACCGTGGATCATCTCCTTGGCTGGCCTCGTCATAACGCGGGCATACAGCACGAACCAGTCGCATAAACTGAGGGTCTATTTTTGTTGGCAGTCCATCTTCGGATGAATCTACGGTCCGCTTGTACATGCGATCAGCCGTGCGATTTGCCGCCGCCGCGCGATTTTCAGCAGCAATGATACGGTCATTAGCTGAGGCCAGCGCCTGCACAATAGATGTCATAAAATCGGATGATTGTTTATCAGTAGGAAAGGAAATAGTGCTGCCGTCGTCGTAGTTCGCCGTGATTACGACACCGTTAGCGACGGGCTGAGCATTGAACTGCTTGAGATTTGGCATGGTCAGATTGTCCTGTTACCTCGACGGGATTGTCGGTACAGATATTATACTTCATTACCACAAAAACAGGTAATAAACACAACAATCAATTTATAAAAGTGGTATTCAGTGTTAAATATCTGCTATCCTAAGTTTGTGAGGGCAGGCATACCCTCTCCGATTGCACAATGTGATACTAAGCAAAGCCCGCGCCTCCTTTCGCGGGCTTTTTATTTGCTTACTTCTTGGCGGGATTGGGATAAGGCTGTGGAAGCCAGTCCTCAGCACTTCCTGAGAGTTCCACGTTGGTTACAACTCCTCGCGTCTTTCTCTCTTTCCGGTATTCGTGGTTAAATTCGCGCATTGCGCTTTCCATGCCCTCAGCAAATTTATTGAGTGTTAAAGGCTTATCGAATCCGTTAGCCTCCAGAAAGGCCAGATACGCATGATAGAGATACACGCGTGGGTAGAGAGGCGGATTGCGGTTCCCTACCAGCATTCCCGTACACTCTGACAGCTTTTCAAGGTATGCGCAGAAAGCATAAAGCGGGTCTGTTTTCTGTTTAACCTCCAGCGCTTCTTCACTGTTCCTCTGTTCCAACAAAAGCGCCCTTGCTTTCTCTGGATCAGAAAAGTTAGCCAGGAGCCGGCGGACAATAACCGGGATTTCTGCGGATATCTTTTCCGACAAATCGGGGTCTTTGTCTTCCTCTCGAACCCGGTTATTAAACTGAAAAATAACCCTACGGCGGGCAACGCCTCCGGCCCGTTCGGTGAAAATCATCGGCGTGTTGTTTGTAGCGACTACAACAGCCCTCAGAACGGCGGTGTACTGGTGTTCATGCTTCGGGTCAATCTCTACGGCATCGCCGCCCGTAATCGCTTTTATACCCGTTCCCTCGCCTGAATATTTTGGCTGGTCTGGTAGGGTTATCATACTTTTGCCTACGAACTGCGCCCGACCTCTGGCGCTATCCAGTGCGGCCATATTTCCGCTGGCCGTGTTGTGTTCGCCAGCCAGCATAGTAGCAATGTGAGTGAAAACGCTTTTGCCGCTACCTCCCTCCCCGGTTATCTCAAGAAAAAGCTGCCAGTCGTAGCGGTTAGCCAGCACCATAAAAAGCCCAGCGGCGATCCGCTTCATTTTAAGTGCGTCTCTTCCTGCTGTGTAACTTAGCCATTTATGGAAGTTTGGCGCATGGTCGTGAAGATTTTCGCCAGGCTCCGGCGGCGTATAGATCACACCGTTATCGTTAGTAAGCCAGTTATCTAATGAATGCTGCGAGAAAGTCCCGGTTTCCATGTCGTACACGCCATTTTTGAACGGGATCAGGCTCCGGCGAGGCTGGCCCATAACAGGAATGACAATCTTCAATGCTTCAATTACGTTATTTACTGAGCGTTTGCTGAAATTAGTCTGATTTTCGTTGTAGATAGCCACCATTTCGCGGCTTAATTCTAATGGCGCTGCTTTTACCCATACTCCTTCACGGTACAGATAAACAGCCTCGCTCTCTGCGTGAATGGCTATTCCCTCGTAACGGTCTGCCAGCATCAGCGCTTTTTCATTATCTGCCATCTGGATCAGGTTGATTTCTCCGCGCCCGCGCTTTTTACCGCCATCGACTACTTTAAGTTTTACGCCCACAGTTTCCCCCTCCGGCTGATACATCGAATCGTTAAATGCTGCTATAGCGGCTTCCAGTCCGTTTTGTCGGTGGTAGTCGTTCCAGTCCGCCTTGTAGTCCACAGGGGGCAAAGAAACCCAGCCAGCAACGGCTTTAGCGGCTTTCTCTGCACACTCCTTACCTGTGTTAACTTTCACTTCTCCGCTTCTGTCACTTTCGGCGCACTGGTCATTATCTGCAGCAATGATGATCCGCGCGTTCGGGTATTTTTTGCGCATCACCTGAGCAACGGGCAGCAGGTTCCCGGCGTCAATAGCTGCGATAATTGTCGCATCAGGGCGGAACTGCTGAACCGAAAGCGCAGTTGCCAGTCCTTCGGCGATAATCACCGTTTCCGACGTTGCGCCGGAATTAACCACGCAAAAAGAGCCTTTCTTCACCGTTCCGGCCACCAGCCGCTTACTGCCATCTGGTTTAATCACCTGTGCGCCAGTCGCCGCACCAGCACCGTTTTTCAGCACCAGCAGCAGCGATCCGTCGGACAGCATCGGGAAGGGGCATTGAAGCCCCTTTGATGTAAGGTAAGCAGACTGCCCCGGAGAGGCTTTCGCGGCCAGCGCCGCAACTTTCCCGGCGATATCCGTTTGAGGCTTATCTCTGGCTTGCTTCGGTTCCGGCATAGGCAGCGTCATAGCTTCGGCCACCAGCTCAGCCGCTTCTCTCGGGCCGCACTGGTTGACCTTCATCACCAGATCCAGCCCAGTACCCGCACCACAGTGCGAACAGAAATAAGTTCCCCGGTTATCTTTATTGTCGAACCGGTAGCGAGTGTTGCCACCACACGCCGGACATGGCCCTTCTGCGCTGTTTGTAGGAATGGCAAGGCGCTCCATAATTGCAGGCCAGTTATTATTAGCCCTGCTACGAATTTCATTAATGAAATTATCTTTCACGGCATCACCTCGCCTACCAGATTAAATTCTTTGATAAATCGTGATTCATTCAGAGTGCATGGAGATAAATAACCATCACGAATAAATGTCACTCTGTTGAATCGGTAACTTTCGACCGTCACAATATCTCCCCATCCATCACGCCATTTATCGCCCTGCCTGATTTCAGGATGAGATAATCCGCTGGCAATTAAGCCAGTATTTTTCTTTTTCATCGGTTATATCCCGCTATTTGGCTTGTAAGCGTCCCGCGCCTTTATCAGTTCGCCGATAGATTTATTCAGTAGAGACATAATCGCGCCTACACGGTGCGCTTCTTCGCGGTGTTCTTCACCGTCGGGAATGCTGTCAATCCACATGCTCAGCACAGACATTGCACACTCACTTTCAGAAAGTGCATTCTCTGCGTGCATTAGGACTTCAAAAGGAACCTGTCTCATTTTGTCTCTCCCATGCGCAGCTCGGCGATTAATGCCCGGTGAATTTCCTGATTAAGGTCACATGCCAGTGAGATATGGTTCAGCAGGGTTTCCGAACACTCAGCACAGGCTTTTTCCAGAATGGTTTCGAAGAGTGAAGCAGCCAGCGCTGATTTATATTCGGCCTGGTCTAAGCTGATTGGCTCACGCATGGCGCACCTCCCGGATAAAGTTAATTCGGATGTGTTTATAGCCGCCTTTCTGTGCCAGTAATTGCGCTGTAGCTTTCGCTGTCTCAGGGCTGGTGCTGGTCATGGTGTAGTGAATGCCAACGGTAAGACCACGTTTGTTAACAGCGTAGCCGTCAATCTGGAAGGTTTTACGCATTGCATACCTCCATTGCCAAGCGGGACTGGATCGCAGCCGCTTTACTGCCTAGCTGCAGGTATGTACGGGTTATTGCCGGGTTGCTATGCCCCAGCATTTCAGAGGCCACCAGCAAGCCTTGTTCGCCGCCGGCTGACATGAGGTTAAAGGCTGCAATCTTACGGCTTGAATAAGCGCTCAGACGCAGTTTGGCGTTGATAACGCGGGTAAACCACGCCATCACATCATGGAGTTTTCGCCATATGGTCTGGCGGGTCACGCTACCTTCCAGACGTTGACAACGGTTACTTTCGATTTGAGAGCGGGAAAATATCAGGTCGTCCTCTACCAGATTCCGATCCTGACGTTCGCGCAGCCGCTTGATGATGCCCGGCGGTAACTGTTTGGTGTCGTGCTTAACGTCAGCTTTAGCCACCAGCCCGAATACTATCGCCTGTTCTTCGTCGGTCATATCCGCTGCCAGCGCGTCACAGTTGATGCTGTCCCATTTCATGTAGGCGATATGGTCAGCGGCAAGCCTTGCTGCGTCCTTGCGCTGCTGGCGCACGATTTCAATGCCTTTGCGGGTTGCCCGCGCTTCGGCGGCTTTGGTCTGTTTGGAAACGATAATTGTCGCCTGTCCCGTTTCCCAATTGATGCAGGAATAGCGCAGGTTGCAAACGTCACTGGTACGCCAGCCGGTTACGGTCGCAATGTCCCACCAGAGAAGCAGCCAATCCGGTTGCGTCTGCTGTATGCGCTCGCGCAGCTTACGCTGTTCGTCGCGGTCATAGACTGGCGTCATTGTGCGACTGCCCTTAGTGCTAACTGCTTTAACCACGTTGCCGCGCAATTCGCGGGCTTTGGCTGTCAGTGTCTGGAGATTAAACATTGTGCACCTCCAGCATTGCAGGAGTCAGGAGGTTCAGGCCATAAGATCCACAGCCAGAATCACGCAGGCTGCTTTCAGTGCGGATTTTTGCGGCAAAAGTCAGATTCCAGCATGGGAAAGTATCGCGGGCTTCTTCTTCGGTATCAGCCATTGTGCGCAATACGATTGGTGTGCAGTCGTGTTTTTTCGGTGTGGCCAGAAACAGCCAGGTATATTTGGGGCAGGTTGATTTAGCCATTTTAGCGGCTCCTTGAACATTTTTCAGGAGTCTCGCCAGATGCTGTCAAACATGGGTGGCGAGACGTAGCAGGGTTGACAGACTGGCGTTCAAGAAACCAGCAGGCGTAAGCCTCCCCACCACGCCCCGCCATAAATCGGGGTATAGGTGAAATACGGGCGTAAAAATACCGCTATACGGAAATTAGCGGCTACCCGCTTGAACGTTCAGGCTGTCAAACCCGGCACCCGTTTTATGAGGTGCGAAATAATCATAACCATGCCCGCCATGATGACGCAAGCGCTTTATAACATCCGGCGAATTTTTCCGGGGAAAGATCCACGCTTTATGAACACTATGAATACCCTATGAATACCTTAGATAAAGGTGTTCATAGTCTATCTATCTGATTTTTAATACCTATATTCAAATCATGAACACTATGAATACCTTTGTTCATTTTTCTGCAAACATTCCACCGCCGCCCGACGAAATGCCTTTCTCTGGCTGGCGTAAGTTACCGTTGCTGGCAACAGACAATAAAAAAGGCTTGCCCCTTTCGGTAACAAGCCCCGTCTATTTGCTCCGCTTTCATGCGGTACAGATCCCGCGCTTTTCACTTTGTTTCCCGATCCACGCTTCAACCTCGTCACGATACCAGCAGTTACGGCCTCCCACTTTAAAAGGCATCGGAAAACCGTTTCCCTCATCTTTGAGGAAATCATAGAACGCAGAATCAGAACGGTAGCGAAGTCGCGCTTTAACCTCGCCTTTAAGTAGTATTTCACTATTCGATTCAGACATAAAAACCTCCGTATATATATGAATCAATTATAACAAATATGAATAAAAAAGATACATTTCGGCGTTTGAATGGAATAAAAAATCTGGCATATAGCCAGCAATAAACGTCGAGTTTTGAGGACTAACCAATCAGCCTTAATCCTTTATCGCCCTTTGTCTCAAGCAGTTCTCCGCGCTCTGCGCTATCGACATAATCCCCCCACCACTGCATGAGCATACGCCGCTGTTCAAAGTAATCAGTACGATTGTAGATATTGCGGATCGCGTTCCTGCTTCTGTGAGCAAGTGCCGCCTCAATAACATCAGGGTTAAACCCTTCTTCATTCAGCACAGTTGATGCAAGCGACCTAAGCCCGTGAGTAACTACCTCTCCGCTTAGCGATGTTTTATGAATAGCGATCTGCCCGGTACATTTTCCAATCGGCTTATCTCCCTTTTTGCCGGAAGGAAAAATAAACGCCCCGCGACGCCATTTTTCAGCATTGCGTAAAACTGCTATTGCTTGCGCGGACAGCGGTACAGCGTGTGGCCTTTTCCCCTTCATTCTTTCAGCCGGAATTTTCCAGACAGCACTGTCTAAATCAATTTCGTCCCAAACAGCCAGGCGAGCCTCAGATGGCCTTACCATCGTTAAAAGCTGGAAGTAGACACACAGCCTTATCGGCTCCCACATACTCAGCCCCAGCCATTCAGAAAGGAACACAGGCAATCTGCCTTTATCCATCACGGGCATTGGTACGCTTCTTTTGGCTGGGAAAGCCTTGCCGATTTTTAGCAGGCAATTATGGTCAATGACTCCGGTGTTTACCGCATAATCCATTACCGAATTGAGCACAACTATCATCTTTTCCACAGAGGCGGGACGATCGGCAAACTCTCTCATTGCCTGAATTGTTGAGGCGGCATTCATTTTATGTACCGGCTCGTCACCAAGAACACTATTCAGCGTTTTTAAAGCCCCCTCGTAGCCTCGAATTGTATTGCTGCGGATGCCCTCCGTGATTTTTATTTTCAGCCAGTTATCAGCGATAACAGAAAACTGCTGCGCATGTTTTTTCCGTCTGTCGCTGAGTTCTTCTTTTTTAACCTCGTTTGGATCTATCCCTCGGGCAACTTTCCTTCTGGCTTCTTCTCTCGCCTCCCTCGCTTCTGCGAGACTAAATTCTGGATATCGGCCAATAGTGAATGTCTGCCTTTTCCCGGTTATGGGGTGCGCATAGCGGAATCGCCACGATTTACCGCCTGACTTAGTAACGTACAGAAGAAGTCCAAACCCATCATGAAGACTGTAATCTTTAAGCTGTGGCTTCGCGTTCTTAACTTCTGCATTGGTGAGTGGTTTAACAAGCATCATCAGCTCCTATCACTGCTTCCGCTGTGGTTTCTTTCGTAGTCCCACTTATGGCGAATTGAACCCCAGATAGACGAAAGTAATCGAATGGATTCAAACACCATAAGCAGGGACTAAACCCAGCCACACCGCGCTTTATTGAACGTTAACGTATTGATTCATAGATATTAAAATAATCAGGCGCACTGATCCCCTCAGCGGTTACCGTTGCCGATAAGCCTAGTGTGTCCAAATTGAGGGCCATTTATGCCTCGCTGGTTACTGTCGTTGTTCCGTAGATGGTGTCGATTTCAGCGAAGAACTGGACGCGGCGCGTCGTCGTGTTCACTGTCGTATTGAAAGAGAGGATGGATTTAACGCCACGCGTTTCGAGGATGCGCTTACGGATCGCCAGGTTGTAGGTTTCCGGCTTCTGCTTACCGAGTACGGACTGAATCCATGGTGTCCCCTCGGTGGTGTCGAGGAACCATTGCCCGTACCATAATTCGAATCGCGTTTTCACGGCCTGCGCCACGGCCTCAGGTGAGTTAATCAGCCAGGTATCATCGCCGCTACCAAAGGTGTAATCACCGTCGGCGTCTTCGCGTCTGTATCGCATCAGTTCACCCCGTCTGTGTTGCTTCCGCCTCGCTGAACCCCGCCGTGCGTGTGCGTATCATCAATTGACTTGCCGTTAGCTTTAACGGTACCGATAAACTCGACGGCGCCGGTGATTTTGGATGCAACACCAGAAGCAACAGAACCCACCATTCCACCCAACCAGGACAGGAGCCCGTGAATGGTAACTTTCGCCGAGAAGTCGGCCTGCGGGGTAACTACATCCAGACCGCCAGGCGCTACGATTTTAATTTTCTGCGTAGTGGGGTTGAGCTCAAAGAACGTGCTTCCGTCGTCGCTGCGCAGCTGAGCGGCCCCCGTGCTGATTCCGCTTATTTTCTGCGCCTGAGACTGCGGCCCGACGATACAGAAAGCATCCGATAAATCATGCACCCGGTCGTCAACAGGCTCCTGCACCCCGCCGTTCTGCCACCAGAAATCGATGCAGCGATCGGCAAAAATCACCAGGCATTCATCACCGGCTTTAACCGGAAACGTTAGCGTGCATCCCCCGCCGCGCGGAAATACCACCGGCACATCCACCAGCAGCGGGTAATTTTTGGTAATGCGGTTCCCGTCGTTATCAGTTTCAACCGAGCGGATAGCAGGCTGCACAACCGCCGTCACCGCGTCAGGATCGAATGACTGGACGATGCCAGGCAAAGCGACGCGGATCTGGTTCTTTGTGGTTTCCCGCTCGGATTTGAATGTTTCGGCAAGGTCGCCGCTGCGGGTCTGGTCAGATACTGCCATTTGGTAGGCTCCAGAAAGCAAAAAACCCGCCGGGTGGCGGGTTTGATAGAATTGATTTTACCTATGAAGCCTTAGCAGACTTCAATTGTTCCCAGCGCTCAAAATAAAGCTCAGCAGCCTCGATTGCATCCTGTCCCATTTCTTTCGAAACAGTCACATTAGTCAGGTCATAATCCGCTTCATTTCTGGCATCCCGCCACTGCCGAAGTACGAAAGCCAGGGATTTCAGCGTATTTGTCGGATATGGCTCTGATTTGCACTCAGAGGGCGTTGACATATAACCCACAGTATTTTTGTGATGCTCATGGGTAAAATGCGGTATGGCAGTAAGTGAGCTAATAGACTCATGCAACATACTGTAATAAGCCCTTGAGATAGCGCTTCGAAACCCACTCTCAATATTTTCCGAAAGACATAACCTGGCGGTATCGAGAATCTGATTGCTAGTTACCGGCATGATAGCTCACTCCCGTATGCAACTGACGCGGAGAGGTGAATCTCGCTAACATGGAACAATCATCCAGTTTAGATTCAGCACACACTCTATCAGCCAGATCGAAGTTCATCTTAGCAATAGCTTTAGGTTCGAGATTCTTGATATCAACAACATAGCAACCACTTCCACTGAGCTGAACAAAACCAGCCATGGCTTTATAATCGCTCATCAAACCCCAGATTATGGATGCCAGTGTCTGGAACTGTTCCTTCGAACATTGCGTAGCGTTATAGAAGTTATCCATTTCTGCAAGGAGTTCTTCTTTGTGCTTCATAGCATTACTCCTGCCTTCTTCTTCGGAAAGAAGTTTGATGTGCTGTTCCATGTAAAAATCTAACTGTTCACGCTCTCCGTAACGATACGCCCAACTGTACGCGTTATGGCTAAAGATCTTTGTGCGATACTTGTTCGCCAGAGGAACACACACTTCCTTTAGTTCATTATAGCTAAAGGTGTTAAGAAGAATGTGATGATAGTGCATAGCCAGAGAGACATCGTTTACGTCTAAGCTGACTCTGAGATAACGTAATGCGCTGTCAATCTTTCCAGTTATCGCATCCAGATAAGATAGTGCAATGTTGGTAACAGGCGTCGGAGAAGCAGAAAGCTCCTCTCGAATTTTCTTTTCAGTGAAGGGATCTAAACCTTCCTGATCCAGTAGAAGCGCGTTGAATTGTTCAACATATTCTTTCGCTTTTTCTAATGGGATACCTGCCGCCATGGATTCTTTCTCTTACTAAAGGGACTGTGATTGTGGACTTTGAACAATATCTCGTCAACCTTAAAACACATATCGGAAGATTGACGTCAAACTTTAGCGTAGCACTTTCTTACACGGGAAAGATCCGATGATTTTCGGCGCGTCCATGCTGTTATGAAGCAGCTGGACGTTCAGGAAACGCGTTTCGGTACCCGGTCGACGAATAAACTCAAAACCGTAATTGTTACCGTCTTTGGCTGGCATGAGGCCCATGTCTGCCTTCATTCCGTTTCCGTTGCCCAGCGTTTTAATTTTCTGGGAGGTAACTGTCTCACCATTAATCCTGAACAGTGAATCAGGGATCAACTCTAGTTTATAACCACCACACTGAAGCGTGATGCTGCCAGGATTTGCGGCAAACGCTAACCCCGGAAGGAAACAGAGTCCGATAACAATCCACTTTTTCACTATCCTACCTCCCGCTGTAAAGACGACGCCGAACGGAGATCCGCCGCGCCACGCGCTTCGCACATCATATCCATGTACCACGCCTGGCCCCTTGTATCGCCAGTGTACATAATCCCGCGCACAATATAAACGCCATCCGTTGCGATGCTGGCAGGCTGCGCCGTGGTGCCGCTGAGCGTAATATTTCCGTCCGTGTTCTGGTCGGTGATCTGCCCACCAGCCATAGCGATATCGTTATTCGACAGCGCGGTGCGATACACGGAAGCCTGATCCAACTGAATAAGCCCGTTAACCCGGATGTTCGGGTTAATCAGCGCGCGGACGTTTACGCCGTTGCCGATGGTCTGCTGCGGCATGCCGATAAGCCCGGTGGCGCTGTTGAGCACAATCGCGTCGTGAACATACTCGTTATTCGCCACCATCTGCCGCTGGCCGTCCACGAACTGCCATGTTGCGCCACATTGCCCGGCCACGTTATCCATAAGATGCCGTGTCATGCCGAACAGCACCCGGCCCCGGGGGAATACGGTAGCAGGCATTTCAGGCGTCAGGCCTTCGGTCGCGCCTTTGGCCTCGAAGTCTTTCATCAGCGCGCGGTTCACGTCTGCAACCGTGTAACCTGCTGCCAGCGTCTGCGAGGTTATGCTGGTGGCAAACGCCAGATCCGTATCGGCTGCCTGAATCAGGACATAGGAATCAATAGGGCTGTCTTTACCGGTGACAGAGTAGCGAATATCGCCGCTGAAAATCAGCCCGTAGTTACGGCCATCGCTTTGGCCCACGTCCGCCGCGTCGACTTCGCGCACGGTCCCGATGTCGCTTGCCGATACATCCGGCGCGATACCGTCGTAACCAGCAATCAGCCGCACTTTCGAAAACTCCTGCCCGGTGATGCGGTTCACCGTATCAGCTGACAGGTTGTAGATTTTGAACGTTCCAACCCGTGACGCGCTGCTGATGTTGAACCAGTCGATCGTAAAGGTCACTTTAAAATCGCTGAGCTCAATACCCTGCCCGTTCTCGTTCACGAGCTGCAGCTCGAAATGTCTCATCCAGTTCTGTGACATGCTTACTCCGTTGATACCAGTAAATGACTGCGGCCGCCCAGGTCGGTTTTCGTCGGATAATCCTGTGTGATGTCGTCACAGACCACCACCAGCTTAAAGCCGAGTCCCATATAGGCGTACTGCGCCAGCAGGTCAGCGCCGGTGACGAGAGGAATACCGGAGATTACCGGCTCACCTCTGTCGTTCTGCAGGTCCATAATCCAGTACAGATCGCGCCATATGATGCTAATCCGCCAAGTGGTCCCCGCCAGGATGATGCTGAATTGCTGGTTATCCGCTGTCAGCGGGATTTCCTGAATTGCCATTAGCCGAGCCCCAGTAATGATGCCCCGTTACCCGTGATGCTTTTCAGCAGCGAGGTATTTGGCGGCTTTGTGGTTTTGTTGCCGGTGTTCAGTACCGCCGACGTGCTGGCCCCGTCCTTCATGTTAGTTTTATCCGCAACGGTGATCTGCTGCGTCTGCGAGATAAGAACCTCCCTCAGGGTGAGGACGGCAGACAGGACGTTTTCGGTTGTCTTGTCTGTCGTCACTTCCAGCGCGCGGATCAGCATGTTGCTGTACAGCCGTTTGCCGGTCACCACATCGAAAGGAATACGGCTCGCCTGCAGGTCGAGTATCTCCTGATACGTCTGCTGAGGACTCAGCCCGAGCAGGCTGGTAGCCGTCAGGTTACTGGCAAAATCCAGCAACGATCCGCCACCAGCGAAACCGACCTCCATCACCACTTCAGACGGTTTTTTGTAGGCATGGTCGGCGATGGCGGCCCCGACCTCGACAGGGTGCTCTGTTATCTCCAGCGTGTCGGTATGCTTCTCAGAAACAACCACGCTGGGGACAATCATCCCTATTTTCCGGCTCTGCTGCTGAAAGAGCGTAGAGAGAATATCCATTAGCCCACCTTCGTTTGATTACCACGCATGACCTGGGCGTTTGCCGACTGCTGCCGACGCTCGACCTCGGTACCGACAGAACGCGGGTCACCACCACCGTAGATGTGGTAGGTGTTTTGCTGGTTCACGTTCGCCCCGCCAATTCCCGCGATGGCAGCCTTCCCGATTAACTCCTTCGAATAGATGTTTCGCCCATTCTCATGGTGAATAATGCTGCTCATTAATGCCGACATCGTTTGTGGGTCGTTAATATTTAAAGCGGCCTGCGGATTTACTCCCAGACGTTGGGAAACCGCCTGTATATAGGCTGCTGTGTTGTTATTGTCGGAGGCGGGCGCCCAGGTGGAGATAATTTTCTCCACGCTGTTTATCCCTCTCCCGGCATACAGCACGAGCTGGCGCGAAAGAGCGCGCAAACCATCAAAGGCGGTTTCGAATCGGGCAAACCTGCCGCCGGGGCGCTCAAGCTCAGCACCCGCCTGACCTGCAAAATTAAGGTTTCCGGGGTTATTGTTCCGTTCACCTCGCTTTGCGGCCTGCGCATGCTGCTCTGGTTCATCCTCTCCAATGCTCCTTATGGTCTGTCCTACACTGCGCGGATCCCAACCGGTTTTATCCTTTATCCATTCCGCCACACTGTTAGCGCTGTCAGTAACCATCGGCATCGCTGACGGATTTTCGCTGCCCTGATTGAGCATCTGTTTGCCGATGCTGGCGGCATCAGCCCAGCGGCCATCTTTAATGGCGCTGAGCAGGTCGGCGATCATGTTCAGCATTTTGCTGAACTCGCCCATCTGGTCGATGAAGTTGCTGAAATCCCACTTCAGGGACCATGATTTGGGGTCAATATTGAGCAGCTTCGCCAGCGCTTTCGCCAGGTCGTTAACGGTCGTTTTAAGGTCACGAACCATTTTCAGCGCGGCGTCGACTTCCGGCTTCCACTTGCCCCAGTCAATCAGGCTGTCCCCGCCTTCCTTCCAGGTCTGATAGTCCTCCCACAGAAGGGCAATCCCCGCCGCCAGCGCGGTAATGAGGCCAATCGGCGACATCCAGAACGTACTGTTCAGAATGCGCAGCGCAATCGTCAGCGCGCCGAACAACGAGATCAGCTCCCGCGTTTGCTTATCCAGCGATTGCCACCAGGTGATAAGGCTGGATGTTCCCTCAATTAGCCTGAAGAACAGCCGCCCGATGATGTCTCCGAGCGCCAGAATGCCTTTTATGGCTTTCGTCAGGGTCTGCTCGATGCGCGGGAAGTTATCGAGGATGTGGCGGCGCAGCGTGTCCAGCGAACCCGCCAGACCACCAGCAAGATTAGAGCCGATTTTGTCACGGGCCATGCCTGCCATCGCACCGAACTCGCGCAGGGAGGTCATGAATTTGTTGGAGCTTCTGGCCGCCTCGTCAGCATTGAAGCCGATAGCTTTCGCCATTGCGCTGTACTGCCCGGAGAAACCGCCCACACCCCGGCGCATCGCCATGAGGGTATTTTCGTCAATACCCAGCATCTGCGCATACTGGTTAGCCCGGTAATACGGCATGCTGCTGAGCTTCTGGCCGACACCCGTAAAGATAGCGGCCATGTCGCGCATGTTGCCGCTAGCGTCACGGGTCTGTACGCCCAGGCGATTCAGGAAGCCTTCCGCGCCGGGATTGTTACGAACAAACCGGGAGAGGCTTTCCAGAGAAGAGCGCGCCGCGTCCACGCTGCCGCCCACCTGCGAAACCGCATAGCCAATAGACTGAATCCCCTGAACCGTCGCGCCGGTGCGCTGTGACGCCCAGTAGAGATTATCCAGCCCCGAGGCGATCTTAGCCGTGAAGGCAACCACGGTAAGCGCGGCACCTTCGACGGCCAGCCCCATTTTGATGGCGTTTGCGGTCGTACCAGCGAGAACAGAGTCGAACTTTGACGCGCCTGCTTCATCGATATCGAATCCGAGCGAGACGAGGAAATCTTTAATAGTCTCAGCGTTCATTATCCTCTCTCCATTTCTCAATACGGCGCTGGTTGTCTGCCTTAACGGCCAGGTGGTCATTCATCAGCGCGATATCGCACAGATCAACTGATCCATCCTTCAGCGCGTAATAAGGGATTAACCCGGCTTCAACCGGGTCAAGGAGATAAGACAGCCCGTCAGGCAGGCTGTTGAGGGTTAACCCTGAGGCTGGCCCGGCGTCGCGCTGGTAGGGCTCACGGGCAAAAAATTTCCCAGTGAATCGGCGACCACCCGCGCCACCAGCTGCAGCATGGTCAGCAGGTCGATATCATCGAACATCAGCTGACCGCTGTTGAATACCGGCGTCCATCCGTCCATGTGCTTGCGTGATACCACGGCCAGGCACGGATGAATAATCGCGTTGGTGTCTTCTTCGGTCAGGGAAGACAGTTCCTCAGCGATGCGCGGGAGCAGGGTTTCAAACACCGGTTTCAGCTGATCGAATTTCACGGTGTCGATTTTGCCATCAGCAGGCAGAAGGGAGCGAATGCTCCCGAAATCTGACATCATGCCCGCCAGCACCGGCAGCAGTTTGCGGGTCACTTTCAGCTGGTCAAAAACGCTGAGTTTTGCCACGCGGTAATCGTGGCCTTTGATTGAGCATTCCATCTGTTAAAACTCTCCGAGAACCTGGTCGATTTTGCCGCAGTCAAACACCCAGGGCATCGTATTACCGGCTTTAGCGTTGGCGTTATCCGGCTGTTTCTGGAACGCCACGCTGCGCGCCGTGATGATGTCTCCGCTCACCTTGTTTCGGATCACAATGACGTTGTTTCCCCAGGTTCCTGAGGACTGACTCTGCGCGTTGTACGCCAGCGACAGCTTTTTGTTTGTCGGCGAGGTCTTCAGCAGGTTGACGGTTACCGTGCCGCTTTTATCCGCGTGCAGGCTGTGCATCACTTCGCCGTCAGCGCCGATGGTCATGGTATTTTTGGGGCCGCCCATTGCAACGGTGATCCCCTCCTCTGAACTGGCAGAACCGTAGCCCAGATCAATCTCGCCGGTCGGGCCGGAGAGGGACGCCGTGACGTCCATAAAAGAATAAGTAGTCATTCATGTTCTCCTTAGCGAACGACGTTGATCTGCACATCAGCGAAATGAACCGCGCCCGCCAGCTTACAGGCCACCTGAATAACCGGTGCCTTACGTGCTTCACGGTCTGCCTGCGCCTGCTCTGAAATCGGCTGCGCGTAGACGTAATAGCCTTTTGTCAGCGTGTCGCCGGAATCCAGCTGCCCAATCGGGCCACCGTTCCATACGCCAGCAGCCACCAGCCCGTTCGTGACTGACTGATCCATCGACTGCTCAACATTGGAAAGCAGACGCGTAACGCCAGCATCGGTCTGTGGGACTTTGGTTGTGCTGGTGTAGAGCAGGTTGTACAGGTTGGTCTGAGCGTAGTTCTGCAGCCAGTCGAGCCCGTGGCGTTCATCGAAGAAATCACCGCTGGACATGACGCCCTGCTGCAGGATGGCCGTATCGTTCTGGTAGTACACAAATACGTTGCAGTTTTTGGCATCCAGCGCCGCCGCCTGATTGGTGGTCAGGGTTTCATAGGTGATCCCCGGCTCCTGCTTGAATTTCAGGGTAATGGTCGTGTTACTGCCGTTGAAATTCACCGTAAACGCCCGGCCAAACGCAGAAAGCGCGGCGTACTTGCTGCTGGTGGCATACTGCACAAACGTGCGAGCGTATTTTGCCACCTTCAGCTTATAAGCCAGGTCGGTAGTGGAGGTCGCGTTTACCGTCTCAGGCTCTGCAGTGGTAATCGCCAGAATTCGGCTGAGACTGGAGGCCTCGATCGCAGCGGCCACGCTCAGCCAGTCGGCATCGTCGATATCTTCATCGTCAGCCACGGCCAGTCCATACCAGTTCGTGTAATTCAGTACGGCGTTCACGGCCTGCAGCAGCGTTTCCGTCGAACCGCTTTCAGCCGATGCCAGCGTTTTCGCCCAGCGGCCGACATAGACCTGCTGAGGCTTCGGTGATTGCGAGAAATACACGGTCGCGGCTTCATATTCCGGGCTATCCACGCCGAAATCAGAGCCGATATCTTCAGGGGATGAGTAGAGGCGAATACGCTCAGAAACCGGGATAACCGTTGAGCTCCCGAGAATGAGCAGTGAACCAAAGTTTCGACCAGTAGCCGCACGCGGCCCAATGATCACGTCGACATTCACGACGTTAGATACAGGTAATCCCTGCGGCATAATTTAGTCTCCGAAAAATGAGACGGGCGCATCTTGCAGCGTCCGGACGTTGTAGGTACGAATGTTTTTGCGGGACAGCGTGATGGTGAGGTCGTAGCGCCTCACCCACTGGTTATTAATGAGCTCTGGCAGGTTGTAGATAGTCCCGGCCTCCACCAGCGAAAGCCCCGAGCGATTCAGCTCGGAGTTGTTTTGCTCGACGAATATTCCCGCGCGGAAAGTTGATGCAGTGTTGGCCCCCAGAGGGCCATAGAAGCAGCAAATCACCGTTACCTGTTCCCATGTCCATTGCTCGGACTGTTCTTCCGAAACCTGAACATCGGACTGGCTTAACGGCTGGGGAACGGTAGTGATACCGAAGGCGCACCACGTCACCCCGTTGTTTGGGATCTGCGGCTGCGGGTCAGTCCATCGGGGGAAAACAAGCGCGGCCGGCAAGCCAGAAACGCCACGAATCCACCGGCTGATTTCACGCTCCAGCGCCTCGTCATACTGGGGGCTATCCCCGACAGGCGTCAGATAACCGCGCGCGGTGCTGTCGTTACTCAACTGGTGTCCCTCCGTTAAAGTCCACCAGCTCACAATGCGCCTGGACGAATCCGGCGCCGTAACTGGTATACGGATCGACAAATGTCACCCTGTAAGCACGTCCGTTATAGCTCACGATATCGGCATCAAGTCGCGGGGCGCTGTCTGTACCGGGCTGGCCCTGAGTTAATCGGAACTGCGTCACGATGAGGATCGCGCCGCTGATGTTCTGGCCTGCCGCCATTCGCCTGGCTTCCAGAGAACGGTCAACCGTTACCACGCCAGAGAACGGGATATCCTGAGCTGTGTTTTTCGTGAAATTGTCCTCATCCACCGTCTGAACCTGCCGGTGACACACCAGACTGGTGTCCATGAAGTCAGGATCGAGAAGAACATCGCTCACATCGAGAAGAGGCATTATTTTTTCCTCACGACGTAGTTAATTGAGCGCAGCAGGTAACCGTGGGCATACAGCGGCTTTTCGCCGGGAATGCCCTCGGCCCTTCTGCGTTCGAGGGTTTTCTCAGAAAGCGGGTGCAATCGGTCGCCAGCTCCGATAACGGCTTTTGCAGCGTCGCGGGCAATCTGTCCGACGCTCTCCAGCTCACGCACTGCTGTTTCAGTCTGCCCCTCCAGCGCGGCGGTTGCCGCTGCCTTCAGGTGCGCAGTGGTTCGGGGTTTTGAATCCTCGATCCCCATATCCAGAAAAGGACGTGGGGGAAGCGTGACCGTTGTACCGTCGATTTCCACCGTTGCGCCCGTCGAGTGGAGGTAGCCCAGTTCCGCGTTATTAATCGGAGAGCCATCCTCACGCCCTGCCTTGTCCTCAGGTATTCCCACCAGCACATCCATTCCGGATAGCTGCCGGAGGGATTCCAGAACAGCCACGGCGTTATCAGCGCGAACAGTTAACCCACTTTTCATTATGGTGTTCCCAGTTGTATCGCTCCCGCACCGAATATCATGAGGTATTCCCAGAATTCGGAACCGTAGCGAGTGTTATTCCAGAACCCGGCATCAGGATTAAGCGTCACACTTGCGTCATAGCTGACAGAAACCTTATCCACTGACTTTGAAGTCTGAACACCACTATTCGCACCACCAGCGCCCCCTACAGACGACGAGCGCATGTCAGCGGCATAAAGTGTCATGTAATGCGCCACGAACAATTCAACGACATAGGGGAAAATATCCTCCCCAAACCGGGACTCGCTCATCAAAACATCTGCCAGAGCGAGACGGGCCTGTATCATCGTGGTGGGAAATTTGGTTTCATCAGCGAACTGCGGGAAGTCAGAGCGGAATTTCTCAGGCGTCGGCAGGCTTTGGTTTTTTGCCATTGGCTTTAGCCTCTGCAAGTTGCTCCTCAAGCTCAGCAATGCGGGTTGCCTGCTCTGCCACCAGCGCTTCCAGATCAGCAATACGCGGATCATCTGCCAGCGCAGGGGCTTCGCCATCTGGCGAGCAATGCGCTTTCACAAACCAGTGATCAGCAACGTCATTTTCAACGTCATGAAACCCGGGGGTAAAAGCCTTGATGCTGGCTCCATCGTTAAAGTTAAACGCAGACAGCACATAGATTTTTTTCATAGCAGTTCCTCAGGAAAGCCCCCGCTTCCGGGGGCTACTGGCTTAAATGCCGTCCATGTAGTTAAGGGTTTCCGGATAGACCGGTTCAACAGCACCCAGCTTTCCGTAGTAGGTTACGAGCTGGTAGATGCCGCGATACTGGATCGGCACGCTCTGCAGGGGAACCATAGGGAAGCGCACAAACTTTTTATCGTTCGTGTATGCGACCATACGATCTTTGTTTGCAACGCCACGGCCGATGGCCCATTTCACAGGGCGGATGTTCAGCGGCTTGCCGTTCTGGTGGAAAGCAATTGTGTTGGTTTCCAGATAGGTCAGCAGTGACTGATTACCTGCAGATGAAACGATAGTGCTTGCCAGGAAAGAATATTGGTCTGGCGGGATCAGCAAGTCTTCCGGGACTTTTGAATATGCGGAACGGGTCCACGCATTGCTCAGTACCTGGTTAATACTGGCGCGGATTTCGTCAGGGGTAGAAGTCGCCCAAGTTTTCGCCGCGTTCGTTGGGGTTACCTGAGACAGGTTCAAAAGCCCCTTTGCACCTTTTGCAGCGTCTCCGATATACACCTGCTCATCCGTGTCCATGTTCCATTTGAGCTGCATGCCATCGTACTTCTGGGTGTCAATCGGACGGCCAACCTGAGCGGCGGCGGCGAGTTCAACCACGGTCCAGCCCAGCTCCATCCCCCACAGTTCCAGAGGAAAGCCTGTTTTTGTGATATCGACATTCAGCCCGGAGATGGCAGTAGCTAACTGGTTGATCCAGTTCTTACCGTTTGCATTCGGAGAGCCAGCGGCCGCAAACGTGGTGTTGGTGAAAGAGCTCATCTCATCCGCGATAGAAACATCTTCACGCAGTTCGATATCGCGGCTCCACGTCTGGGAGGTCAGCGGCAGGTTCAGCGTCTGGTCGAGTCGCTCCAGCTCGTGAACCAGAAAAGCACCAGTGCTGTCGACTGTTGCCTGATCAAAGGTCATTGGCATTTGTCATGCTCCCTTAAATGTTATATGCCAGTTCAATGTTGCCGTCGGCGTCGCCGGGACCATTGAAATAGGCGTTGGTGATCTGAACGGTGTTTGTATCGTCCGCAGCCGCGAGGAAAGCGCCCAGCGGGCTTGCTGCGGTCGGAGTACCGACGCGCATAAATACCGGGGCATAGAGAGCAACAGCAGAGGCGTCACCACCGATATTGACCGTGACATAACCGCGTTTCAGGTTGTCGCCGGCAAAGTTGTAGCCGGTGCCAATCTGGCGAATCTTGTCGGGCTGCGAAGCCGTCGGATAAGGGCGAACAAAAATCCCCGCCATTACTGTCACCGGGTCGGCTGCCTCGATGGGAACAAACTTACCCCCGACAATCTTCCCGCCCAGCCCATACGCCGGGAACGGTTTAGTTGCATCGAGAATATGCGGTTCTACGGTTAAATCCTGTGGGCGTGAAATACCCCCGGCAATGCCCGCAGGCATCCGGTAAAGAATGGTGTTAGCCATGTTTTAGCCTCGTTTAGCCCAGAGTTCTTTCGCGGCTTTATTGATTTCCGCGATAGATTTTGTGGTGTTGGTGGTCATCGTGCGGAAACTGTCGACAGTCTGCGCTGCGGTATTGCGGTTTTTAGCCAGCTCAGACACGGCGTTAAACGCCATATCTACGGTGGCTTTTTTCAGGCCGGTGACATCCGCATCGCCAACGATGGAACGAACCAGCGCCTGATCGGCAGAAGCCAGAACCTGACGTTTAAACGCAGTTGGTTTCGCCTTCGTCGGGAGTTGGATGCCTGGCTGAATCAGATCTGCACGATAAGCAGCATCGCCAGTAACTGCCCCCTCCTCCTCACCTTTTTCGTCTTCATCTTCATCAACCGTCGCTGGATTGGATGGGGTGAGTTTTGCCACGGCCTCAATGAGCGCTTTACCCCACGCAGGGATATCTTCTTGCGCATCAGTCGTGACAGGCAGCGTTGGCGCAGGCATCGGGTTTTGAGGTGAGAGGTTGATAACCACCCCCCCAGGGGTCATGGATGACGTTACATCGTCGTTATCACCAGTCATATTTTCTGGTGGGTTATCGATCAAGTTCGCCATTTCGGCGGCGTCGTTGGTTTTACGGGCCTTTAAAAGCCGGGTAAACCAGTTTTTAGTAGTGCTCGGCATAGCGTCTCCCAGTGCACAACGTGAACCAGCCCGCCCGTTAGGGACTAAGGCCAGGTGATTACCGGTGATCGCATACTGCTCTGCGACACCCGGCGAGATTTGACGGTAGTCGGCGTCATAGCCGCAACTAACCTCATCGTCTCCGTCTTCAACTGCCTGAATAGCTTCCGGCGTCTTGACGATGACATCAGCCAGCAGCAGATCAGAGTTTGCCCCCTCTCCGCGTCTGACATTCTGAATGTGACCGTTTGCCAGCCTGCGCCAGTTTTCCGGCGTGACAAAAATGATGTTGCCGCCGAAGTCTTTCGGGTGGCCTATAGTGACGTTCATCCCCTCGAACGACGCGATAGTGCGTTCACTAAATACCTCTTCAGGCGTTCGGCGGACAACAATCAGCCCGTCGCTGTCAGGGGTTAATTCAGGCAGCTCTTGCGCGCCATAAACCTGTTCTCCGGTTCGCCCGATAGGTACGTCTTTGAAAAGAATCGAACCATCGGCCAATTGAAAACGGGAGTTCCCAAGGCGGGTTTTAAAGAAATATTTCATGGGTTACCTGCTTGATTACGGGCAACAAAAAAGCCGCTCAATGGCGACCTTGTGAGATGGGAAAAATGTTCGAAATAACGGTCTATTTAACATAAGGGTTCTTACCCGCACTGACGAAAAAGGACTCGATTAAAATGTCCCCTTAAAGCCGTAAAAGTAGCGGTTAACTGGGCTGAAAATCGGCCTTTTCGAATACAACATTTTCATAACATTTCACGGGTATTGCAGTTCGCATGAAATGAATGCCCAAAGCCGTATTTTTCATTTTCTCGGAGCAGGAATCTGTACCTCAGGCCAGCATTCGCAGTTCGGTAAACATCCGGCGTGCCCGGTCATACCATCCAGCGTTGGAGGGTTATCCCAGCGGACAAATTTATCTTTCATTTTCCGATGTGACGGGCGGGTGCCAGCACCATGAATACGCCACCAGTAGCCCTCTGAGCCAACCGAAAGGGCTCTGGCCTGCGTCAGCGCGCCGGTAGCTCTTCCAATCTCTGTACGGGCAATCAGCTGCGCCCTGCTGGCGGCCACGTCACCGGAGGCCATGATCATCTCGTAGAGCTCGTCCGGACGTTCGCCAGTGATAACCGCCTGCATTGCGCGCTGTTGTATGTCCATCACGCGATCAGCTGCTTCCAGCGGCAGGGACTTCATCAGCTGAATCTGGCGGTACACGATATCCTGCGCCACCAGCCCGACGGGGGTATTACCCACCACATCACGCAGGCCAGCGCCGATTTCCTCTGATACCGATTTCCACTGATTCCATTCCTCCCGCTCGACCTGGGCAAACATCCTTCGCCCGACCTGCTCTGCCCAATCACTGATTACTTCGGAATAGTCCACCAGCGTTTTCGAAATACTGTCAGCGCTCCCCTGTGAACCATCGTACGTACCATCTACGATCTGACCTATCTGGTTTGCTATCGCCAACAGGCTTTTGCGGTACTGGATTTCCGATCGTCGGCGGAGGGATGGTTTCAGATTCATCCTCCTCCCACTGGGACTTCGCATTGTTAATGTCCTCGTCAGTGATTGATGCACCAATACCCGTCACGCGCGCCGTTTCCCTGAGGTCGGTAAGTGCGGCTGCAGGAGGCATTCCAAGTTCACGCACAGCAGTAGCCAGCGCGTTAGTGGTGTTGGTTGCAACGGTTGAACGATCAACATCTGACATCTGCCAGAGGGGATTAAATTCGAATGCAAAATCGGCTGGCAATGGTTCGCCAAATTCAGAACGATGGAGGACATCATAAAGGAGCCTGACAGGCGCTCTTAAGACGTTTTCCTGAAGAGCACCGATATCGTCGTAGTAATTCGCCAGATCAGCATCACCCGTTGAAAAACCTTTCGGCGATTGGCGAAATAACCGAACAAGGGGAATGCCTACGGCACCGGCAATATCTTCCTTAAATTCACTCAGAAGGTCTGATAATCCAGCAAAAGTATAGGAATGTGTCTCAAAAGTATCTTCTGAATCAAAAAGAGACATTCCCTCATTTGTCTGGAACTCACGAACCATATCCATCTGTTTTATTAGTGCTTCTAATGGCTTTCCACCCATCGCGATGATTTCGCGAAGCTTCTTGATTTTTGCTGTTCGCAAATGTGCTTTGTAAGCCAGCTGCGCAGCACCAACGCTCGTGCTGTCATACGATGTCAGGCGGTCAAAGACTCTCTCAACAACAGACATCCCCCACTCATTTTCCGTGAGCGCCTGCTGATACGGGAGGGTAATTCCATCCATTCGAATCAACCGGCTATAGTTCACTGTCCAGGGGGGAATACCCTGCGCAGAAGTAACGATTTCGTAAGTTTCGGGTTTACCAAGCTCAGGCCCGAGTTTCTTGATGCGTCGTCCGAGATTAGGATTAATCATCCAACGATCGAGAACAGCGAGGCCTTTAAAGCTGCCTTTTCCCACTTTATCCAGTACCAGCGGCGTCAGGGGTGCCTGTCCCTCAATGAGGATTAGCCCAACGGCACCACCATACAGCCTGGACCATTTCAGGATCAGGTTCAGCCGCTCCCAGAGTTTTAGCTCTTCAAATCGGGCCTCCAGAATCCCCCGCCGTTTTGGGTCAATTTCACTGGTTATTCTGGCACCTTTTTTTGTCATATCGTCGGGTTTTGCATCAACAGCTGCGCCGATGATCCACGAAGAACGATAAGCCCATTCCAACAGCAGACGATTGCGGCTGGTGTAATTGGCTCGATAAGTTGACGCTGCATGCTGATTTGGCTGCTGCATGCCAACTCGCGCGACAAAGTTATCGTAAGAGTCGGCAGTGGCGACTCTTCCTGTTTTTTTCGCCATAGCTTTTATGCTCCGAGCTTAGACCAGATATCGAGAGAGGAATCCATCGGCGCGTAGTTAATCATCACGGAGTCAGCCAGGTTAGGCGACTTAGTGCCATCAGGTTGCTTATTAACTGATATTTTCCCTACGCCATTAATGGAATAAGTCGGTTGTGAAAGCTCGATGATGAGTTTGTCTTTACTTTCCATCGCGCTGCTGATGGAAATGATTTCGTCAGGGTCGTAGGGCATCTTCTCAACCACTGCACGGTATGTGTTTCTGAACAGTTTGCGAAGATGCCACCAGCTCTGTGCTTTCGCGTTGGCGAAGAAATCCTTATTAAGCCGCGCATTCTGTCCGTTGTCGCCGCGCACGGCTTCGTCCTCAGGGTCAAACACACCGCCACTGCCACGGAAAGGGGTAGCAAGCATGATTGAACGCTGCTCAGCTTTACGTAGCTCATTGATGGCTCTGGCATCACCGCGAACGCCAGCGCCCAACCCATCCTCGTCAAAGCGAAACTCTTCGAGGCGATCTTCTTCGCAGAAACCGAAAACCTTCTCAACAGACTGGTAAATATCACTGCCAACACCGGACCACTCCCGTACATTCTCAAGCAGGAAACCGTGTCGGGTGGAAAATGAGTTTTTATCCCGCCCTTCGTCGGCGACATCCATTGCGCCCAGGCGTTTGCCGGTTGGCAGGATTCCCAATGTGATATGTGCATCGACGGCAGCCTGTACCCATTCTGAGGGGATCAGCACACCTTCAGCTGACGCGCTGTAGTTCAGGTCTAATTCCTGTGCCACAACAACCGGGTTATCGATTTTGTCGCATTCCTTGCGGTACCACTCATCGTCTTTACGTGGGTCACTGCGCCAGTGGAATGTAAACACAGGGATTTTCCCGCTGTGCCGTTTCTGGGCAAAAGGGTTTGCCATACCGTTTACCGATGAAAGATCGATACGGCAGCGTGTTGTTTGAGAAAGAGAAGCCTCTATCAGCATCGGTCGCTTAAGGAATGCCGACTCATCCACGAAATAAAGCGTGGTACGGTCACCACGTCCGATATTGTCGCCTGCTTCCCCAGTAATTACTGAGCCGCTCTCCGGAAACTCCACCCGCATGTATGGTGCATGTTTCTTATAATTCCAGCCTCCCCGGAATTCGACGGGCAGCATTTCAACGAATTTACGCGCTTTCCAAAACAGCGCTTTTGGGCTGCCGGTACTGTCGACATATTCCTCTTTACGGGAACCGAACCCGATCACCATTTCTTTGTTGAACAGGCAAAGCGAACAGGCCAGACCGATAGAGGTCCAGCTCAGCCCCATTTCGCGGCTTTTTTCTGTTAGTCCGTTCTCTAGCCCCTTGCGGCGTTCCATAATCCAGTTTATCCACTCTTCCTGTTTCGGAAACAGCAAGAATGGTATGGACACGGGAAGCCCAAAATCGAGGTTACGCGGGTCCGTCGTCATGCCCCAGTCGATGATGAACTGGGCCGGGTTATTGCGGTAAAACTCACGGAGCGCCGGAAGCATTTCAGGTGCCTTCCTGATCCGCTCCAGCCTCTCCATTCTCCACTCATACACGGCGGTATAGTCCGGTTTGCGGAAGTCAAAGGGGAATGGGATCGGCACAGAAAAATTCCTCAAAAACGCCCCGATTTAACATAATGGTCGTTACCCGCACTGGCGCAACAGCACCCATCACGCAAACGGCGTGAAGCCTCTGTTTTGAACAGAAAAGTGGTCAAATCGGGATGAATAAAACGTGCATAAAACGGGTCAAAAAGTGCATAGCGTTTTTACGGTTCGAAACGCCTGTTTTTGCAATTTTCAGCCCAGGTATTTTTTGTAGATATCGGCTGCTTCCTGCGGGGTCAGGTTCGCCGCGTCGGCTTTGGCTGCCTCGTCCATATTGTTGAACGGTTCGAAAATTTTCGGTGCTCCCAGCTCCATAAGCAGGGTTGCCGGAACTTTTACCCCCTCAGCCTCAAGCAGCTGCGCCGCCTCCAGCGCGGAGTATTTCCCGGCCACCTTGTGTTTCATCACCTCGCGAAGCACATCACGCTGACGTTCTTCCTCGCTATAGACGCTGGTACCAAGACCGAGCACTTTTGAGAAAACAGCAATATCGTTGTGCGTGGGCAGCACATCTTCGATCGTGGTTTTCACACCATCCGGCGATGTGGTGACAACCTTCCGTTTGCGAACGTCCAGGCTCTTACCGGCGACGCGGTTTATTTTCTCTCTGAGAGCTTCGCGAGCCTCAGTGAAAGCGCGCTCAAACTCGATATTCTCTTTACGCCAGCGACGGATCGTCGTCTCGTCCACACCTAAGCGCTGAGCAACCATCCGATTGCTGATTTTGCTACGGGCTAATGCCATGTCCATAACGATACCGACGTAGGCTTTTCTGAAGCTTTTTTTAGGAGCCATACTTCCGCCTAAGTCAATGTGATTATTTTTTGTTCAAAATCCAATTTCTCCGATCCGGGTGCGGCGTATCACGCGGTAAATTCTGGCGTGCAGGCCGCGTCCTCTCTGGTGCCAAGTGCGGCATATCAGAGGGGGTAAAAATGCGGCATATCCTTTTTTTCGGGAAAACTGCGATTTGATGCCCGGAGGCCGCGCAGAATGGGGAGATAGTGGATCGCCCTAATATTTCCACTATGTGGATAACTCAGTCCAAATCCATCTCCACCACTTCACCGAACAGGTGACCGTAAACGTCCATTGTGGTTTTGATGTTCGAATGCCCAATAAGTCGGGAAACCTTCAGAATATCGACGCCTTTGTTTGCCAGGCGAGATACAGCAAAGTGGCGAAGATGATGGAATCGCTTAATGCCATAGTCGTTCAGGGTTCTGACGAGACCCCCCTGAGTGCCGTAGCTGGTAGCGAGGCATGCTCCGGTAAACTGGTTGCAGATGAGAGGCTCAGAAGTACCGAGCTTACTTTTATCCAGCAACGCGAAAAGCTCACGCGGCATCCGTACCCGGCGCTCCACTCCTCTTTTCAGCCCCTCGTGTATAACGCCATCAACAACATGCCCCCGGATGTCGATCCAGTCGACTGACACGTCGTTATAAGTAACCGCCAGAGCCTCACCGATGCGCAGGCCACAAATCCCGAGCCAGCACGCGATACGCTCACGAACTGGCGCGTTATTCAGTAGCTCTCTGACCGATGATGATGGCGGTATGGTGATGGGTCGACGCTTCCGGCGCGCGGGACGGTCAACAGGGTTAAAAGCGATGAGCCGCTTTTCCACCAGCAGGAAGAAAGCCGAACGAATCCAGCGATGGCAGCCGGTGCGAACCGAATCAACGATATCGCGATGCCTGATATGGAGAATATTTTTATCCAGTATCGGCCCGTCTACAGCGAGAAGATCGTGACGGCATTTCGTATATGACGATAGCCGTATAATATTTTTTTCCAGCTTTCCCGCCTGATAGCCAAGATAAAACAGAATTAACTTTCGGAAAGTCCATGAGTGGTCTATTCCGGTCCAGCTGGCGGTTCGACAATCCAGCTCGATATTCTGTTTTTGCCAGAAAAGATGTGCGGCATCATCAATATTCTTAAAGATGCGGCGGCGTCCATGACCGGATTTTTCATCCTTCCAGTGGACGTAATATTTTGATTGTCCATTGGCATCTAGGGATTGTTTTAGCGATGCCATACAGAATACCTCTGATGAATTTTACGCCATTATGATGGGGCTACCCATTATGATGGCAATAAAAAACCGCCCGAAGGCGGTTGAACTCACTTGTCTTTCATAGCATTTTCAATAGCGTCTGCCAGTGACTCAATATTTGCAACAGCAAACTTGATGTCTTTTTCAAGCTTGTCTCTTCCTGTATAACTTGAAGAAGCTGATACTGACGCTTTGACAATTTCTAATGCTGCTTTAACAATCTCACCGCGGTTGCGCTCTTCTTTTGTAGCGTAGGCGTAATTTTCAAACATGTTCAATCTCCATATAAACCATGCCTATCATGGTACTTCTTATATTGGTGACTAATTTTAAATTTCAATGCGATGAGCTGCCTAAATTCTCCAAGTGTGACTCTTTTCTGCTACTTTCAATTTCACGAACGCCAGCCAGCTGGTTATTCGCTTTTTCGATAGCGGCCAGCAGCGGCTTGATCCAGAGAACAGCCTGGCAATACGTCAGCGTGCCGGGGGTAGTGGTGCTATCACCGGCTGCGTCAGCGTTCCCGGAATCGGTGTGCATTGCGCTGGCACGTAAACTGTTCGCGTAGCTGAGCAGCCCACCAGCGACATCAGCAGGAATAGGCAGATCACAGGTTTTTTCACGGCGGAGAATCTCCCGGTATTCGATTACGGTTTCTTCGGTGCTGGTGTCGATAAGGGAGTTAAGCCTATTGGCATGTTCTGCAACCTGATTAAACAGGTTGAAGTTGAAAGCCTGAGTCGCGATCACCTGCCCCTGCAAAGAGTTGTCACTTCGTAGAACTTCGTTATCGCTCTGAAGGCTACTGGCGTTTGAGCAACTCTTAACGAGAGCGACAGAAAGGCCAGCAATAACGACAACGCCGATAAGACCTGGATTAATTTTCATTGGTCCAGTCCCCAGCACGCCAGCGCACTTTCTTGATCGCGCCGCTCGACCTGCCCATAGCAGCCATTCTTCTGGCCTTTGGTTAGTCGGCAATCACGGCCACCGTCTTTAATCCACCAGCGGATAGCTTCACAGGCCCCTTTCCGGTCACCAGCATTGATGCGCTTATAGAACGTGGATGGGAAGCATTTACCCGGCCCGATGTTGTATGGGCAGAAAGATGCGATCCCGGCTTTCTGCGGTTCGGTAAGCGGCACATTAATATTGCGATCAACCCACGCAAGCGCCTTATCCCGTTCGATGGTGTTTACCTGGTCGCATTTGGCCTGTGCCAATTTCATGCCCTGCACAACCGGTTTACCATCAACGCTCGTGGCGCCGCGGCAAATTGTCCAGATACCGCCGCCATCTTTGTACGCCGTGAGGCTGTTACCCTCTTTCTCATTCAGAAACTGATCGAGAATGACGGATGCTGGCACACCAGCGAGTACCAGCCCCAGAACAGCAGAACTCAATTTTGTTCTGGTCCCCATCAGTCACCTTCCTTTTGTAATGCCTCAACGACCACGCTTGCAGCTGCGGGACGTTCGTGAAGGGGTTTGTCACCAACGCCTTTCAGGTAGTCATTGACCATTTTTGTTCGCTTCTCATCCTCTTTACGCCTGCGGTGCGCATCTATACGCCCGTTGATGTAGGAGGCAAGCGAGATAAGCAAACCAGCAGCGCCAAAGAACATGAACACCAGATCCTGAGTGGTAAATCCAATGGCAGAAGCCAGAGCTGCTACCCACGCAAAGAACTGCGTGAAGATGTTCCCTGAATCATTCATTTTCATGGTCTCTCACCTCGCTAAGTGCGGGTGCTGTTACTAGAAATATAAAAGGCCGCCTAATGGCAGCCTTGTGATGATTGAACCTGCTGGAACTTGCTTCTCCTGAGGAGTGCAATAAATTAAACAATCCTTAAGAAGAACCAACTTACGCAAAAAATAATTAACTTCTCAAATAGTTTTAAATCATTACTATTTGCACTAAGTCATGACTTTAACTCTTTGTGGTTAAAAGAAAGACAAGCGGGCATGAGATGGAGTTGTTATTGCGGAGAGGAGTGATGTCGTTCTCCGCACTTTTTTAGACTCAAAGCGATTTCCGCCACGTAGAAATTAAAAAACCCCGCACTATGGCGAGGTTATTTGAATTTGAGGCACCTCATCCAACAAACCACCCCGGTTAGTTGGATTTCGACGAGATGCTTTTGGATGAGCGCTGAACCCAAAGGTCAGTTTTTTCACACAGCAATTTTGCGAAAAGCAGCGCCCATTCAAAACTGGGTCGCTTTTCAGTCACTCCGGGTATCCCATCATCGCAGACCGAAAAGCTTTAACTGGAGCGGGCAGCGGGAATCGAACCCGCATCATCAGCTTGGAAGGCTGAGGTAATAGCCATTATACGATGCCCGCATTATGGTGCCGACTACCGGAATCGAACTGGTGACCTACTGATTACAAGTCAGTTGCTCTACCTACTGAGCTAAGTCGGCATTGGTCCGCCACCGGGGCCTCGAACCTCGTACTACAACATTAAGTTGCCGCTCTTCCCGATGAGCTAGTGGCGGTCTGGTGGCCCTTGCTGGACTTGAACCAGCGACCAGGCGATTATGAGTCGCACGCTCTAACCAACTGAGCTAAAGGGCCGGGAGCGAAATGATACATAAGCCAAACCGCCACGCCAAGCATAAAACGATCTTTATCAACACGTTATATGTGTGATTAAATATTACGCTTCACTATAACCATGTGGCATCTACTTTATGGCTGAAAATGAACATCCTGGGAAATTGATATGGCATATTGCTTGCGACGAGTCAGGTATTGACGGTCAGCGATTCTATGGATTTGGCAGCCTTTGGATGAAATATCAACGGCGTGGTGATTTTGCGCAACTAATCAGGAATCTCAGAGAGAAGCATTCCTTCTTCGAAGAAATCAAATGGCAAAAAGCTTCTTCTAAGCGTTACTCTGACTTTTATCACGAACTAATTGATGTCTTCTTCAAGGTTCCGTGGTTAGCTTTTCACTGTATAGTGGTCGAAAAATCAATGGTTAATAAATCATTTCACAATGGCGATTATGATTTAGCTAGGAGAAAGCATTTCACCAATCTCATATCAACAAAAATTGGCTCTGTTATATCAGCCCATCCAGAACGAGACAGTAACTTCAGAATCGAAGTTGACCCAATTGCATCTCGCTACAAAAAAGCAGATGAAGAATTCCATGTTATTGCCAATAACGTGTTAAACATCAAATATGGCCGCCAAGGGATAATCAGTAGTGTTGTCACAAAAGACTCTAAAGCATCTGAAAATATACAGATTGCCGATTTTTTCTTAGGGGCTGTAATGTGTGCCTATCAAGGCAAGGCATCATCTGAAACAAAGCTCAAGGTGTCTAACAATGTTGCTTCTTATCTGGGGTGGCCCCATTTGCAGCATGACACATGGCATACCGAAAGGAAGTTCAATATATGGTACTTTTATGACAAAACTAGGGGACCTAGAGATATAGAAACAAAACCAGTAAGGCTGAAATACCCGCTTCCGAAAAAGAAATAGATGTCGACCTCTCAGCCGACATGGTTGGAGTCCCAGACTAATTATCGAGTCGAAGTTACCAACTTGGCGGTTAACTTTTGGGAGCCGCCTCTTCATTCCCAAACCTGTTGATAAGCCAAATCTACATGGGCGCGCCAGTCCATGTCAATAATAGACAGCAATAAAAAACCCGCTCTGAGGCGGGTTTGATTTCGTGTAGGCGCAATAACCTACGATTCGAAGCATACACGACAAGTTCGGACAAAATCAAGCTTAATGTGGCTAATATGCTAAATTTTGTTCATATCATCACGAAAGCTAGTTGCGTCCTGAAACGCCGAGTCTGCTTTTTGTTCTTCTCTGTAGCAGACGTCGACAAGCCCCTCCAGAAACGGTTTCCAGTTACGGGTCCACGTTCTGACGTGCAGATCTGGAACTCGCTTCAGTATCGCTTTATAGGCTGCAGTAGACGGCACCCCAGAAAATCCATTTCCGCTGCAGCGCTCGCAGGTTTTAAATACCGGCGCGCCGCGCTCGCTTGTGGCTTTACGATCGAGCACCTCACCTTTTCCGCCGCAGCGGCATCGGGCCAGCAGCTCACCTTTACCGTTACATGCCGCGCATTTACGCTTGACCAGTTCGTGCTTGATTTTCGGTGGTACGATTTCCATTCCGTCAGAGTTGAAGACTCCAGGATGTTTGATCACATCCTCATACTGAGAGGTTAATCCGCTGCCGCTGCAGCTGTGACACTTCACGCTGGTTTCCGCTGAACGGGAGTATTCGGCAAAGGCGAATTGTGCGAGCACCAGCATACACCAGCCAAACTCGCCTGCTGCAGCTTTGCGTACATTCCTGGGCGCTGATTCCATTGCATGACGCGCCAGAGCTTGTACAGCCAGCTGCTCATCGCTTTTGCTGATCCCGGTTTTACCAAAGAAGGCAGCCAGACCAAACCGCGCTCGGCTGCTGGTGGTACCAATGGCCGCCATAACATCAGTGCCGGTGATACGATCCGGAGAGGTTCCTTTCACGTCGTCGCTGATGTGCATTCCCTGAGGGCTAAAGTGTTTTAGTGATGCCTCCAGTTTCATTCTTCACACTCCCCTACCAGGTTAAGAATCACCGCGGCGCCGTGGTTCTCCATGTATTGGCCCTTTTCACTTTCAAGGAACCAGCGACATACCTCGATAGCTTCAGCTCGCGTCACGGGTTTGATGGTTGCCAGCAATTTTTCAAGGTAGCGCTCGCGGTCATATACGGATTCGTGATGCTCTGAGTAACCAAATTCATCGCTCAGCTCCTGGCTTGAAGTGTGGCGAACGCTATAGAGCCAGTCCCAGTAAATAAATTCACGAACAACATCGGACAGCGTAAAAGGCTCAGGCAACACATCGCGATATCCATCAACAAATGCCCGACGCTGATCATCAATTTCATACATACGGCTGCCGTTAATGCTGCCAGCTTTCTTCTCGGCCGGAGTCCATCCCCAACGGTGATCGCCGATAAATTTCGGGGAAGACTTGATTACTCTCTCAGCTTCAACATCTTCGAGCGCTGCCTCATAGTTGCCGAAAGTAGCCCTGACTGATGCTGCTTTTTTGATATTCTCCCGGGCGTTCTTGATTGCCTGTGCCGGATTACCCATACCGATTGTACCGAAGGCAACCTGTAAAGGATCGCCACCATTCGCCAACAGATAACCCGCATAACGTTTCTCGGCCTCTTTTGGGGTGATTTCAATTTTCTCCAGCGCGGCTTCGGCTGCGTCCAGATGTGCGGGTTCGTTCTGACGGATAACCTCCAGCACCCAAAGATAAGCATCAGTCTGCTTATGCCCGGTGATTCTCCGTTGCTCGGGCAGAGGCTTGATGTTTGAGAGGGCGGAGCTGTGCGCTGCCGTCGGGATGGTGAATAGTGCTTTATGTTCGTTGTTATCAGTACGCATTACGCAGCCGCCTTTTTCTTGAAGAAAACCACCTCACGAACCTGATCGCCGTTCATGAGCATGTCGTTAAAATCCCCGTTATCCGGGTAGTAGATGCTGATTTTTTCCAGGTCATTTTTTGCCAGTAAGTTGGCATGGGCGCATTCCGTGGCCGCAGCCAATCCGGTGGCACTGTTTACGTCTCGATCTGCGAAAATAATCAAATTTTTCACACCTGCAGGAACACGGAATTTCTTCATGAATCCGCTGGTCATGGTGGCCCAGGTGTTAACGTTGTACAGCTGCTTGCAGGAAAGAGCCGTTTCGATACCCTCGGCAATTCCGAGGGTCGTCGCTACCGGGAACATGCGAATAGCGACTGAACGGGCATGATCCAGATAGCTTTCGTCCTGAAGAGATTTCTGGCGCTTCGCTCCGGCAGAATCCCTTAGTTGGGCTTTCTGATTGCCGTCCAGTAAGGTTCTGTGCAGATAGCAAAGCTCGCCTTTGTCGTCAGTTGCGAGTGAATACAGACACTGGTAAACCTTACCGCCGTAGCGTTGTTTATCATTGAACTTTACCGCCTCTTGAGGGAGCTGATAAATTCCCCTGGCCTGCAGATAATCCGCCCCGGTAGTTCCTTTCAGGTTGACCAGTTTCGAAAATTTGGACAGAACCCGATCACGGGCACTTACTGCATCTGAAGTGCGCGGGAACGCTTCGCGGGTAAAGTTATTACCAATCAGCTGGTCTATTTCCCTGCAAATTTCATTGAATGGCTTCCCTTGTGTCAGAGTGACAAGCTTCATTCCGTCACCGCTGCCGCAGGTACAGATCCATGTTCCCCGGCCGTCCCGGTCATCAATACGCAGCTTTCCCCGCGCACCACATACCGGACATTCGCCTTTAAAGTGATTTCTGGCATTAATGGGAGGTAACCCGAAGTGCTCAAAAATCATTGCCCATTGACCTTTTGCCGCTTCTGCCGTCTTCATGCTCGTTTTCCTAACTGCTGTTTGATATCGCTAATCGCTTTCTGTGCTTGTTGTACTGAGGATGGGGCTGCCGTGCCTAATGCCTCCTGCAGACGCTTGGCCTTCTCCTGCCCTTTCGCATACGCAATCAATTTGTGCCGGATGAAATTAGAGACGGTCGGCGTGATCTCCATCGGGAAATCGCTCAACCCGTTAGGCCACTCGTCAAACCGTTCGCGAAAAGTATTTGCACACCAGCCATCGCTGACGGGCTTTTTCCCCTGCGATACGCGCTGGCGCTGATAGAATTTGATCTGACTCCACCAGGCCTGTTTCTCTGCCTTCGTGGGTTGATGCTGGTTTTTACCCAGCTTTTTGAGTTTGCGGCCGGTGTCGGTATCGACGTCCTCACCGCCCAGCGGCTTATGCCCACATTTCGGGCATACATAGACGCCAGCTGGCTTCATGTAATGGCATTGAGAGCATTCGTGTGGCAGCTTTTCGGCCCGTTCCTCAGCTGCGCGGCGCGCGCTTTCCTCCATGCCGTCAGACTTACCGGGAAGATCGTCGTACTCGATTGAATCCGGATAACCCAGACGGTGCACGGTGCCGCTGTGATCGAAGATGAGGCAGGACTCTTTACCCGGTGCGGTGCGCAGGCCACGCCCGAGCGCCTGCAGCCAGCGAATTTCGCTTTTTGTTGGCCTGGCGTAGATGATGCAACGAACGTCACTATCGAAGCCGGCCACCAGAACGCCCACACTAACGATGATTTTCGTTGCACCGGTTTCAAAGCGGTGAATGATGGTCTGGCGCTCATCCACTGGAGTGTCGGCGGTCATTACCTCAGCGTTAACACCCGCCAAGTTAAACTGGATTGTCAGGTAATTGGCGTGGGCTACGTTGACGCAGAAAGCGATGGTAGGCAGATCCCGGCCATTCTCCAGCCAGTTCTGTACGATGTCGCCCACCAGCGTAGAGCCGCACATGATTTCAGCCAGCTGCGTTTCGTTGTAATCGCTCCCGTACTCAAGCGATGCTTTGGTTTTAACTCCTTTCAGATCCGGCTTAGTTGGCGCGTAAAATTCGTATTTACTCAGATCGCCACGCTGGATTAACTCGCCGATGGTGGTCGGTTTAATCAGTCGGTCATAGTATTTGCCAAGGAACGGGGAAAACGGAGTTCCCGACAGGCCAATCACCTTTACGCCTTTGCCGCGCAGACGTTCGATATCCTTGAGGATGCGTTTTTTACGCAGGTGTGCTTCGTCGATAATCAGCAAATCAATATTTTCAGGAAAAACACGACGAATAAGCGTGTCGGCGCTGGCAATCTGAATTTTCCGGTCCGGATCGTAGTTCGGGTGATCCGCCCAGATATAACCGATTTCATCCCCCGGTAATCCATACTCCACGAACCGATTAGCCGTCTGACCGATCAGGATGGTGTACGGTGCACAGAACAGGACGCGCATACCACGGCTGACAAACCCGGCAACGATGAAGGCGGCCAAACCCGTTTTACCGCTACCGGTTGGCGAATACACCATGAAGGTGTCGTTTGCCTTCCAGTCACGGCGCAACATGTTTAGCGCTCGTTCCTGTGCAAAATTCGGCGTGATCGTCAGCTCCATTGTGCAGCTCCCGTGCTGATGAGATAATAATTTTGTGATGTGGTTTTCATGGATTCCCCCTCACATGGCTGGTGGCCTCCCCAAAGGCTGCCAGCCTCCCTTCTGATTCAGCTCCTCTGAAAAATCACTCTTCCAGGAAGAACCCTTTTCGTTTCTCAGCGCCTGAGCGCCTTGTACTACCTTGCTGATACGGGCGTTTTTTTAATTGCGCCTCTAAGACAGTGATCTACTTAACCAATGGATCTCTCCTGTTGGAAAAGACCCTATTCCTGCCCCTACACCCAATCCCCCCTTACCCCCCTTTCCCTCTTCCCCATAAAAACGTACTACTTCCCTAGTACATATGAGGAGTTGGGTCAGTTGGTTGCCAACCTGAACAGGCACCTTTAAGCCTGCTTCTGTTCGGGTACCTTTAAACCCGAAACAATCAGGATCGCGATTGCGTTCCAGCCAGGGGAGGTTCGGCGGTATACCCCTGTAAAGCTCTGCCCTGATTTCTCACAAACAGGCGAAGCCTTGTGTTTGCTTCATGCCTTGCCCGGTTCTCCTTGCGGTATGAAACGGGTTCGGCCTCGAACGTCTCCTGATACACAGCTGCATAACGCTGGATAGCTTTTTGTCGTGCAGTTGGTGTCAGGCTAAGTAACTGCTGCTTAATCCACTCGGCATCCGCATGGCTAAAATCTGAAGGTAAGATGCTGAGTAACTCAGGCTCTGGTTTCATCGCTTCGCCGCTTAGATGGGAATGCTTTGTTTTCAAAAGCTGAAACAGTCCCCTCCTCAGAAATCACAACAAAGATTTCCCGACCGGCTCTTAATGCTTTGCTTATGGCAATTTGCGTTACTCCGAGCGCTGCGCCAGCTCTTACCTGGCCGTGCTCTTTCACGTATTCCTTAAGAGTAATCTGGTTCATACGTCCTCTACGATTAAATACTACTAAAAGTATTAAAATGAAGGGTACTATAGGTAGGAGACATAATCAAACTTTTGGTATTAAATCAGGCTATGGAAAAGAAAAGCAGATTGACGACAGAACAGCTTCAAGACGCAGCGCGCCTTAAGGCCTTGTATGACTCGAAGAAAAAAGAATTGGGCATCACCCAAGCTGATATGGCCGACGAACTGGACATTTCTCAGGGAGCTGTCGGTCATTACCTGAACGGTAGAAACCCACTGAATCTTCCAGTTGCAGCTAAGTTTGCGAAACTGCTTCATGAGCCGATTTCGAGTTTCAGCCCAGCTCTTGCTAAAGAAGCTGAGCTGTTATCTCAGGTATCAAACGTTACTTATCATGGCCCGGCCAAACCACGTGGGACATACCCGCTCATTAGCTGGGTAAGTGCAGGGGCATGGTGTGAGGCTATAGAACCGTACACCCTCAAAGACATTGATGAATGGTACGATTCCGATGCACACATTGAAGGTCAAGGATTCTGGTTGAAAGTCCAGGGTGACTCAATGACTTCTCCTGTCGGTATGAGCATTCCTGAAGGTATGTACGTTTTAGTCGATACAGGTAAAGAACCAATCAATGGGAGTTTAGTAGTTGCCAAGCTTACCGACGCAAACGAAGCGACCTTTAAAAAACTGGTAATTGACGCCGGGAAAACCTATCTCAAGCCATTGAATCCTCAATATCCTCTCATTCCAATCAACGGCAATTGCAGGATCATAGGTGTCGTTGTTCAAGCTATGATGTGGCTCTGATTAAGCTACTAACAGTACAAAACCTGTCCTCCTGACAGGTTTTTTTTATTTCTTTACATTTCAATAAGTAAGCACATACTCGCCACAAAACTATACTTTTAGTATTGCAGATACTAAAACATCTAGTATTATTCATTTCATCGGCAAGTGACGGAGCCAGAGAAATGAAAAGAGATCCACAAGTGGTAACGGGTAATAGGCACTTTGATATTCATAAAAAAATCAAAGAAAGCAGAAGCCATTGGGTATATTTAAAAACAGCGCAACCCTATCAGGGCGATGCTAATTACGAATTTATCACCAATCTTATCGATGGGATAGAATTTGCGATTTACCAAAGATATGAAAACTATTTCGTATTAGTTGATTTTTTCAAAAGCTATGATGATGCCTGTGATGAAGCTAAAAAAATAATTGATGAGCATCCTGATATTAAAAATATGTTTTCCGCTAGATCATTGATTAAATAAATATAGAAATAAATATAACGCCTTAACTGGCGTGACCAAACTCACCCTGAGGAAATGAAAATGCAAAATTCACTTTCTTTCAACGAGCCAATTAAAACACCACAAATGCTTTTCGGCTCAGACAATATTAATGATTTTGGAAACAGAGTTAAGAGCTGCAGGATGGAAGGTGATTCAATGCAGCCGACTATCGAACCCTGTGAGATTGTAGCTTTCGTTGATTGTGGAGGCCGCGTTCTTACCCCCGGAATCTATGTTTTTACGGGCGATGTTTTTGGCCGTAACTGCCTGTTCATCAAGCGAATAGAACCCTTGCCGGACGGGGCACTAAAGATTATTTCTGACAATCTCCATTACCAAACTTTCACGCTTAATGTCGGTGAGCAAAAAGACATACGTATTCACGGAAGAGTAGTCGCATCTTTAGCTGTGAGGCGCTTCGTATGACTTTCATCAAAGATAAAACGGCGTATAGATCAGCATGCCTTTATGCGGCCTGCGGTTATGAGGTAATCGCCCGACTTTACCTTAAAAAAGCATATGGACGGTAATTATGAGCATTTTAAAAAGGCAGGATATTCAGGGCGTGAATATCAAAGCAGAACAGTTATCTGGTTTGTCGCAAACATTATATGAATATCACGACAAGCTCGACCGATTTCAACTTAAAACTCTATGTGCTCTGGTTTATGACCTGGCCGCTGAGATTCACGGATGGACGGAAAAGGAGGAAGAAATAGTTATGAGTTTGGAGGAAGAACAGCGCAATGGATAAATTAATAGAAACATATCGGCGCCGAATACTTAAAGCCGCGTTATTACGCCACCAGCGTAAAACCGGAAGCACCTGCATCATTATTAATATGCCTAAGGGGGGAATAAACACCGTCGAATTAACAGAAATACTACTTGATGGTCTGTTGAGACGATTCGAAAAGCTGGCTCTCAGTGAATACGGGAATATCGACGGCGTAAAAGCCATCAGAGGAATTTACAGCAACGCCGTAGATGTGAATGGCAGCGGTGAGTTCCTGACAGAAAGCGGAAAGGCATTAATCGACGATCTCATTGCTGAGCTGGTCGAGTTTGCCAAGAAACAAAAATCAGTCACAGCGGAGACAAGCCATGAGTGATCAGACACCAATTATCACGCACGAACCAGTAAATATCGTGCTGACAATCGAGAACGGGAAAGTTATCCACGCGCGCCCGGTTCAGAACGGCGAGGTTACAGCATCGCTGGAGACTTTTTTATGGATGGCTGAACAAGCCGGTTACACGATCACCCCACCTGCAGGAGAGAAGGACAATGGCCCTGACAGCGATACGAATTCCTGAGTGGGTGCACCTGCAGGCGGTCCATGTCCTCCGCCAGTTCAGAGCCAGGCGGATTCATCCCTGCCGTATGCACGGCTCCGGAAACCTGAGCCTGAAGGTTAATCGCCGCTGGCGGCTGCTGTCCCGAGATGGCGGCCAGAACTGGGAAGTAATGAGCCATGAACGATACAGCAAACTGAAGGACAGAAAATGAAAGCATTCTTCCTTTCCCTGCTGTTTGGCCTGTTGTTGGTGGCCGTCGTGTTCGGCTCGCTGATTGAGTACAAATTTTTGATGGATTTCGGGAGTTGAGTATGAAAACGGGACAACAACCAGCTTACCCATGCCCTCGCACTGATTCTCCTCAGGGCATGACTTATCGCCAGTATCTTGTAAGTCAGCTCGCGCCGGTAGTCGCTGCTCAGTTCTTCGAAAGTAGCGCATGGACCGACTACGACGACATGGCCGGCTCTCTGATGATGATGGTCGACAGCATTATTGAAGCTGAAAAGGAGACAGCACAATGAGAAAATCAGCAAAAGAGCTTTATACCGTACCTGAATGGATGCGCCCGTACCTTACGTTATTCCAAAACACTGGAGGTAATGACGTTGAGGATCTGCTTCACGATGAAGACACCAATATGTTCGCAAATAGCATTCGGTACATGTTGATCGTGTCCGCTCGTTCACAATTCGGATTGCTGATGGATATGTATAAAAATGGGCAGATTATCGAGCTTGAAACGATGAAAACAGCCCCTGTGGGTGAAGATTATCAGTCAGCGATCGACATCTTGCGCGACAGAGCTGCTCGCGAACTCGATGGTGGTTTTCGCTCACATCACAACGCCCTGATTTATGCAGCTAATGAACTGGAAAATGCCCAGGCTTTCGGGCGGGAGGTCAGTCATGAGTCTTGACTGTGTACCCCTTTCTACGTACTGCAGGGACGCGGGGGAAACGGTAGAAGCCGTTAACAAACGGATACAAAGGGGGTTATGGAAGGAGGGAGTACATGTATTAAAAGTCGATGGCGTTAAAGAACGCTGGATTGACTTAACGGAGGTTTCAAAGTGGGCAAGAAAGAACAAGGATCATTATCTCTCCCAAGAGGAGTAACTATCCGCCAGCATAAAACTGGCGACACTCTGGTTATCACTTTCACATACAAAGGGGTTCTGTGCCGGGAGCCCCTCTCCAAAATGGAAGCAAACGCGCGCGGTGTGAAGTACGCCGAGCGCCTGCTCGGGGAGATACAAAACCAGATCGTCAGTGGCACATTCGATTATGCGAAATACTTCCCAAACTCCAAAAAGCTGGAGCTTTTCGGGGTAGTAAAGAAAACCAAAAATATAAAGTCTTACCTGGACGAGTACCTGAAAATCTGCCAGAACCGCAACCTGTCCCCGTCGACTATCAACGGTTATGAAAAATGCCTGTCGGCGCTGTCAGCTCTGCATAAACTCCACGTGTCAGAACTGACGCCAGCGGTCCTTAAAAACTGGATAGCCAGCCGAAAAACAAAGCTGAAAACGACCAGGAATAACCTTTCGTTTCTGCGCAGCGCCATCGATGAAGCTGTTACGGATGGCCTGCTGACCATTAACCCGGTAACCCTCGTCAGCGCAAGCCGGTACCACGTGATCGACAGCAGCCCGAGCGCCGACGATTACGAGGTTGACCCGTTCACGCCAGCGGAAACCCTCGCCATTTACCAGAGCTGCAGGTACCCGGAATGGGAAAACCTGTTCCGCTTTGCTTTCAATACCGGTCTGCGGAGCTCCGAACTGTGCGCGCTGCGCTGGCCTGATCTCGACACCATCGCGAACACAGCCCACGTTCAGGCGGCCAGTGTCGTAGGGGTACTTAAAGGCACCAAGACAAAAGCCGGTACCCGTAAGGTGGAGCTGAACAGTGAGGCGCTGGCGGCCCTGCAGGCGCAGAAGCAATACACCTTTATGAAAAGTGAGTTCATATTCAGCGACCCGAAAACGGGAGAACCCTGGGCGAACGCCGACGCTATCCGAAAAAAAGCATGGGTGCCGACCCTGAAAAAAGCTGGCGTGCGCTATCGTAACCCGTACCAGACGCGGCACACATTCGCCACCAAGCATATTAGCCAGGGCGTTAACCTCTTCTGGCTTGCAGGACAAATGGGCCACAAAGGGCCTGAAATGATATTCCGCAACTACGGTAAATACCTGGCTGAATATGACGGTAAAACCGCGATTTCAGCCGCGCTGTAGCGGGGGAAATATTTCAAAATGTTGGACAGAATCAGGACGTTAGACAGACCTCAATATGCACGTAAAATGCACCTGAGGCCTGTCACAGTGACAGAATTGTTTATTTTCAATGAGTTAAACACTTCTCGGACGCGAGTTCAACTCCCGCCAGCTCCACCAAAATCCTTCGAAGATGATTCCAGAGTCATCCGTAGAAGTCCTGAAAGCCCGCACGGCGCAAGCCCTGCGGGCTTTTTTGTGTTTGTAATCGTCCGAGACGATCCGCCTGAATCCAGTAAAAATTGGTACACGTTTAGGTACACGTTATACTGTGGTCCAATAAACGTGTACCAATTATGGAAGGAATCCAGACATGGCGCGCATCACACTCCCCCTCACTAACAATGAAATTCTTAAAGCTAAACCCCGCGAAAAAGACTTTACCCTGCACGATGGAGACGGCCTTTTCTTACTCGTCAAAACCTCGGGTAAAAAGCTTTGGCGTTTTCGCTACCAGCGGCCAAACAGTGTTAACCGAACAAATCTGAGCCTTGGCGCATACCCTGCCCTGACACTCGCAGCCGCACGTCAAATACGCGATCAACATCTATCCCTTTTAGCACAAGGTATAGACCCTCAACAGCAACAAGAAATGGTTTCAGAACAGCGCCAAATAGAGGTGGACAGTGTTTTCTCTGTAGTTGCTTCCAATTGGTTCCAACTAAAGAGCAAAAGTGTCACACCGGATTATGCAAAAGACATTTGGCTCTCTTTAGATAAAGACGTGTTCCCAGCTATTGGTGAGATACCAGTTCAGGAGATTAAAGCCAGAACGATCATTGAAGCGCTGGAGCCAATCAAAGCGCGTGGAGCACTGGAGACCGTTCGTCGTCTGGTACAGCGTATTAATGAGATTATGATTTACGCGGTAAATACTAGCTTGCTTGATGCGAATCCTGCATCAGGCGTAGGTATGGCTTTTGAGCGACCGAAAAAGCAAAACATGCCCACGTTGAGACCAGAAGAATTGCCAAAGTTGATGCGATCTTTGGTCATGTCAAACTTATCGGTTCCAACTCGCTGTCTCATTGAGTGGCAACTCCTAACCCTTGTGCGTCCATCAGAAGCTAGTGGTACGCGATGGGCAGAGATCGATCTTGAAACAAAACTTTGGACAATTCCTGCGGAACGGATGAAGGCTAAGCGTGAGCATATTATCCCTCTTTCACCTCAGGCATTAGAGATTCTCGAAGTCATGAAGCCTATCAGTGCTCATAGAGATTATGTATTTCCAAGCAGGAATAACCCAAGGCAACAAATGAATAGCCAAACGGCTAATGCTGCACTTAAGCGTATCGGTTACGGTGGAAAACTTGTAGCACATGGATTGCGTTCAATTGCAAGCACAGCTATGAATGAAGTTGGGTTCAATGCCGATGTTATAGAAGCTGCACTAGCTCATAGTGATAAAAATGAAGTACGAAGAGCTTATAATCGCTCAACGTACTTAAATAAAAGAAGTGAACTCATGATATGGTGGGGAGAATTTGTTTATCGAATAAAACCCACCTAATTACACTTTAAAGAATTTATTAGTTGATGATAGCTCAAGGATCGAGTTATCCTCCATCAACTTTAAATCCGCCTTGTCAGAGAATTTATCACTTAAGATGGAAACAATATATTGCCCATTAATCGCATTAGCTTCTGCAAAGATATCTCTAATTTGATTTACATCGACATCTTCAATACTATCATGAATAATAAAGGTTGGCCTTTTCAATTTTATTTTGTCAACAAATTTAATATACGCTAAATCAAATGCTGTTATCTCTCCTTTCTTTTTACCTCCATTGCTATTTGGAGTAACACAAGATATATCAAAATCACACTTTCCTTTATCCTTATCAAAGGACAAATCAAAAATATATCTTTCGTTATATATCTCTTTCGTTAAGTCTCCAAAGAACTCATTAAAAATCTCGATGTTTTTTTCTAACCCTTTAACTGCTGAGTCAATTTCCAAAAGCAACTCTTCGCGGCTATCCTCTAACGACTTTATTTTAGCGTTGGTTTCATTAATACGCGTAAGATTGGACTCTATACTCGCGTAATTCTCGCGCAATTCAGTTAATCTGCTGTAAAGTTGATTGATAGACTTTAGGGTTTCAGGTTCTTTAATGGTTTTAAACAATGAGGATTCTAATTCATGTAGACTATTTATTTCTAGATTAACGTGATCGATTTCCTGTTTTTTCTTTGATAATTCCGACTCAAGAAAAGTAATTTTATTACTGATAACATCATTATGAAATAAAACCATCTCCTCATATGATTTTTTGAGCTCATCTTTAAAATAAATACCGGCCGAATGATATATGTCAATTAAGTCATCTTCTACAGCCTGGGTTATATTATTTTGAAGTGAAAAAATTGATTCTTCAATATTCTTCACTCGCATGTTTAACTCGGCATACTTCAAAGAAAAATCACTAATAACAGTCTGTATTTGCGATAATTTTTTCAAACTATCATCGTGGCTATCTTTAAAATCAAAGTTCTTGATGCTTTTTTCTGCCTCCGATATTTCTTTCCTAAGAGGTTTTATCATTTTTGATAATACAGTTTCTCTATGGGGATTTCTATATGCAGCTAAATATGTCTTTTGCTTTTTAATTTCTTTATTATAATCACCTTTCTTTTTTATAAGTGGCAAGCCATTGAAACCAAACAAGAATAAATACAGTAAATCATAAGCATCAGCTGTAGTGTTACCATGTAGGAAATTAAGAGTCATTTGCATTTTTTCATTCGTATTTCTAATAAATTTATGCGAAACATTTCTTAATGATGGCTTTTCGGTTGTTAACCCAAAGACTGACCTTGAAACAAAATCTGAATACTCTTTCTTGTCAACCTCAATATCATCTACAAGATACTTTGAACTTTTCTCATCTGTAGAAATTATTCTTGAGACACTAGCTTTTTTATTTTCTACTGTGTTGTAATCTAATTTAAACAATAAAACACTTTCATTGATTAGCGAAACTATTTCAGGAATATCCTTTCCAAACTCAGCATCATGATAAATATCATGACCTGAAGACATAAATAAATAATCTAGGACACGTGACAAGGTTGATTTACCAACGCTATTACCACTTTCCTTGCCAGAGGTTCGTTTATTGACTATTAAATTCAAACCATTCTTAAATTCAATCACTCTCACGACTTTATTATTTTTTAATATAGTAAGTTTATTGAGCCGCATAGATAACACCTCCATTTCCGTCTAAATGAACCGAACCAATGACAAAGAGCCAGTCTAATGAGTAAAGAAAAAGATCAAAAGATAATTCCAGTAACTCATTGACCATATCATACAAATGAGTAATATCAATAACCCTTGAATCATTGGCCAGAAAAATCCGCAGAATCAACCCACCGATATATATGGGATTTGCTTTAGGGTCTGTATCAATTGTAATCATTAGGATTCTCCAATACGATGCATTCAATAATTGAATAGCTCACAATCATACGAATCCCGTAATCAATGTCCTCTTGTAAAAATTCCGTTCCTAACTCAGAGCAAGAATTAACAGTCTCTTGAGCAGAGAAAACCACCTCATCTACAATATTATCTGAGTTTACCTTTATGATGCTCATATCATAGGGCTTTTCAAACAGGCCATATCGTCCTAATGCTGCATTATAATAATTCCTAAATTGCCTTTTTAGCTTAACGCTGCCCTGATAGATTATACTATCTAAAGTCTTGACAGAATTATCGACCAGCAATGCATCTTCTTTATACAACTCTGCTATCCATCGATTTCTTTTCAGGTCATTGAATGAAATCTTAACGTTAATTTCTGACGCAGTCCTTCTTAAGCTTTGTCCACCGCCTTCAGAACTGGAAATGATCTCAATCAACTTCCCAATAACACTTGCCCTCAAGACTCTTGGCTGATTATTTATGAGCACCGGCCCAAGATTATCCTTAAAACTTACACCTGAAGACATAACTACCCCCGATTATCAATATTAACAGGGCCGTTATTTTCTTGAAAATATTGAGAGCGCTCTCCTTGACTAATAGTATTTTTGTTTGTGGTAATAGTTGTAATCTGCGAATTTAGCTCATTAATTGTTATATTGAGTTGTTTAATTTCATTATCTTTCTTAGAAACTTGCACAGTTTGATATATGGCAATAACACCAGAAACGACACCAACTAAATAACCAAAGGCACTTACATATTCGTTAGCAAGTATAGATGCAATCATTTGGAACTCCATTTCAAGATTGAGAGATTTAAAGGGTTTGTTGTTCGAGCATAGCAAGATCAAGCTAGTAAATGAACAATTATTGATCGCTATTACTACACTGGTCTCACTCAACTGAGTTGCCTGATACTAGTGGACGGTTTTTGCTATTACTCACAAGCCTATTGAGACTTTCGCTATGCTCTCGACGCATCTGTTCTGGCTTCTTGTTACCCTAATTCCAAGGCTAACGTGTAAGTATCCCGGTAAAACGAACCACTCACTTTTAGAGATCTTCCGACATACTGATTGTATTCCCTGAGGAGATCGCCATGCGTAAAGCCCGATTCACTGAGCACCAGATCATCGCTGTCCTGAAGTCTGTTGAAGCCGGACGTACCGTCAAGGATGTCTGCCGCGAAGCAGGGATTTCTGAAGCCTCGTACTACAACTGGAAAGCAAAGTACGGTGGGATGGAAGCCTCTGATATCAAAAAGATGAAAGATCTTGAGGACGAAAACCGACGCCTCAAACAGATGTTTGCTGATCTCAGTCTTGAGTGCCGGGCACTTAAAGACGTCATCGAAAAAAAGCTTTAAAACCAGCGATAAAGCGTGAACTCGTCAGCTATCTGACAGCGCAATTTGCCATGAGTTTACGCCAGGCCTGCAGGACAGTATCGCTGAGCAGGACGGTGTATTTTTATCGGCCCGATACCCGGCGTGATGAACCGGTGATCCATGCACTGACTGAACTGGCAGAACGCTATCCGCGATATGGTTTTAAGAAGCTGTTCCAGCTGCTGCGCAGGCAGGGCAATACCTGGAACCATAAACGCGTTCACCGGATTTACTGCCTGCTGAAACTGAATTTTCGTCGCAAGGGAAAACAGCGTCTGCCAGTGCGTAACCCGGCACCACTGGCGACGCCGCAAGCGTTAAACCAGAGCTGGTCCATCGATTTTATGCACGACGCGCTGCTCTGCGGCAGACGCTTCCGGACCTTCAATGTGGTGGATGATTTTAACCGCGAAGCACTGGCGATAGAAATCGACCTGAATATCCCGGCTCAGCGAGTCATCCGGGTGTTGGACAGGATCGTGGCAAACCGCGGCTACCCGCTGAAGATGCGGATGGACAACGGGCCAGAACTGGTCTCACTGGCGCTGGCACAATGGGCCGAAGAACATGGCGTGCAACTCGAATTTATCAAGCCGGGTAAACCAACACAGAATGCTTTTATCGAACGGTTCAACCGGACATACCGGACAGAAATCCTGGATTTTTATCTGTTCAGGACACTAAATGAAGCACGGGAAATTACTGGGCGCTGGCTGATGGAATATAACAGCGAGCGACCACATGAGTCCCTGAATAACCTGACACCGGAAGAGTACTGGCTGATGGCTGAAAAACCGGAAATCTCAAAAAGTGCGTGGAACTAAAACAGGTGTGCTTACAATCCGACACCGGGTTATCCAGAAGTCCCTGCAACCGCTTACTGCGACATACAACCCGCAGATTTCCCCTCGTGATATTGTCCATAAAAAGGAGCATCGAGCGTTGGAATATAAGGCCAGTCAACTTCGCTTTTTATGATATTTCGCGCAGCCATTGCTTCTTGCTCGGTTAAAAACATCCCTGAAAGACTGTTGTCAGCATCAATAGCAAAAAACGTAATCTCTGAGTCACAAAGTTGAGCGTTAACAATAACGAAGAGAGAATATGTTGCTCTTGCCCAACTTTCCTCTTCAGAACCAGGGACTTCTGCAGAATATATAGTGAACTCCTCTCCATTACACGACACTTTGTATTCTTGGATTTCAGAATCAATATACTCATAAATCTGAGCGGGATTGCGGATATGTTTTTTTAACTCAGGCAGCAAGCGTTGATAAGCCCCGGCAATCCCTTCTTCAGCCAATGTCTCAGCATCCAGAAAAATCAGGTCATCATAGTTCAAAGGACTTTCAGTGTCTTTGACATTGTCCTTTCGAAATGTTGGCAGCATTTTCAGCAATCCAGAAAACATAACATATTCCTGAGCAAAGAGTTTTTGTTACTGACGGTAAGATACAATACTTGTACAGCCCCTGACATCCTCCAGTCACTAAATATCATGCTGTGTGGCGTTCTGCTTCACTTACAGTCTATTCCTAAAGCCACCCGCGCATTTCGCATGTCATCCTTAATCACGCTCATAACACGAAAACGTTAATTGAGGATAAATGATGAAAAAAACAATTATCACATTATCTGCCGTTCTGCTGGCTTCTCCTGTTTTTGCGGCGACCACACATGCAACCGACGATACCGTCGCCACGGCGAACGCGCACGCCAGCACGGCGAAGCAAAAGCTGCATGAAGAACAGAACAAAGGTGAAGAGCTGAAGCTGAAACAAAAGCATGCCGCAGAAGGTAAAAGCGAAAGCTTTGGCGGCAAGGTCAGCGAAGATTCCCAGAAAGCCTGGCATAAAACCAAAGAGGGTACCGAGAAAGGCTGGGACGTAACCAAAGCCAGTGCAGAAAAAGGCTGGAATAAGGCCAAAGAGGGTGCCGCTGAGCTGGAAAAGAAAGTCACTGAATAACCCCTCCGAAAGGTCGCGCAAGCGGCCTTTTTTATTTCCCTCCCCTGTCCTCCTTCCATACCAACCGGAAACGCTAAAATAAAAGCGTGAAGACCGCATATTCTTCATTCCCTGAAGAGAGGTACACGCAGATGAACATTAAGGAAGTCGCACCTGAAACCCGTGGCGTCACCGTTGAGCTTCTTGCCAGCATTGACCTGGGCCCTGAAATTGCCGGGATGGAAGGCCGTCAGCTTCGTATGCGTAAGGTCACTATCGATCCGGGTGGTGTGTTTGGCCCGGTACATAACCATGTTGATCGTCCCGGCACTGTCTACATTTTACAGGGCACCATTACCGATCACCGAAATGGCATTGCAACAGACTATGGCCCGGGCGTGGGCTGGCCTGAAGATCACAACACGATTCACTGGCTGGAAAATCGCGGTAGCACCCCGGCCGTTGAAATCTCCGTTGATATTGTTCACATTGTCTGAACCCTGGACCGGCCCGACGGGCCGGTTCGGATATTACGCGGCGAATAAAATCTCTGCGTCAGGCGTTAATACAATGCCTGAATGATGGAGATGCTTAGATGATGCGTAATATCGCTCTGCTGATTGTGATATTGCTTAGCCCGATGGTGAATGCAACCCCTGTCCGCTATGCCATTGACCAGCAAAAAACAGGAATTGTGCTCTCCTGGCGCGCGTTCGGTGGCATACTCTCGCAGGCATGGCTCAAAGGGGTTACGGGCGATGTCATCCTCGATCCAGCGAACGAATTCAACGACCAGATCCATGTCACGATCCCCGTAGCCACACTGGTGGCATCCAATAGTCTGCTCACCTGGCAACTCAAAAGCGATATGTTTTTTGATGCTGCACGCTACCCGACAATCATCTTTATCAGTGACCGGGTAGTTACGCTGCAAAAGGATCATTTTCGGGTATTTGGCACACTGAACGTGAGAGAGATACGACGGCCGGTGATTCTGGATGTCATGCTCAAAGAGCATAACCTGGCATTTTTAGCGCTCCATGCCACTACGGCTATCTCGCGCGCGTCTTTTAACATGGATCGCTTTGCCCTGGTTGTTGATGACCGGATTGCGATCAATATTGATATTCAGGCCCGGCCCGGGCGCGAATCAACCAATCATGCGCAATAACGCCTGCGCGGTCTCCTGCAGTTGTGATGCGGGGTTACGTCCAATCAGGACAAACTGATGACCCCGACTGTTCCACCAGGCAATGTTCATGTTGTACCGTTTTTCCGCCTGAACGGGTGTGGTTTTCCCCTGCTCCGTTGCGGAGATGCACAGCGCCATCGGGCCATAATCATTGTGAAGCCAGGCAATCTGCGCAATAGAGGTTCGTTCATACCGCAGAATACGCACCATTTTCAGCTCTGCACCTGGCAGCATCAGCTGCTGTTCATTGAGCTGTAACCCTAAATCCTGCATCGTACGGGTCAACCCTTTCTGGAGTAACGCGGCCCCACTGTCGACATCCACCAGCGTTTCAGCACTGTAAAGCGACATGTATTGCGCCTCCAGATCACGAATCTGCTCGTTTTCATCCTGTTTTTCTGATGCCGGGCGCACCAGATATCCCAGACCGCTTCCTAAGACCAAAAAACTCAGTGAAGCGGCAATCAATGCGCGGCGGCTAACGCTTGCGCGTGGTTCAGGGTGCTCCGCAAGATGTTGCTCCAGCCTGGCCTGCATTCTTGCAAGCGGGGCATCGTTCAGCCAGGACGCAAAGGCACTTTTATAATCCTGATGGCTTTTCATCAATTCGGCGGTTCGTGCAGACAGTTGCGTGTCACCGCGCAGGCACTGTTCAAACTGACGTGCATCCTCACTCTCCATCTCGCCATCCAGCCAGGTGACAATGGCATCGTCGTTATACGGGGGCGCAAAACGAATCGGTTTCAAGAGCGTTTCTCCTGTGCAGAGGGCGGCAGGTCAAACGACCTTGCCAGCGTGGCACGCGCGGTGGCTAACCGGCTCATAATCGTGCCGACGGGTACCGATAAGGTTTCTGCCGCCTCCTGATAGGTAAACCCTTCGACATAGACTAAAAACACGGTATTACGCTGCGCTTCTGGTAGCGCATTAACCCGCAGCATAATTTGCCGAAAACGCAGGCTGTCATCGTCCTGGTCACGCGTGTCTGGAGCCTCCAGATCGTCACTTTCCACAAATCCCTGCCCCATGCGAACCCGACGCGCACGCAGGTCGGAAATCCATATTGAGTGGAGAATAGAAAACAGCCACCTGTCGATGCGCGTGCCCGGCGTAAACTGCGCGCTCTTTTCGAGCGCGCGCACGCAGGTTGACTGGACAAGTTCTTCCGCCGTATCACGATTATGCGACAACACCAGGCCGTAGCGCCAAAGGCGCGTGAGGTGTGCGGCAAGCTGCTGGCGAACGTCACTGGTTGTGATTTTACGACCCTCACGGTTGAACTCAGGATTCCGGATGTCCGTTAATGGCAGCCTGCAGGTCACGATATTCCTCACAGGTTTGGCCACAAATACCGGCGATAACGTTCAGCTGTTCTTTCGCCAGATCGGGGCGTCCTTTTACCATCCAGGCTTCACCCAGATACTCACGCGCTTTGGCATAGTTAGGGTTCAGGGCAAGAGAGCGCTGATAATACCCAATCCCTTCATCCGTGCGGCCCAGTTTGCGGGTGGCGTACCCCCGGTAATTCCAGGCTTCTGCCGTATTGCTATTTTTCAGGGTGTTGAGAAGGTTTAATGCCGCCTGATACTCCCCTTTCTTAGCAAGATGGTAGGCATAGTTAGTTTTGTCCTGATCGCTAAGACTGCTGCTTTTATCAGGCACGCATTTCTGGGTGGTGCTGTCATACACCTGTCCGGAAGGACAGTCAGGCGTTTTACTATTAGTACTATTATTGCCCATAGCCAGCGCTTGTGGGGCATGCAGGAACAATAACAGCACCGGAACGGCCAGATAGCGGACGGTGGCGAAGGTTTTCATATTTTGCTCCAGGGTGAATGCACAGTAGGTGTACATAGTGTTAACGCGCAGTAGCGCGTTTTTATTCATCACCTGAACATTTTTTCTGCACACCGGGCTCATTCATCCCCGGGAGAGTGGCTACACATTGGTTCTCAATAGTACATTCAGCATATGAATAATAAGTGAATCACTATTAGCGTGATTATATTAATACGCGTCACGAAAAAACTAAAAATAAAATAGCAAACATAATATATCATACACCACGCTCCATTTATTGCGGCTTAAATGGAGGTTAAGCCGCAATAAATGATCGTGTAAATAAATTAAATTAACATCACCAGAAAATACTCCCTATCGCAAATTAACCTCTCTCCGCCACGAACCAACCCCCTTCAACCCCGCACCACGCCTGGCGTTAAAAGCCATACACACGAAAAAACCACCTCTCTGCTGCATTAATATTTATTCTCTCCATCAGGTTTGCGTAATTGAATTTTTATAGCTATATCATTTTTAGACGAACAAAAAATAATAACACCACGAATTAAAGGGATTTATATAAAGAAGAAAAAAACAACTTAATATTATCTGAAGGAAATAATAGATATCGGACGCGTATAGCCAATTTTTATTCTGGCGGGCTTCGTTCGCACTGAAGAAATCATCATCGTGTTACTCATCAAAATAGCATCACCACCAGGAGCCGTAACCTCATGAGCCAAATATCTGTTATCTCAAAACTGACTGGCGTGAAAACGACCACGGAAGGGACTCAGGTCTCGCTGAATCATTCCTCTATCGTTAAGCTTCACCTGGAGCGCGCCGATATTCAGCATTTTGCCAGAAATAACAACGATCTGGTGCTCACCCTGCATTCTGGTGAAACCATCGTCATCAAGAATTTCTACGTCACGGATGCACAGGGTCTTAGTCAGCTGGTACTGGAAGATGACAACGGCGCATTGTGGTGGATTGAAGACCCCACTGCAGCAGCCGCGCATTATGAATCCATTGCCTCAACGGACGTTTTGCTGGCCGCTGCAGGCGGTGAATCAACCACCGGTGGTGCAATCTGGCCCTGGGTTCTGGGCGGCGTTGCGGCAGCCGGAGGCATAGCGCTGGCTGCCGGTGGCGGTGGCGGTGGCAGTGGCAGTGGCAGTGGCAGTGGACATAGCAACAGCGGAAGTAGCGACCCGGCGGATCCCGCAGACCCTCCGTCCCCGGATAAAACAGCTCCCGTTGCACCTGCTATTTCCGGCGTAACGGACAATGTCGGTACAGTCCAGGGCGCACTCACCAGTGGTCAAAGCACCGATGACTCCCGCCCAACCTTTAGCGGAACAGCAGAGGCCGGATCAACGGTAACGGTTTACGACAACGGGACAGCCATCGGTAGCGTAGCGGCAGGCAGTGACGGCAAATGGAGTTTTACCCCGTCGACAGATTTAAGCGAAGGTACACATAACATCACCACCCAAGCCACCGACGCTGCCGGGAACACTGGCCCGGGATCTTCTTCATTTGCCGTGGTTGTGGACACCACACCGCCGGACACACCCACGCTCCTGAACGCAACTGAGCGCAACGGTGCGACGGCGACACAAATTCAGAGCGGTCACTATACCCATACCGGTACACCTGAGATTTCCGGAAAAGGTGAGCCTGGCGATACCATCACCCTCTACGATCAAGGGGTGAAAATTGGCGAAGCCAACGTCGACAGTAACGGAAACTGGCATTTTACCCCCGGTTCCACACTGACCGAAGGTACACACTCCCTGACGATCACGGAAACCGATCCGGCCGGGAACACCAGCGGCATCTCCAGACCACTGGACTTTATTGTTGATAACACGCCCCCGGGCGCACCAACCGATCTCGCCATCACCCCCGACGGCGGCGCGCTGACAGGTAAAGCCGAAGCGGGCAGTACTATCATCGTCAGCAACGGCACCACCATTGTTGGTACGGCGGTGGCGGACGCCCAGGGCAATTTCACGGTACCGCTCAACCCTGCCCAGTTGAATGGTGAAACCCTTTCAGCCACCGCCACCGATGCCGCAAGTAACACCAGCCCGCCCGCCAGTCTGACGGCTCCGGATACCACACCTCCGGCCATTCCGACGGGGGTTGCGGTCAATCACGATGGCGATCATGTTACCGGGAAAGCAGAACCTGGCAGTACCGTCACCGTAAAAAATGAGCAAGGCACCCTCATCGGTACAGGTCAGGCAGATGGCAGCGGTAATTTCGATGTTACCCTCTCACCACCGCAGAAAAACGGTGAAGTGCTGGACGTGACGGCTACCGACGGTGCAAACAATACCAGCCAGCCCGCGCTGGCTATCGCCCCGGACACCACTGCACCAGGCGCACCAACCGATCTTGCCATCACCGCCGACGGCAGCACGCTGACCGGTAAAGCCGAAGCCGGTAGCAGCATCATCATCAGCAACGGCACGACCACTGTTGGCACGGCGGTGACGGACGCTCAGGGCAATTTCACGGTGCAACTGCACCCCGCCCAGCTTAATGGTGAAACCCTTTCAGCGACCGCCACCGATGCCGCAAGCAACACCAGCCCACCCGCCAGCCTGACGGCTCCGGATACCACGCCTCCGGCCATTCCAACAAATGTCGTGGTCAACCACGATGGCGATCATGTCACCGGGAAAGCAGAGCCTGGCAGTACCGTCACCGTGAAGGACGAGCAAGGCTCCATCATTGGCACTGGTCAGGCAGATGGCAGCGGTCATTTCGATGTCACCCTCTCAACGCCACAGAAAAACGGCGAAGTGCTGGACGTGACGGCCACCGACGGCGCGAGCAATACCAGCCAGCCCGCGCTGGCTATCGCCCCGGATACCACCGCACCGGGCGCACCAACCAATCTCGCCATCACCGTCGACGGCGGTACGCTGACCGGTAAAGCCGAAGCCGGTAGCACCATCACCATCAGCAACGGCACCACCGTTGTCGGCACGGCGGTGACGAACGATCAGGGTAATTTCACGGTTACGCTCACCCCATCCCAGCGCAATGGCGAAACCCTTTCCGCCACCGCTACCGATGAGGCCGGGAATACCAGCACGCCAGGAACCCTACTCGCGCCCGACACCACGCCGGCGCAACCACCTGAAATTCTGGGTGTTGTTGATAATGTGGCCGACTTTACCGGCAATATCAGCAACGGCGGCCTGACGAACGACAACCACCCAACGATTTACGGCAAAGGTGAAGCGGGTACTACGCTCAGTCTTTACAGCAACAACACGCTGATAGGCACGGTGGTGATCCAGCCAGATGGCAGCTGGTCATTCCCGGCAAACGCACCACTGTCTGAAGGCGGGAACGTTATTACCGCACAGGCGGTGGATGGGAAAGGTCAGGCAAGTAGCATTTCTGCGGCCTGGAATGTCACTGTCGATACCACCCTCCCCGATACCCCCGTACTGAAAAATGTGCTGGATGATGTTGCAGAAAATACCGGCCCCATCACCAGCGGCCAGGTGACCAACGACAGCACCCCAACCTTTAGCGGTACTGGCGAAGCGGGGGCGACCCTCAACGTCATGGAGGGGGGGAACGTCATTGGTACGGCAAATATCGACGCGAATGGCGTCTGGACATGGACGCCTGCCAGCGGGCTGAGCAACGGCACACACAACCTGACGTTTGTCGCCGTGGATGCAGCCGGTAACCATAGCAACCCGACCTCTGTCTTCCAGGTGAATCTCTCCACCACCGCACCTGGGGTCCCGACCATTGATTCGGTTACCGATGACGTTGGCAGCACTCAGGGCACGGTGACCAGCAGTAAGCCAACCGATGACAACCGGCCTCTGCTGGAGGGCACAACCACTGCAGGCAATACCATTGCCATTTATGATGGTAATACGCTGCTGGGCAATGCCACCGTCGATCTTTCCGGACACTGGAGTTTCACGCCAGGCATCCCGTTAGCCGATGGCACGCACAACATCACTGCCGTTGCCATTAACGCTGCGGGCAATACCGCCACCTCCGCTCCTTTTGTCGTGGAAGTCGACACCGTTGCCCCAACAGCCCCGTCAACACCGGTAGTCACCGTCAACCCGGACGGTGTGGACGTCATTCTGTCTCCAGGACAACCCACGCGGGATACCACCCCAACGCTTAGCGGCAGCGGTAATGTGGGTGATGTGATCACCATTTATAACGGTAGCACTCCGCTGGGTACCACAACGGTAGATGGCACGGGTCACTGGAGCTGGACGCCTAATCCTCCACTGCCTAACGGCACCTACGACATCAGTCTTACAGCCACGGACAAAGATGGTGCGGGCAACGAAAGCGCCGCGTCGCAGGCTGCAACCATTATCATTGATACCAGTGCGCCAGCCACACCTGCGGCTCCGGTGGTCACCGACAACGTGGATGCCCACACCGGCCCGGTCAGCAACAACGGCTCAACAAACGACGGCCGCCCGGTATTAAGCGGTTCCGGTGAACCCGGTGCGGTGATCACCCTGTATGACAACGTCAATGGCACCAAAAGTGTGCTGGGCAGCGTAACGGTCGACCCGACCGGTCACTGGAGTTTCCAGCCATCCACTGCGCTAAGCCAGGGCAACCACACCTTCAGCACCACGGCGAAGGATGAAGCAGGCAACATCAGTACAGAAAGCCCAACCATCACCGTTAATGTGGATACCGTTGCACCAGATCAGCCTTCCGGGCTGAGCATCAACGGACAAGGCACCATCCTCTCAGGGACGGCGGAAGCAGGCTCCACCGTGGAAGTACGTGATGCCAGCAACACGCTGATTGGCACCGGAACTGCGGATGTTAATAACCACTTCACTGTCACGCTCTCTTCACCACAGGCGTCAGGAAATAACCTGAGTATCACCGCCGAAGATAGCGCCGGAAATACCAGTAACGCGACGTCCTGGACGGTGACGGGTACCGTGCAGCCACCGGTGATTGATGCCATTCTCGATGATGTGGGGCTGATTCAGGGGAACGTTAAAGGCGGCATCTCTGACGATCCCCTCCCGACCATCAGCGGCACGGCTCAGGCAGGCAGTACGGTTAACCTCTACCAGGATGGCATACTCCTGACGACCATCACGCTGCTGCCAGGTGAAACCAACTGGAGTTTCCAGCTCATCGTGCCGCTGACTCCGCTGGCGCACAGTTTTACCGCCACCGCCACGCTGGGGGCGAACACCAGTGCCTCCTCCGACCAGGCGAGTGTCACCATCAACCTTTTGACCCCAGGTACGCCGGTGATCGGCGCGGTGACGGATGATGTGGCTCCATATACCGGCCCGCTGACAAACGGCCAGACCACCAACGACAACACGCCAACCCTGAGCGGCACAGCCGGTGCGAATAACACCGTCACCATCTATGATGGACTGACGAAACTTGCCGACGTGGTCGCCGGTGCTGACGGTAAATGGAGCTATACCCCAGGCGCACTCTCTGACGGAAGCCATAGCCTGACGATTACCGTCACCGATATCACTAACATCCCCAGCGTACCGTCTGAAGCGTTCGTGGTGGTGGTGGATACCACCCCGCCCGCAAAGCCTGGTATTGATACCGTTACAGACGATGTCCCACTGCTGACCGGAAACGTAGACAAAAATACCGCCACAAACGACACCACACCGACCCTTTCAGGCCACGCCGAAGCGGGCAGTACCGTATCCATTCGCGATAATGGCGTTGAAATAGGAACAGTGACGGCAGGCGCTGGCGGTACCTGGACCTTTACACCGACAAAAGCGCTGAATGACGGCACGCATGATTTCACGGTAGTCGCCACCGATAGCGTCGGTAATCAAAGTGTCGTCTCAGATGACTACAGCGTGACCATTGTCACCACACCACCGGCACAGCCAACGCTGGATACCGTGTATGACAATTTCCCGTCCGGTACGGGGAACCTGACCAACGGCCAGCTCACCAACGACAGCTCGCCGACGCTCAGCGGTACAGGGGTTAACGGCACCACCATCCATATTCTGGATAATGGCTCACCCGTTGGCACCGCGATTGTCACGAACGGAACCTGGAGCTTTACACCCACAGTACCGCTTGGCGAGGGTGTACATAACCTGCGCGTCTACGCCAGCGATAACGCGGGCAATACTTCAACAACCACGCCAGCCTTTGCCATAACCGTTGATGCAACCCCACCAGCTAACCCGGTGGTTACTGGCGTGCTGGATGATGTTGGCCCGGTAACCGGGCAAATCGGCGCGGGGGGAACCACCAACGACAGCAAACCAACCCTCAGTGGTACGGGCGAAGCAGGCACCACCATCCACATTACCGATGGGGGTACGGAGATAGGCACCGCCGTCGTGACGGCCGGTGGCACCTGGACATTCACCCCGGCCACAGCGCTGTCAGAAGGTACGCATAATCTGGTGATTTCGGCCACCGATCCGGCCGGAAACAGCAGCCTCGTCAACCCGACGCTCACGTTTACCGTTGATACGGTCGCGCCGGTGGCTCCGCTTGTTATCTCCGTTGCCGACGATGTGGGCACGAAGCAAACGCCGCTCAGCAGCGGGCAATCCACGGATGACACCACGCCATCCTTTACCGGGTCAACCGAGCCGAACGCGCTGATCAGTGTTTACGATAACGGTACACTGCTTACTCAAATCGCAGCCGATGGCACGGGTGCCTGGACATATACGCCGCCAGCACTGAGCGAAGGTAGCCACGGATTTACCTTTACCGCCACCGATGCAGCAGGCAACGTTGGCCCGGCATCGACACCGTTCACGGTAGTCGTCGATACCACAAAACCGTCCGTGCCGCTTATCACCCAGGCGGTGGACGATGTCGGCACCGTTCAGGGAACGCTGAGCAACGGCCAATCTACTGACGACACCAGTCCGTTGCTGAAAGGCACCAGTGAACCGCTGGCGACAATCAACGTTTATGATGGTCTCACATTGCTGGGAACCACCACCGCCAATGCCAGCGGTAACTGGACGTATCAGGTCTCGTCTAACCTGAGCGAGACAACGCACAGCTTTACCGTGCGGGCGAGTGATGCCGCAGGAAACCTCAGCGATCCCTCCACACCGTTCACGCTGACAATTAGCACCACCCCACCGGCTCCCCCCGTTATCACCGCGGTGGTGGATGATGTTGGGTCAATATCCGGCCCGCTGACCAACGGCCAGGCCACTAACGACAATCTGCCAACGCTGTCAGGAACAGCGGTTGCCGGTTCGTTAGTTCGCATTTATGACGGCACCACGCTCCTCGGTAGCGTGGTTGCTACCAATGGCAGCTGGAGCTTTACCCCTGCAACAGCACTGAGCGACGGCCCTCATGCCCTGAAGGCCACCGCCAGTGACGCGGTGGGCAACCCAAGCGCAGACTCCAGCGTGTTTAACATCGTGGTGGATGCCACCGCGCCGAACACACCCGCTATCACCAGCATTCTTGATAATGTGGGTACCCTGACCGGTCCAGTTACCAGTTCAGTCCCCACCAACGACAACACGCCAGAGCTTCACGGTACGGCTGAAGCCAACGCCGTAGTACGTATCTACGACGGAGCCACACAAATTGGCCAGGTCACTGCCGATGGCAGCGGCAACTGGACGTTCACCACCGGAGCACTCAGTGACGGACAACATAACTTCAGCGTGACCGCGACCGATGCGGTAGGCAATACCAGCGCCGCCTCAACCATCAGCGCCATCGTGGTCGATACCGTCGCCCCGCTCGCCCCGGGCGCACTTGCAGTCGTGAATGTGGGAACCCTTGTGACCGGGACAGCAGAAGCGGGCAGTACCGTCACCATCACCGCCAGCGGTGGCACGGTGCTCGGTACAGCGACGGTGGACGGAAGCGGTCATTTCAGCGTGGCCCTCTCACCTGCGCAGACCAACGGCGAAACATTGACCGCGTATGCAACCGATAAAGCCGGTAACCTGGGGGCTTCCGCCAGCATCACCGCGCCGTTTACCACCCTGCCAAATGCGCCGGTGATTGCCACCGTGAGCGACGATGTCGGCACCCTGAAAGGCACGCTGTCTAACGGGCAAACTACTGACGACACCACGCCAACGCTGGCAGGTACCGCACAGCCCGGTTCCACCGTCACCCTTTACAATAACGGAGTATTAATCGGCACAACCCTTGCCGATGGCAGCGGCAACTGGAGCTTCACCACGCCAGCGATGGGGGAAGGCAGTCACGCCTTTACCGCGACCGCAACCAACGGCTCCGGGACGGGTCCTGTCTCAGCCGCAATGACCGTGATCGTCGACACCACCGCGCCGAATGCCCCTACGGGTCAGTTCAACGCAGATGGCAGCGTGCTCACCGGCCAGGCAGAGGCGGGAAGTACCGTGACGATCCGCCTGCCCGATGGCACAACGTACACCGCAACGGCCAATGCCAGCGGCAGCTACTCGCTGACCTTTGTTAACAAACAGACTGATGGCGGTACGTTGACGCTGACGGCGACCGATACTGCGGGGAATATGTCTCTGCCGGGTCAGGTGCTGGCACCCAATCTGCCGCTCTCTGCCGCGAACAACGTTGATGAACTGAACTTCACCACCACAGCCACCGTCACTGACGCACAATACAGTGATTACGGTGTCCTGCTGGTTGGTGCGGTGGGCAACGTTCTCTCGCTGCTGGGGAACAACAGTGCGCAGGTGACCTTCAACGTCGACAACGGTGCGTCAGCGGATATCACCATCAATGCCTACGGGACAGGGGTGGTGCTCGGTTTGCTCAACAGTATGCAGCTTGTGGTGCAGCACTGGGATGCGACCAACAATGTCTGGACAACCGTGGTGGACACCGGGAACAACAGTACCCTGAACCTGTTAACCATCGGGGCCAGCGGCGTTTCCCTGAACCTGACCGGGCTGGCAGAGGGTCAGTATCGGGTGCTGACCTACAACACCAGCCTGCTGGCAACCGGCTCTTACAGTAGTCTGGATGTCGATGTCAGCCAGACCAGCGCGGGCACTATTGTTGGCACTAACCTCAACGTCAGTGGAAACGTGATCACCGATGTGGACGCCAGTGCAGGCAGCGATAATGCACCAGCCGGCACGCTGCTCACGCAGGTGACCAATGCTCTGGGTCAGGCGACGGCCATCAACGCAACGGGCAGCACCGTGGTTCACGGGCAGTATGGCGATCTCACCATTAGCGCCGACGGGACTTACACCTACACGCTAACCACCACCAGCGCGACCGCCTATGGTCGTACGGAGAACTTCACCTATACCATTATGCACAACGGCGTAACGGCCAGTGCCCAGCTGGTGATCACGCTGGGCAGCAGTGTGCAAAACACCCACGCCATCGCCGTGGATGACTCTTCGACCTTTACCTTCGATACCAGTGTTCATGCTGTCGACAACGGTACATCGTCGCAGGGTGGCTTTACCGTGGTGGGTATCGGTCTGGGAAATGTGCTGACGCTTGATGTACTGAGCGACCTCAGCAATCCAATCATCTATAACGTCGATCAGGGTACCACCCGCACCATGACGCTGCAGGCGAGCGTGGGTGGCGTGGCCATTGGCTCAGTGTTCGACCTTTACGTCTACAAATTCAATACCGCGACCCAGACCTACCAGCAATACCGGTATGAAAAAAGCTGGCTGACTGCGCCGCTGCTGGGGGGAGCCTCCGGGAAGCTGACCGTGGATCTCCCGGCGGGTCAGTATCTGTTCCTGCTCAACACGGCATCCGGCATCACCGCCCTGACCGGCTACACCCTGAACGTGCTTGAAGATCACGTTTACGCCGTCTCCAGTACTGGCGGTAGCACTACCGGTAACGTCATGGCCGATGACATTCTGCCGACCAGCGTCACCGCCACCGTCACCGATGTGAACGGCGTACACGTCAACGCCTCCGGTCTGACCACCATTCAGGGGTTGTACGGCACACTGTCGATCGACGCACAGGGGAACTACACCTATACCCTGAACAGCGGCGTCGGGGCGGATAAAATCAGCACGCCGGATACCTTCGTGTATACCCTCACGGATTCAACCGGCCATAAGGACAGCGCCTCGCTCAACATCACCCCAACGCCACACGCGCTGGACGCCATCAACGATGTCAGCAAGGTGATGACGTTCGACACCGTGCAACATACCGTGGCCTGGAGCGATACGTCCGTCGGGAGCACCAACTGGACGACAGCCCTGTTGAAATCCACCAGCGGAACCGGCAGCGGAACCTTTATCGTCGATCAGAACACCGCCCTGCACGACATCGTGCTGCATTTTAATATCTCTTCCCTGCTGCCGCTGGGTGGGCTGGCCGTGAGCTGGTCTATCACCCTGCAGGGTGCATCCACCCCCATCATTTCTGACTCGTTTACCGGAGGCTCTACCACCATCAACCTGAGCAGCCTGGATCTGGATGCCGGTACCTACACCCTGAGCTTCACCGGTACGGCCGGGCCACTGAGCATCGGTGGTATCACGATCACCCCGAGCGTCACGGGTACCTCAGTGTTCCTGAATAACGACGAAACCACCTCAGGCCATTCCGTCATCGGCAACATCTTCGACGGGACAGACTCACAAGGGGCGCTGGATCAGCTGGCGTCGGTGGATACGCGCCTGAGCATCACCGGTTATGACGGCCATGTCAGTACGCTCGACCCGTATACCACCAGCAACGCCACAGCAACCGTTGTGGGACATTACGGCACCCTCTCTGTTGGCGTCGACGGTAGTTACACCTACACGCTGAACAGCGGTATTTCGCTGGCGACCATGACCAGCAAGGAGGTCTTTAACTACACCCTCACCGCAGCCAACGGGCAAACGGACAGCGCTTCGCTGACCATCAACCTGTCGCCGCAGATGATCAGCACCAACCATAACGACACCCTGACGGGAAGCGTCTATGGCGACACGCTGATTTATCACGTGCTCGATACCACTGTAGGAGCCGCTACGGGCGGTAATGGCACGGGAGACCACTGGACGAACTTCTCCGTCTCGCAGGGCGATAAGATCGACATCAGCGATCTGCTGGTCGGCTGGAACGGTCAGTCTTCAACGCTCGGTAACTACCTGCACGTCACGACCAGCGGAAGTAATACCGTGATTTCCATCGACCGCGACGGTGCGGGAAGCACCTACGCCAACACAACCCTGGTCACTCTGGATAACGTTCAGACCAGCTATGACGAGCTTGTGAATCAGCACCACAACATTATTACCTGACAACAAAAAATACCCCGGGCGCTCGTCGCCCGGGCATAAAGACAATAAAGCAGTACTCTTTTATTAGGGACAAGACATGAGAAAAAGAATGCCTCGCTGGTGGCTTTCGTGCTGCCTGATCGCCATATCCACCACTGTACATGCTGCAGTGGTGATCAATCCCCAACAACTCAGCGAGGAACAAGAGTTACCCGCTCTGGAAGGACGCGTTGCGCTCCCGGCCAGTAAAACTCCCCCGGGCGTACTGATGCTGGACGATGCCGTCACACGCGCCGTGAGCTGGCACCCGGCAATTAGTGAGGCAGTAGGAAAACTCTACGAGCAATCTGAACAGGTCGACGTCGCCAAATCGAAGTATTATCCGCAGGTTAACGCCGGTATGGACAACGGCTATACCCACAATGGCGGGGATTCCGGCTTTACGCCTTCTCTGGTGTTATCCCTCTCGCAAATGCTTTACGACTTCGGCAAAGTGGCAAGCCAGGTTCGCGCCGAGAACGCGGGTGTCGCCCAACAGCAGGCCAACGTGCTGGTCAGCATTGATACCATCGCCCATGATACCGCCACCGCAATGGTGCAGGTTCAGACCTGGCAACAGATGGTCGAAACGGCCAGAGAGCAGCTTGATGCCCTTAACGCCATTGGTAAACTGACGCGACAGCGCAATGACGAAGGGGCCACCTCGCTCTCTGACGTCGTCCAGACCGATGCCCGCATCGAAGGTGCGCGCGCCCAGCTGATGCAGTACCAGGCCAATCTTGACAGTTCACGCGCCACGCTGATGAGCGACCTGGGGTGGAACAGCCTTAGCGCCATCAGCAACGACTTCCCCGACAGCCTGAAGCGCAGCTGTGACATCGCCGAGCCTGACGATCGGCTGGTGCCATCGGTGCTTGCCGCATGGGCACAGGCCGGTGTCGCGCAGGCGAATCTGGATAACGCCAATGCCCAGATGACGCCAACCATCTCGCTCGAACCCGAAGTGCGCCACTATCTGAATGACAATTATGCGGGACACGGCTCACAGGATCGCACCCAGTACTCTGCCTGGGTCAAGGTACAGATGCCCCTCTATCAGGGCGGCGGGTTGACCGCACGGCGTAACGCAGCCGGACACGCGGTGGAAGCGGCGCAATCTACCATCCAGCGCACGCGCCTTGACGTGCGGCAAAAGCTACTGGAATCCCGTAGCCAGGTGATGAGCCTGTTGAGTACCCTGCAAATTCAGTCCCGCCAGGAGTCGCTCAATATCCGCACGCGCGAGCTGTACCAGCAACAATACCTGGATCTTGGTTCACGTCCGCTGCTTGACGTACTGAACGCCGAGCAGGAGGTGTATCAGGCACGCTTTACCCAACAACAAACCCTCGGGCAACTGCACCAGCTTCAGCTTAACTGCCTGTATAACACGGGCCGCATCCGCCATGCATTCAGCCTCGATAACCGCACCATTCAGTCTGTGGAGATCCAGCCATGAAACACACCGACATTCCGCAGGATGATGTATTGACCGGGCAGGCGCTGGCGCAGTGGGCGCAGGCCTTTGGCTATGTCGCCGACCATTACCGTGTGGCCTGTTCCCCCGGCGCATTGATGGCCAGCGCCCCCTGGCTATGCGGCAAACCAATGGTGCCAGCACTCACTCAGCTGGCGCGGGAAGCAGGGCTGTCGTTCCAGCCCCTGGAAACCACACAAGATAGCCTCAACAGCTGGCGTCTGCCCGTGGCGGTGGAACTCGCTGAAGGCCAGATTGGCGTTATCGAACACTACGATGGTGAAGATACACTGGAGATCTGTTTTGTCGGCGACACCGCGCAAACCAACCGCCTTTCCCTGACAGCGCTGCTGCCCAACATTCGTCACGTGGTCGCCCTGCGCCCGCTGGCTGCCCTGAAGGACAGCCGCGTTGACGCCTACATTTCGAAGTACCGCCCGGACTGGCTCTACCGGCTGGTGATGCGCGATTTACGCCCCTACACGTGGGTGATGCTGGCGGCACTGTTTATCAACGTTCTGTCACTCTCCGGGGTGGTTTTTTCCATGCAGGTTTATGACCGGGTGATCCCCGCCCAGTCCTATCCCACCCTCTACGTGCTGACGATTGGCGTACTGATCGCCACGCTGTTTGGCTTCGTGCTGCGCCTTGCCCGCGGGCACATCATGGATCTGCTGGGAAAACGCGCCGACCTGCGCGTTTCCGACCGGGTATTCGGCCACGCCCTTCGGCTACGTAACAGCGCCGTTCCACGCTCAACCGGCAGCTTTATTTCGCAGCTGCGCGAGCTGGAGCAGATCCGCGAGATGGTGACGTCATCGACCATTTCGACCATCGTCGATCTGCCGTTCTTTTTGCTGTTTGTGGTGGTACTGGCGATCATCGCCCCGCAGCTGGCGTGGATCGCCCCCGTCGCTGCCGTGGTTATGGTACTTCCAGGTCTGCTGTTGCAGACAAAACTGGCCACGCTGGCGAAGCAGTCTGCCCATGAGTCCACCCTGCGCAACGCGGTGCTGGTAGAGAGCGTGCAGGGGCTGGAAGACATCAAGCTTATGCAGGCGGAAAACCGCTTCCTGCAACAGTGGAACAGTTACATCCAGATCACCGCCGAATCCGGCCTGCGCACCCGCGAGCTGAGCCAGGCGCTGATCAACTGGGGAATGACCATTCAGAGCCTGGTCTACGCTGGCGTCATTGTGGTCGGCGCACCGATGGTGATTGAAGGTACGTTAACAACCGGTTCCGTGGTCGCCGCGTCGATGCTGGCGTCACGGATGATCGCCCCGATGGCTACCCTGTGTGGCGTACTGGCGCGCTGGCAGCAAGTGAAAGCGGCAAAAGAAGGTCTGGACAGCATTATGCAACTGCCCACCGAGAACCAGCGGGAAGAGACGCCCATTCGCCAGGATGTGCTGCGCGGACATTATCTTTTTGACCAGGCACAGTTTCGCTACCACCCGGAAGATCCGCGTATGGCTTTGCGGATCAACCGACTGGAGATCAACCCCGGAGAGAGTGTGGCCATACTTGGCCGCAACGGGGCGGGGAAATCGACGTTGCTTCAGGCAATGGCGGGCGGTATGGATTTGGCGAGCGGTGAACTACGGCTGGACAACCTGAGCCTGCCGCATCTGGACGTGGCGGATCTGCGACGCAACGTCGGCCTGATGACCCAGAATGCACGGCTGTTCCACGGCACCCTGCGCGAGAACATCACCCTGGGTCTGCCACACGCCAGCGATGAAGAGATCTTCACCGTACTGGAGATGTGCGGCGCGGCAAGTTTTGTGCAGAAACTGCCAAAGGGGCTGGATTACCCGATTATGGAGAACGGCGTGGGGCTTTCCGGCGGCCAGCGACAGTCCATTCTGCTGGCACGCATGCTCCTGCGCGATCCCAATATCGTACTTCTGGATGAACCTACTGCGTCGCTGGATGAACACACCGAGCGCGAATTTATTCAGCGCCTTGGCGCATGGCTGGGTAACCGCACGCTGGTTGTGGCAACCCACCGCGTTCCGGTACTGGAACTGGTAGAACGCGTCGTTGTGCTGAAAGAAGGCATGCTGGTGATGGACGCTCCAAAAGCGCAGGCGCTCAACAGCAGCCGCATGCAACAACAGGCAAACGGACGGGAGTGGAAAAATGAAAATCAGTCAGCATGATGCCGCCGCGATGGACGATCTGGATAACTCACTTGATTCTGAAAGCGGTTATTCCGGCGCGCGCCGTATTGTGTCGTTAACCCTGCTGCTGTTTATCGTCACTGGCGTCTGGGCGTGGTACGGCATTCTGGATGAGGTTTCGACCGGCACCGGGAAAGTGATCCCCAGCTCGCGCGAACAGGTTTTACAATCGCTGGACGGCGGGATCCTCACCGAACTCAACGTTCACGAGGGTGACCAGGTGCAGGCCGGACAAGTACTGGCGCGGCTTGATCCGACGCGCTCAGAATCAAACGCCGGCGAGAGTGCCGCACGCTACCGCGCGTCGCTGGCTTCCAGCGCGCGTCTGTATGCCGAGGTCAACGATCTCCCGCTGAAATTTCCCCCCTCACTGGCAAAATGGACGGAGCTGACAGCCACCGAAACCCGGCTGTATAACTCGCGACGTGCTCAGCTGGAAGACACGCAACGCGAGCTGCGTGCCGCATTAGATCTCGCCAACAAAGAGCTGGCGATCACCCAGCGCCTGGTTAAAACCGGGGCAGCGAGTCACGTGGAAGCCCTGCGCTTGCAGCGGCAAAAAAGCGATCTGGAACTGAAACTCACCGACGTACGTTCGCAGTATTACGTTCAGGCACGCGAGGCGCTATCCAAAGCCAACGCAGAAGTGGATATGGTCACTGCCGTCCTGAAAGGGCGTGAGGATTCCGTCGCACGCCTGACGGTAAAATCCCCGGTGCGTGGGATCGTCAAAAACATCAAAGTCACCACCATCGGCGGTGTGATCCCACCTAACGGCGTGCTGATGGAGATTGTTCCCGTGGACGATCACCTGCTGATTGAAACCCGTCTGTCGCCGCGTGATATCGCCTTTATCCATCCTAACCAGGAAGCATTGGTCAAGATCACGGCCTATGACTACGCGATTTACGGCGGGCTTCACGGGGTAGTTGAAACCATTTCGCCGGACACCATTCAGGACGAAGCCAAACCAGAGGTGTTCTATTACCGGGTGTTTATCCGAACCAGCCAGGACTATCTGACGAATAAAGCGGGGAGACACTTTTCGATTGTACCGGGGATGATTGCGACAGTGGATATCAAAACCGGAGAGAAAACGGTGCTGGATTATATGATTAAGCCGTTTAACCGGGCAAAAGAAGCGCTGAGGGAACGGTAAGCATTGCCGGTTATCCGCACGATGGTGAGAGAGTAGATAATACGACGCCCTCTCCTTTCAGGGGAGAGGGATACCGTTTGTGCAACGCCATACATTTTCCCTGAAGCCATCTCGCAAACTCAACTTATTCTGCCCATCCCCCTTACAAAGCGCTTCAGAGAGGCGTATCACTGCTCTCCATCCACAACATACAGCACCAAAAAAATGCACTTGCGCACAGTGCAGAAGTGCAATAAAATTCACTCAGCTTCATGGAGCGGAGCTAACAAGCATTATGATTAATCATTTTCGCGATCAATGGCTTGAGGATTTTTTTCTTTATGGGAAATCGAGCAATGTGATCCCTTCTGGCCTTGAAGCAGCTCTGGCGAGAAAGCTGGATATTATCAATGCAGCAACATCTCACCGGGATCTGCGATCGCCACCAGGCAATATGTACGAAACATTGAATCCTCCACTAAAGGGGTTTTCCTCAATTCGCGTTAACAGGCAATACAGGCTGGTATTCAGGTGGGTAGAGGGTAAAGCAGACGATCTCTATCTTTCACCCCATAAATACACGCTATACAAATGAGGCATGACTTATGGCACTCCAACAGGCACTTCGCAAACCCACCACGCCGGGTGATGTGTTGCAGTATGAGTATCTTGAACCGCTCAATCTGAAAATCAGCGATCTCGCGGACATGCTGAATGTGCACCGCAACACCATCAGTGCGCTGGTGAATAATAACCGTAAGCTGACTGCCGATATGGCTATCAGACTGGCTAAAGCCTTTGATACCACCATCGAATTCTGGCTGAACCTGCAGCTGAACGTAGACATCTGGGAAGTGCAGACCAACTCACGGACGCAGGAAGAGTTAGGCCGTATCAAGTGCGTTGCGGAGATCCTGGCAAAGAAAAAGTCTGGCCAGCCGGATGTCGCCTGACCGTTCATCAGGACGGCAGGCTTAGCGGTGTGACAAAAGGGTTGCTGTCATTACTCTGTTTCCTGCGGTTGTGCTGTAAAATAGACACCGACATAGCGGGTAAATTTACCGATAAACACCCCTGCAAAAACTCCGCCGGAGACAATCGCAAATGCGCTCATGGCGGGCTGTTGTAAAGTTTGCGGTGAAATGGCGCTCATCACGCCCAGCACATATTTCACCAGAAACGCCAGCATCATAAACGGCAGTGCCGTGTAATCAGCCTGACGGAAAATACTGCGCGGTGCAGCGGCGCGGTTGATCGCCGTCGGTTTAATCAGGACGTACCCTGTCGCAGCTCCCGCCAGAATACCCGCCATCCACAGAGCGATGGTGGCGACACTAAGCTGGCGGTAAATCACCAGATCGTAAATATCCCAGATCAGAAAAATCGACGGAATGATGGCAAGCTTTTCCAGGGTAACCGTGGCGGGTTTGCGGGCTTTGACACCGCGGGAAATCAGAAAGACAAAAAGCACCCACACCCAGATGGGCGTGTGGCTCACAACACCCGTAATGAATTCAGCCATGTGGTTCACCGCGCTGGTGACGAGAAATCAGGAATTCGATAAGTATTGCGCATAACAGCGTAACTGCCATTATGCGCAGGCCGGTTTACAGTGAGATCTTCAGGCGTCTCACCGCCTCTTTCAGTTGTTCATCCGTTGGCGTGACAAACGACATACGCAACGTCGTGTGATCTGGCTCATTGCAGTAGAAGAATTCACCCGGCACAAAAACCACGCCGTTGCTTAACGTCTTTTCCAGCCAGCGGGTGGTATTAATGCCATTGTTCATTTTGGCCCACAGGAACATCCCGCCCTTTGGCTTATGGAATGACATCACATCACCCAGCTCGGCTTCCAGCTCACGTGCGAATGTCTGGTATTTCTGACGGTAGGCTTCGCGGATCATTTTAATCTGGTCAGCCAGACGGCCGGTTTTCAGATATTCATACGTCATCAGCTGCGACAGTGTGCTGGTGTGCAGATCGGTCGTTTGTTTCAGATTCACCACGGCTCTTTTCAGCCACTCCGGTACAATCACCCAGCCCACCCGGGTTCCCGGTGCGAGAATTTTAGAAAAGGTCGAGGTGTAAACCACATTGTCTTCATTACCGATGGCCCTGGCATGCGCAATTAACGGGCGGAAGACTTCATCGGTGTAATTTATTTCACTGTAGGGATCGTCTTCGATAATGACGAAATCATAACGCTTCGATAATTCCACCAGCTGTTTGCGGCGTTCTTCGGAAAGCGTTACCCCGCCCGGGTTGCCAAACGTCGGGACAATATAAACCGCTTTAATCGTTTTATTTGCCACCAGCGTTTCCAGCTCGTCGACAATCATCCCTTCGCCGTCAGTCCCCACAGATTCAAATTTCGCCTGTGCCAGACCAAATACCTGCAATGCGGCCAGATAAGTAGGACGTTCTACAACGACGATATCACCAGGATTAATTAATGCGCGCGCCAGCACATCCAGAGATTGTTGCGAACCGGACGTAATGACCACATCGTCGGCCTTGCATTGAATACCACGACCCGCACAGATCTGCTGAATACCCTCGCGCAGCCCCGGAACACCCTCCGTCAGACCATACTGAAACGCCTCGCCAAAATGCTGGGATAACACGGCATCTGCAGCAATTTTCAGGCCTTCATGATCGAAAAGTGCCGGATTAGGAATACCGCCTCCCAGCGAAATGACGCCTGCCATTTTGCTATGTTTTAATAATTCACGGATGGCAGATGATTGCAGGCCCTGCGCACTGCTGGCGAGTTTACTCACAGACATTCTCTCGTTACCTTCTCTTTTTTATGATGTGCCTAATCTTAGTAGCACATGTCTGCGATTTTGATAATTACTTTTATGGATCTGCCGGGTCGCGCACCGCCTGCATAATATGCGCGATAAATTCAGTGAGCTTGGGTAACGGTCTGAGATCCTGCCGCCACAACAGATGCACCGGCCTCGGCTCCGGGGTGTTGTTTTCCAGCACCCGCACCAGCCTGCCGCTTGCCAGCTCTTCTGCCACCAGCACTTCCGGTTGCAGTAATAATCCCGCCCCGGCTTTTGCCGCCATGCGTAGACCGTAGCCATCGTTACAGCGCAGGATCGCATCCCGCTTCCAGCGTACCTCCCCTTCCACACCCGGCAGCCGCCACTCGTTGCGCGCAGTCCAGACCGTATGTGACAGGCACAGATGATCCACCAGATCGGCAGGCGTTTGCGGCGTGCCGTAGCGTGCTAAATAGTCCGGAGCGGCGCAAATCACCATCCGGTACGGGCAAAGAAATTTCGCCACCAGATCGTCGTTGTGAATGTCACCAATACGAATAGCCAGATCAACACCTTCATCCACCAGATCCACTTTCCGGTTAGTAAGATCCAGCTCCACGCGAACTTCCGGGTAGCGCTGCAAAAACGTGGCGGTGAGTGGCGCAATCACGCATCCGCCAAACGAGGTGGGAGCCGTGACGCGCAAGGTTCCGGCGGGAGTCGCGCGTAGCCGCTCAACCGCATTTTCGGCAATAGCAACCTGCTCCAGTACCCGCTTTGCCTCTTCAAAATAGACACGCCCGGCATCTGTCAGGCTCTGACGACGCGTATTACGCTCCAGCAGGCGCGTACCAAACTGAGACTCCAGCAACGCAATGTACTTCCCCACCATCACCGCCGACATCTCAAGCCGTGACGCCGCGCCGGTAAAACTCCCACTTTCAACCACGGCAATGAACGTCTCCATACTGCGAAGCTTATCCATATTACAAACCCCTGATTAGCAATCATCTAACTTTAGCCCAGTTTATCTGACTTTTGATTTATTAAAGAATGAAGGCTCACAACATAAGGAGTCTGCTATGAAAATCGTAATTATTGGTGCCAGCGGTACGGTGGGTCGTGCAGTAACGGAAGAGCTGGGTCGTCGCCACGAGGTTGTCCGCGTGGGTCGTACTCAGGGCGATCATCAGGTCGATATTACCTCTCAGGAAAGTGTGCAGGCGCTGTTCGAAAAAATCGGTCCGGTGGATGCCATTGTCTCGGCCAGCGGCGGTCTGTTCTTTGGCCCACTCGCCACCATGAAAGACAGCAACTTCAACCAGGGCTTACAGGATAAGCTGCTCGGACAAGTGCGTCTGGCGCTGACCGGACAGCACTATCTGAACGAAGGTGGCTCGATTACCCTGATTAGCGGGATTGTGGCGCACGAACCCATTGCGCAGGGCGTCAATGCCACTACGGTGAACGCCGCGCTGGAAGGGTTTGTCCGTGCTGCGGCTTGTGAACTGCCGCGCGGCATTCGCATCAACCTGATCAGCCCAACGGTACTGACGGAATCCGCCGAAGCGTATGATGGATTCTTCCCCGGCTTTGAAAGTGTTCCTGCCGCCACCGTTGCCCTGGCCTACCGCCGCAGTGTGGAAGGGGTACAAAGCGGACGGGTGTATAAAGTAGGTTATTGAGTCACTTCCGGCGCTGATGATCAGTTTGGCCTTCAGCGCTGGCGTGCCCAGCTGATGGTTTATTCCTTTCTTTACACTTTTGGCACTGGCTAAGTTCGCGTCATTAGTTTAGCATTACCTTAATTAAGAAAATACTAAACTAATATGAACGAACTCGAACAACTTCAGGCCAGCGCAGCACAAGCCGCAGCGCTGTTAAAAGCCATGAGTAACCCGCGCAGGTTATTAATCCTGTGCATGCTGTGCGGTGCTCCCGGTACCAGCGCGGGGGAACTGGCTCGTGCCACGGGGTTAAGCGCCTCCGCCACATCTCAACATCTTGCACGTATGCGTGAAGAGGGTCTTATCGATAGCACCCGCGAGGCGCAGCGCATTCTTTATTTCATTAAAAACGATGCGGTGAATCAGCTCATCAGCACCCTGAAAACCCTTTATTGTCCATAAGGAGCCGCCATGTCTCTTCCTCTTATTTCTCCACAAAAGGCGAATGCGCTCGTCAATGTCGGCGCAAAACTGATTGATATTCGTGATGCCGACGAATACGCCCGCGAGCATATTCCAGTCGCACAGTCGGTTCCGCTGGAAACCTTGCCTGGCGGGCTGAAGACACAACCTGGTGAAACGGTAATTTTTCACTGCCAGTCTGGCGCACGGACATCAGACAATGCCGCCCGTCTGGCGCAGGTCGCATCCCCTGCTCAGGCCTACGTGGTCGAAGGCGGTATTCAGGGCTGGAAACTGGCCGGGCTGCAGACCATTGAAGACAAATCGCAGCCGCTCCCGCTGATGCGGCAGGTGCAAATTGCCGCCGGGCTGTTGATTCTCTGCGGCGTCGTGCTTGGTTACAGCATTTCCAGCGGCTTTTTCCTGCTCAGTGGTTTTGTGGGTGCCGGGCTGCTGTTTGCCGGTGTAACCGGTTTTTGTGGAATGGCGCGTCTGCTGAAAGTGATGCCGTGGAACCGACGTACCTCGTAAGCAGTACCCCGGCAGAATAGGCTGTACCCAGTGCCAGACGTGGGCTAAGGTGGAGAACACGATAACGATGAGGAGGTACTATGTTTTCTGTCGGTGATTATGTGCAACCGCGTAAAGGCGGCCCGAAACTGAAAATTCTCGAAGTGAACGGCGAGAGTATTGTGGCAGTGCAGGCCAGCAATGAGCAGGGTGAGAAATTCACGCTGAGCTCCGCAGATGTTGCCCTGTACACCGAAGACGGTGATTTCGGCGTCTGCTAAATATGCAACCGGGCGGAGTCTTCCGCCCGGCCCACGGATTAAATCAGAAATTCATCCAGTGATTTACCGTTTGCCAGTGCGCTGGCGATTGGTTTCGGCGTGCGGCCCTGACCGGTCCACGTTTTCTCTTCACCGTTCACGTCAATAAAGCGATATTTTGCTTCACGCGCTTTGCGTTTTTTCGCCGGATTGCCCGTCTGAGCCAGTTGAGAACCGAGCAGATCGGAAGGTGAAATACCATCAGCTTTCATCTGTTCCAGCAAAGCATTAATTTTATCCTGCTGTTCAGCGCGTTGTTGCTCGAACTCTTCCTGCTCGCTACGTTTCTCTTCCGCAACGATCCTGACTTTTTCCAGCATTTCTTCAAGAACATCCAGGGATAATTCACGCGCCATTGCACGCAGTGTACGGATATTATTTAGATTCTGTAACGTCAAAGACATATTAATTGAAAACCTTTTTTGTGGTAAGTCGAGAAATCAAAGAACAGAATAATTCATTTCCCCTTCAATATCTACCCATCTAATTTCTCAGCCATTGCTGTAAATAGTTTGAAATATTTAAACTTAATATTGCTCTAATTCTGGATAAAGCATGGGGGGATATAACGCTGCACGATGAGCGAATGCATAAAAATGCAACACAGAAGAATAAAACAGACTGAACAAAATCAGCATTTTTATCTGCAAAATCAAAAAATGAAGAACAATTATCATGAAGCGAATGTTTTTTGCTCAAAACAAGAAATACCATGCTGATAACATGGTTAATCCGGGAGGGAGAATCATGCAAACAGATCACAACAACATGATTTTAAACAACAAAAACAATAAAGAAAAAGAAAATAACGAGGCGATTAAAAATCAATCGATTTTAGAGAGTTTTGTGGACAAAACGGTAATAAATAAAAATTAATCACTAATTGTTAGTTTCAAACCAGAGATATACGCTATACACACCAAACAAAGCAACCTAAAGCACTAAAAGCTTCGGGTAAAACGTTACTATCGTGTTCTTCTCAAGGAGTTCAGACATGTTCTCACCGCAATCTCGCCTGCGCCATGCGGTAGCGGATACCGTCGCGATGGTTGTCTACTGCTCCGTCGTGAACATGCTGATTGAAATATTCCTCTCCGGAATGTCCTTCGAGCAGTCGCTTTCTTCTCGTCTGGTGGCGATCCCGGTAAACATCCTTATTGCATGGCCTTACGGATTATACCGCGATGCGGTGATGCGTTTCGCCCGTCGTATGAGCCCGGCAGGCTGGGTGAAAAATCTGGCAGACGTACTGGCATATGTCACTTTCCAGTCTCCGGTCTACGTGGCGATTTTGCTCACGGTTGGCGCAGACTGGCATCAAATTGCCGCTGCGGTGAGCTCGAACATTGTGATTTCAATGTTGATGGGCGCGGTGTATGGCTATTTTCTCGACTACTGTCGTCGCCTGTTTAAAGTCAGCCAGTACGACCAGGCAAAAGCGTGATCAGGAGCGACTGGCGTATGCCAGTCGCAGACCTATTGTACTTCGCCAAACAGTCCCTTCAGGAACCGTTCCAGCGCCATACGCGAACTGAAACCATGCGGAATACCATAATGTTCATGCGTTTCCCCACCTAAATAGAGGGGGAATTGCTGATAATGATCGCAGGTTTTAATATCCGAGGCAGGCTCAGCAAATGACTGGCTTCTGTCTTTCAGCGTCGGATGAATAATGAGAGCCGTACGCCCCATTCTCGCTTCACGGTTAACATAAACATAATTCTCACCACGGCGATATCCATAGGCTTTTGGTGTCACTTCGTCCATGATGAATCCCGCTTTTTCAAGAACGCGCGCCACCTCATCGGGTCGTAAATACATATCTCTTCCTCGTTATTTTTTCCTGCCGGGCAACCTTACCGTATTCAGCATTAGCAGGGCTTTCAGAATATTCCATAAACTGCCGGATAAGTCGTGACTCGCTTCAGATATTAAAATTCTGGGCTAAACTCAATGCGAAGGTAAAATTACGGAGGATCGTATGTTTAACAGACCGAACCGGAATGATATTAACCACGACACCCAGGATATTCGTAATGATGTCAGCCAATTAGCAGACGCGCTGGAAGAAGTACTGAAATCCTGGGGTTCTGATGCAAAGGACGAAACGGATGCCGTAAAACGTAAGGCTCAGTCTCTGTTGCGTGAAACCCGCGCCAGAATGCATGGCCGTCATCGTGCGACGCAGGCAGCCTGTGACGCGGCGAGTTGTGCAAATACCTTCGTCCGTGAGAGACCACTCTGTGCCCTGGGCACGGTCGCCGCCGTCGGCATCGTCGTAGGGGCTCTGCTCAGCCTGCGTAAGTAAAAACCTGTCGCGATACGTCTGCCCTGCCCCGCTGTGCTCATCACCGGGGCAATAACACGCCAAACATCCCATATATTGTGTGGTTGAAAATCACAACATCTACATCTAGTATTCCTTTAGCGCAACACACACAACCTGACGCGATGACTCGCGCCGTTTTCTCATTTTAAATGGAAATACGAATCATGAGCATTGTTATTTACACTCGTAGCAATTGTGTTCAGTGCCACGCAACCAAACGCGCAATGGAAAACCGCGGCGTGGCGTTCGAGATGGTGAATATCGATCTGGTCCCGGATGCCGCCGATACCCTGCGCGCGCAAGGTTTCCGCCAGCTCCCGGTCGTCGTCACCGGAGAAACCAGCTGGTCTGGCTTTCGTCCGGATATGATTAATCGCCTGGCCACCCGTGCATGAGCAGGCTGGTCTACTTCTCCAGCAGCTCGGAAAACACGCTCCGCTTTATTGAGCGCGTCGGGCTGCCAGCGATACGTATTCCGCTCAACGAACGCGAGCGGATCCAGGTAGAGGAACCTTACATTCTGGTGGTTCCCAGCTATGGCGGCGGAGGTACGGCAGGCACGGTACCGCGTCAGGTGATCCGCTTTCTGAACGATCCCCACAACCGACAGCTTATTCGCGGCGTTATTGCGGCAGGTAATCGCAATTTCGGTGAGGCATTTGCCCGCGCCGGGGATGTTATCTCTCAAAAATGCGGCGTGCCGTATCTCTATCGTTTTGAACTGATGGGGACACAGCAGGACGTAGAGAACGTGCGTAAAGGAGTAAACGAATTTTGGCAACGACAACCGCAGAACGCGTAATTCAGGCGATACCGGATTACCACGCACTAAACGCGATGCTTAACCTCTACGATCGCGATGGCCGTATCCAGTTTGGCAAAGACCATGATGCGGTGGACGCCTTTTTTGCCGCCCATGTCCGCCCAAACAGCGTGACGTTTGCAAACCCAAATGAACGTCTCGACTACCTGGTCAAAGAGGGGTATTACGAAGAGCGGGTACTCGCCCGCTATGACCGCGCCTTTGTGGTGATGCTGTTTGAGAAGGCCCATGCCAGCGGTTTTCGTTTCCAGACGTTCCTGGGTGCATGGAAGTACTACACCAGCTATACCCTGAAAACCTTCGACGGCAAACGCTATCTCGAGAGTTTTGAGGATCGCGTGGTGATGGTGGCGCTCACGCTGGCTCAGGGTGATGAAGCGCTGGCAGAACGTTTAACGGATGAGATCCTGTCAGGTCGTTTCCAGCCCGCCACACCGACCTTCCTCAACTGCGGCAAAGCCCAGCGCGGCGAGCTTGTTTCCTGCTTCCTGCTGCGTATCGAAGACAATATGGAGTCAATTGGCCGCGCGGTGAACTCGGCGCTGCAGCTGTCTAAACGCGGTGGCGGCGTGGCGTTTTTGCTCTCTAACCTGCGCGAAGCGGGTGCGCCAATTAAGCGCATTGAAAACCAGTCCTCCGGCGTCATCCCGGTGATGAAAATGCTGGAAGATGCCTTCTCCTATGCCAACCAGCTTGGCGCACGTCAGGGCGCGGGGGCGGTCTATCTGCATGCGCATCATCCGGACATTCTGCGTTTTCTGGATACCAAACGCGAAAACGCCGACGAAAAAATCCGTATCAAAACCCTGTCACTGGGTGTCGTGATCCCGGATGTCACCTTTACGCTCGCGAAAGAGAATGCGGACATGGCACTCTTCTCGCCGTATGACATTGAACGCATTTACGGCAAAGCCTTTGGCGATGTGGCGATAAGCGAGCTTTACGATGAGCTGGTTGCCGATGACCGCATCCGCAAAACGACCATCAACGCCCGCGACTTCTTCCTGCGGCTGGCGGAAATTCAGTTTGAATCCGGCTATCCCTACATCATGTACGAAGACACGGTAAACCGCGCAAATCCGATTGCCGGGCGCATTAATATGAGCAACCTGTGCTCGGAAATTTTGCAGGTCAACAGCGCGTCCACCTATGATGAAAACCTGGACTATGCGGGCATCGGTAAAGATATCTCCTGCAACCTCGGGTCGCTGAACATTGCCCACACAATGGATTCACCGGATTTTGGTCGCACGGTGGAAACCGCCATTCGCGGGCTGACGGCAGTGTCGGACATGAGCCACATTCGCAGTGTGCCGTCCGTTGAAGCGGGTAACGCCGCGTCGCACGCCATTGGTCTGGGGCAGATGAACCTTCATGGCTACCTGGCGCGGGAAGGTATCGCTTACGGTAGCCCCGAAGGGCTGGATTTCACCAACCTCTATTTCTACACCATCACCTGGCATGCGCTGCATACCTCGATGCAGCTGGCACGCGAGCGCAACCAGCGCTTCGCAGGTTTTGAACTGTCGCGCTATGCCAGCGGCGAGTACTTCAGTCAGTATCTCGAAGGCAGCTGGACGCCGAAAACAGAGAAAGTGCGGGCGCTGTTTACCCGCGCGGGGATAACGCTTCCTACGCACGAGATGTGGCAGCAACTGCGTGACGATGTGATGCACCACGGTATCTATAACCAGAATTTGCAGGCGGTGCCGCCGACGGGGTCTATCTCGTACATCAACCACGCCACGTCGAGCATCCACCCGATTGTGTCGAAAATTGAGATCCGTAAGGAAGGCAAAACCGGGCGCGTTTACTACCCTGCCCCGTTTATGACCAACGAGAATCTTGCGCTCTATCAGGACGCCTACGAAATCGGCCCGGAGAAGATCATCGATACCTACGCTGAGGCGACAAAACACGTGGATCAGGGGTTGTCGCTGACGCTCTTTTTCCCGGACACCGCCACCACGCGCGATATCAACAAAGCGCAGATTTATGCCTGGAAGAAGGGCATCAAGACGCTCTACTACATTCGCCTGCGCCAGCTTGCGCTGGAAGGCACTGAAATTGAAGGCTGCGTGTCCTGCGCGCTGTAAGGAGAAAGGATGAAACTGTCACTTGTCAGTGCCGTTAACTGGAACAAAATCCAGGATGATAAAGACCTGGAGGTGTGGAACCGCCTGACCAGCAACTTCTGGCTACCAGAAAAAGTACCGCTCTCCAACGATATTCCGGCCTGGCAAACGCTAAGTCATGCCGAGCAGCAACTGACGATCCGCGTCTTTACCGGCCTGACGCTGCTGGACACCCTTCAGAACAGCGTGGGTGCGCCCGCGCTGATGACCGATGCGCTGACACCGCATGAAGAGGCGGTTATGTCGAACATCTGCTTTATGGAGGCGGTACATGCCCGCTCCTATAGCTCGATTTTCTCCACGCTTTGCCAGACCAAAGATGTGGATGCCGCCTACAGCTGGAGTGAAGAAAGCAACGCTTTGCAGCGTAAGGCGAAACTGGTACTGGAGTATTATCAGGCCGACGAGCCGCTGAAGAAGAAAATCGCCAGCGTGTTTCTGGAGTCTTTTCTCTTTTATTCCGGCTTCTGGCTGCCGATGTACTGGTCGAGCCGTGGCAAGCTAACCAACACCGCAGATTTGATTCGTCTCATCATTCGTGATGAAGCGGTTCACGGGTATTACATTGGCTATAAGTACCAGAAAGGGCTGGAGAAAGTTAGCGAGGAAAAGCGTGAGGAGTTGAAAGGTTTTGCGCTCGATTTACTGATGGATCTTTACGACAACGAGCTGAGCTATACCGCAGAGCTGTACACTGGAAGCGGCTGGGAGGAGGATGTGAAAGCATTCCTTTGCTACAACGCCAACAAGGCGCTGATGAACCTCGGCTACGAAGCACTGTTCCCGCCAGAAATGGCGGAAGTAAACCCGGCGATTCTGGCGGCGCTGTCGCCGAATGCCGATGAAAACCACGACTTCTTCTCCGGGTCTGGCTCATCGTATGTGATGGGCAAAGCGGTAGAGACTGAAGATAAGGATTGGGATTTTTAAAAACGCCCTCTCATCCGCCCTCTCCCCAAAGTGGCGAGGGTCAGGGAGAGGGGAAATTAATACTGATTAATTTAATATAAACTTCATTATTTACCCTTAATATGCCAAAACCATCTACACTGTAATGTCCACGTCATATTCACCTGAATCACTCCAGTTCAGGTGAAATTTCCCTGTGCAACAACAAAAAATCCAGAAAAATTCAAACCACGCTCAGCCCTTTACTCATGGGAAATTCAGCCACTTCACCTGCAGCAAAATTCACACCATAAGTAGCCTCAGGGTTGTCTCAGATTCTCAGTATGTTAGGGTAATACCCGCTAACTATTTACCATGGTAATCATATCGACATAAACAAATAACAGGACATTCTCTATTGCATGGCAATTAAATTAGAAGTGAAAAATCTTTATAAAGTATTTGGTGAGCATCCGCAACGTGCTTTCAAATATATCGAAAAAGGACTTTCGAAAGAGCAAATTCTGGAAAAAACCGGGCTATCGCTTGGCGTTAAAGACGCCAGTCTGGCCATTGAAGAAGGCGAGATTTTCGTCATCATGGGGTTATCCGGTTCGGGTAAATCCACTATGGTTCGCCTTCTCAATCGCCTGATTGAACCCACCCGTGGACAGGTGCTGATTGATGGTGTGGATATCGCCAGAATATCAGATGCTGAGCTCCGTGAGGTGCGCAGAAAGAAGATTGCGATGGTGTTCCAGTCATTCGCGCTGATGCCGCATATGACGGTATTAAATAATACCGCCTTTGGCATGGAATTAGCAGGCATTGCGGCCGATGAGCGCCAGGAAAAAGCGCTGGATGCATTGCGTCAGGTAGGTCTGGATAATTATGCTCACGCATACCCGGATGAACTTTCCGGCGGGATGCGTCAGCGCGTGGGATTAGCCCGCGCATTAGCCATTAATCCAGACATTTTATTAATGGATGAAGCGTTCTCGGCGCTTGACCCGTTAATTCGTACCGAGATGCAGGATGAGCTGGTAAAATTACAGTCGAAACATCAACGTACCATTGTCTTTATTTCCCACGATCTCGATGAAGCGATGCGTATTGGCGACCGTATTGCCATTATGCAAAATGGTGAGGTGGTGCAGGTCGGCACGCCGGATGAAATTCTGAATAATCCGGCGAATGATTATGTGCGTACCTTCTTCCGCGGCGTGGATATTAGCCAGGTCTTTAGCGCCAAAGATATTGCCCGCCGTACCCCGAACGGCATTATCCGTAAAACACCAGGTTTCGGTCCGCGCTCCGCACTCAAGCTTTTGCAGGATGAAGACCGCGAATATGGTTATCTGGTTGAACGCGGTAATAAATTTGTAGGCATCGTCTCGATTGATTCCCTGAAAACCGCACTGAGCGAAAATCAGGGAATTGATGCGGCGCTAATCGACGCGCCGCTTGCCGTAGATGCCGAAACGCCGCTCAGCGAGTTGCTCTCTCACGTGGGTCAGGCACCGTGTGCCGTGCCGGTAGTGGGTGCAGAACACCAGTACGTCGGCATCATCTCAAAACGCATGTTGCTGCAGGCTTTAGACCGCGAAGGGGCAAACAATGGCTGATCAATCGAACCCGTGGGGAACCACTGAGGCAGCGGACAGCGCTGCACAATCTGCCGACGCGTGGGGGTCATCGACACCTGCGCCAGCCGATGGCAGTTCGGCAGACTGGCTCAACAGCGCCCCAGCGCCTGCGCCAGAACACTTCAATATTATGGATCCGTTCCACAAAACGCTGATCCCGCTGGATAGCTGGGTCACGGAAGGGATCGACTGGGTGGTCACCCACTTCCGTCCGGTATTTCAGGGGATCCGCGTCCCGGTGGATTACATCCTGAATGGCTTCCAGCAGCTGATGCTGGGGATGCCCGCACCAGTAGCTATCGTGCTGTTCTCGCTGATCGCCTGGCAGTTTGGCAGCACAGGCATGGGTATCGCTACGCTGATCTCGTTGATTGCCATTGGTGCCATTGGCGCGTGGTCACAGGCGATGATCACCCTGGCGCTGGTCCTGACCGCCCTGCTCTTCTGCGTGGCGATCGGTTTGCCAATGGGGATCTGGCTGGCGCGAAGCCCGCGGGCAGCGAAAATTATTCGTCCGCTGCTGGATGCGATGCAAACCACTCCGGCGTTTGTTTACCTGGTACCAATCGTGATGCTGTTTGGCATCGGTAACGTGCCGGGCGTAGTGGTGACCATTATCTTCGCCCTGCCGCCGATTATTCGTCTGACCATTCTGGGGATTAACCAGGTGCCTGCCGATCTTATCGAGGCATCACGCTCGTTTGGGGCCAGCCCGCGTCAGATGCTGTTTAAAGTCCAGCTCCCGCTGGCCATGCCAACCATTATGGCAGGCGTCAACCAGACGCTGATGCTGGCGCTCTCAATGGTGGTGATCGCCTCGATGATTGCCGTAGGTGGTCTCGGCCAGATGGTACTGCGCGGTATTGGCCGTCTCGATATGGGACTGGCGACCGTGGGCGGCGTAGGCATCGTGATCCTCGCCATTATTCTTGACCGCCTGACCCAGGCTGTCGGTCGTGATTCACGCAGTCGCGGCAACCGTCGCTGGTATACCACCGGCCCTGTCGGATTACTCACCCGTCCATTCACCAAATACTAAGGAACAACGATGCGACAGAACCTGTTTTTTGCCACAGCGTTTGCCACCCTGGTCTCTACCAGCGCCTTTGCCGCTGACCTGCCTGGCAAAGGCATTACCGTGCAGCCGGTACAGAGCACCATTTCGGAAGAGAGTTTCCAGACCCTGATCGTCAGCCGCGCGCTGGAGAAGCTGGGTTATACGGTCAATACGCCGAGTGAAGTAGATTACAACGTGGGCTATACCTCGATTGCCTCCGGGGATGCGACCTTTACCGCCGTGAACTGGCAGCCACTGCACGACGATATGTATGCCGCCGCCGGTGGTGACAAGAAATTCTACCGCGAAGGGACCTTCGTAACCGGTGCAGCGCAGGGTTATCTGATCGACAAGAAAACTGCCGACCAGTATCACATCACCAATATTGAGCAGCTAAAAGATCCGAAGATCGCCAGACTGTTCGACACCAACGGTGACGGTAAAGCCGACATGATGGGCTGCTCGCCGGGCTGGGGTTGTGAAGCGGTGATTAACCACCAGAACAAAGCCTTCGATCTGGCGAAGACCGTCGACGTAAACCACGGCAACTACTCCGCGATGATGGCCGATACCATTGCCCGCTTTAAAGAGGGTAAACCCGTCATCTATTACACCTGGACTCCGTACTGGGTGAGCGACGTGCTGAAGCCGGGCAAAGACGTGGTGTGGCTGCAGGTACCGTTCTCCTCCCTGCCAGGCGAGCAGAAAGATATCGACACTAAGCTGCCAAACGGCATGAATTACGGCTTCCCGGTAAACACCATGCATATTGTTGCCAACAAAGCCTGGGCAGAGAAAAACCCGGCGGCGGCAAAACTGTTTTCGGTGATGAAATTGCCGCTGGCGGACATCAACGCCCAGAATGCCATGATGCATAACGGAAAATCGTCTGAAGCGGATGTTAAAGGCCACGTCGACGGCTGGATCAAAGCCCACCAGAAACAGTTTGACGGTTGGTTGAAGGAGGCGCTGGACGCGCAGAAGTAATCATTTCACTTCCCTCTCCCACCGGGAGAGGGAAGCTAAACCGCACAAACCATCACTTAACAATCCCCCAACATTCACCATCATTCGTTATTATGGTTCTGGAAAAATAATCACTTAATTCACGATCCCTGAACCTAATGACAAAAACAACTCACGGGCTTAGCCCGGCACTCATCCTTTTAATGTCCGTGGCAACGGGTCTGGCTGTCGCCAGTAACTACTACGCACAACCTCTGCTTGATACCATCGCCCGCGCGTTTAACCTCTCCGCCAGCTCAGCAGGTTTTATTGTCACCGCCGCACAGCTTGGCTACGCCGCAGGGCTGCTGTTCCTGGTACCGCTGGGCGATATGTTTGAACGCCGGATGTTGATTGTCTCCATGACCCTGTTGGCCGCAGGCGGGATGCTGATCACCGCCAGTAGTCAGTCGTTAACGATGATGATTATCGGCACCGCCCTGACGGGGTTGTTCTCTGTCGTGGCACAAATTCTGGTGCCGCTCGCCGCCACGCTCGCCTCGCCGGAAAAACGCGGCAAAGTGGTAGGCACCATCATGAGCGGCCTGCTGCTGGGGATTTTACTGGCGCGTACCGTTGCGGGACTGCTGGCAAGCCTGGGTGGCTGGCGCACCGTTTACTGGGTAGCCAGCGTACTGATGGTGGCGATGGCGCTGGCGCTGTGGCGTGGGCTGCCAAAAGTGAAGCCGGAGAATCACCTGAACTACCCGCAGCTTCTCGCCTCGGTTTTCAGCCTCTTCACCCAGGATAAACTGCTACGCACCCGCGCGCTGCTGGGATGTTTCACCTTTGCTAACTTCAGTATTTTATGGACGTCAATGGCATTTCTCCTTGCCTCGCCGCCGTTTAACTATTCCGAAGGGGTGATTGGCCTGTTTGGTCTGGCTGGCGCGGCGGGCGCGCTGGGTGCGCGTCCGGCTGGCGGGCTGGCCGATAAAGGCAAATCCCACCTGACCACCTCCACCGGGCTGGTTTTACTGCTGCTTTCCTGGGCTGCTATCTGGTACGGACATACCTCTGTACTGGCGCTGATCGTCGGTATTCTGGTGCTCGACCTCACCGTGCAGGGTGTGCATATTACCAACCAGACCGTCATTTACCGCGTGAAGCCAGAGGCGCGTAACCGCCTTACTGCCGGGTATATGACCAGCTATTTTATCGGTGGTGCTGCGGGTTCATTAATTTCAGCTTCGGCGTGGCAGCACGCGGGCTGGTCAGGCGTATGTGCAATAGGGGCAATTGTGGCCGCACTGAATCTGCTGGTCTGGTGGCGTGGGTTTCATCGCCAGGAGTCAATCCACTAAGTTTTACACTGCTTTAGGCCTCTTATGGGTATAAAGGGGCCTTTCAGTCTGTTAATGTTAATGTAATCATTTATCCCAGAAATTTTAATGTGGGTGACATATTTACAATCGGCATGAATAGTTCAGAACCCCGTCCTCACATCCTCTCTTCCGGGGGCAAATCCCTCGTCCTTTCTGTGCTCACCGGGTCACGGACTTACCCGGCGCTTTCTGATGGTGTCATAAATTTGGCGGATATAACCGCACAAATAATTCATTTACATTATTTGTCACCATCGTTACTATATCGGCTGTAATTAATGAGGTTATACCCAAATGGATAGTTCGTTTACGCCCATTGAACAAATGCTTAAATTCCGCGCCAGTCGTCATGAGGACTTCCCGTATCAGGAAATCCTGCTGACCCGCCTGTGCATGCACATGCAGGGGAAGTTACTGGATAACCGTAATAAAATGCTGAAAGCTCAAGGGATTAACGAGACGTTGTTTATGGCGTTGATTACGCTGGAGTCTCAGGAAAACCACAGTATCCAGCCATCAGAGCTGAGCTGCGCGCTGGGTTCGTCCCGTACCAATGCCACCCGTATTGCTGATGAGCTGGAAAAACGCGGCTGGATTGAGCGCCGTGAAAGCGACAACGATCGCCGTTGTCTGCATTTGCAACTGACTGAAAAAGGTCACGAATTCCTGCGTGAGGTGTTACCACCTCAGCACAACTGTCTGCACAAACTCTGGTCTGCCCTCAGCACCGCCGAGCGCGACCAGCTTGAGCACATCACTCGCAAGCTGCTTACCCGTCTGGATCAGATGGATGAAGATGGCGCTATTCTTGAAGCGCTGCGCTAACGCGACGACACGCTCGATTATCCAGATTAGAAAAGAAAACTGACAGGCCAGCACGTCACACTGCTGGCCTTTCTGACAACAGGTCGGCTCAGCCGATGTGAAAATAAGAAGATCGTGGAGAACAACAATGAGCGCAAATGCGGAGAACGCAACCCCGCAGCAACCGGCCAACAAGAAAGGCAAACGTAAGAGCGCCCTTCTTCTGCTGACCTTGCTCTTTATTACTATTGCCGTGGCATATGGGATCTACTGGTTTTTAGTATTGCGTCATGCTGAAGAGACGGACGACGCATACGTGGCAGGGAACCAGGTACAAATTATGGCGCAGGTGTCGGGCAGCGTGACGAAAGTCTGGGCTGACAATACCGACTTTGTGCAACAAGGGGATGTGCTGGTTACACTCGACCCGACCGACGCCCAGCAGGCGTTTGAAAAAGCACAGACAGGGCTGGCTTCCAGCGTCCGTCAAACCCGCCAGCTGATGATCAACAGTAAACAGCTTCAGGCCAGCATTGATGTGCAAAAAACCGCGCTGACCCAGGCGCAGAGCGACCTCAATCGTCGTGTACCTCTCGGCACCGCCAACCTGATTGGCCGCGAAGAGCTGCAACACGCCCGTGATGCCGTTGCCAGCGCACAGGCACAGCTGGATGTGGCGATCCAACAGTACAACGCCAACCAGGCGATGGTACTCGGTACCAGTCTGGAAAACCAACCGGCGGTAAAACAGGCGGCGACTGAAGTGCGCAATGCGTGGCTTGCCCTGCAGCGTACCAAAATTGTCAGCCCAATGACCGGATACGTCTCCCGTCGTTCCGTCCAGCCAGGCGCACAGATTAGCCCAACAACACCGCTGATGGCGGTAGTACCGGCAAACAATCTGTGGGTGGATGCCAACTTCAAAGAGACGCAGCTTGCCCATATGCGTATCGGCCAGACGGCGACAGTTATCAGCGACATCTACGGTGATGACGTGAAGTACACCGGTAAAGTAGTGGGTCTGGATATGGGGACCGGCAGCGCCTTCTCCCTGCTGCCCGCACAGAATGCCACCGGTAACTGGATCAAAGTGGTCCAGCGTCTGCCCGTGCGTATCGAGCTGGATGCAAAACAGCTCGCTGACCACCCGCTGCGTATTGGCCTCTCTACGCTGGTAACAGTTGATACTGCCAACCGCGATGGACAGATCCTGGCAAGCCAGGTACGTAGCAGCCCGGCTTATGAAAGTAACGCCCGTGAAATTAGCCTCGATCCGGTCAACAAACTGATCGATGACATCGTGAAGGCAAACGCCGGTTAATCCGAAGGTGAGCGTTATGCAACAGCAAAAGCCGCAAAAACCGCTGGAAGGTGCGCAACTGGTCATTATGACCATTGCGCTGTCACTGGCGACATTCATGCAGGTGCTGGACTCCACCATCGCAAACGTGGCGATCCCCACTATCGCCGGGAACCTTGGCTCATCACTGAGCCAGGGAACCTGGGTCATTACCTCGTTCGGGGTGGCGAACGCTATCTCCATTCCGATTACCGGCTGGCTGGCAAAGCGCGTCGGTGAGGTGAAGCTGTTCCTCTGGTCAACCATCGCCTTTGTGCTCGCCTCCTGGGCGTGCGGCATGTCCACCAGCCTGACGATGCTGATTTTCTTCCGCGTCATTCAGGGGATTGTGGCCGGGCCATTGATTCCGCTGTCACAGAGTTTACTGCTGAACAACTATCCGCCGGCCAAACGCTCTATCGCGCTGGCGCTGTGGTCAATGACCGTGATTGTCGCGCCGATTTGCGGGCCTATCCTGGGCGGCTATATCAGCGATAACTATCACTGGGGTTGGATCTTCTTCATCAACGTACCGATTGGTGCCATCGTCGTCATGATGACGTTGCAGTCGCTGCGTGGCAGGGAAACGCGAACCGAACAGCGGCGCATTGACAGCGTGGGCCTGGCGTTATTGATCCTCGGCATCGGTAGCCTGCAGGTGATGCTCGACCAGGGTAAAGAGCTGGACTGGTTCAACTCACGGGAGATCATCATCCTGACGATTGTTGCGGTGGTATCGCTCAGTTTCCTGATTGTCTGGGAGCTGACCGATGATAACCCGATAGTCGATCTCTCGCTCTTTAAGTCGCGAAACTTCACCATAGGCTGCCTGTGTATCAGCCTCGCCTACATGCTCTACTTCGGTGCCATTGTTCTGCTACCGCAGTTGCTGCAGGAGGTATATGGCTACACCGCAACCTGGGCGGGTCTTGCCTCTGCACCGGTTGGATTGATTCCGGTTCTGCTGTCGCCGATTATTGGCCGTTTTGCCCATAAGCTCGACATGCGCAGGCTGGTGACGTTCAGCTTTATCATGTACGCCGTGTGCTTCTACTGGCGCGCGTATACGTTCGAACCGGGAATGGACTTTGGCGCATCCGCCTGGCCGCAGTTTATTCAGGGCTTTGCCGTAGCATGTTTCTTTATGCCACTGACGACCATTACGCTTTCCGGTTTGCCACCTGAACGAATGGCGGCAGCGTCCAGCCTGTCGAACTTTACCCGTACGCTGGCAGGCTCCATCGGGACGTCGATCACCACCACCCTGTGGACCAACCGTGAATCGATGCACCATGCCCAGCTGACCGAAGCAGTGAACCCGTTCAACCCGAACTCCCGGGAGATGTATAACCAGCTTCAGGGAATGGGAATGACGGAGCAGCAGGCCTCCGGCTGGATTGCACAGCAGATCACTAACCAGGGGTTGATTATCTCTGCAAATGAGATTTTCTGGATATCGGCAGGGATCTTTATCATTCTGCTCGGCCTGGTGTGGTTTGCCAGACCGCCGTTTGGTGCCGGTAGCGGTGGTGGTGGTGGTGGTGGTGCGCACTAACCCACGTTGTCCAAAACGCGACAGCGATTGTCAGTTCCGATAAAGCAGCGCTCCTGAGATCAATTCACGATAGTGAAAAGACAACAGGAGCGCATCATGCTGAACACACCCGCCGACAAATACCAGCCTTTTCCCGCCATTTCTCTGCCCGACCGTCGCTGGCCTGAGCAACGCATTACTCATGCGCCGCGCTGGCTCTCTACCGATTTACGCGACGGTAATCAATCCCTCGCCGAACCGATGGACAGCACGCGCAAGCTGCAGTTCTGGGATCTGTTGCTAAGCTGCGGGTTCAAAGAGATCGAGGTCGCCTTCCCTTCCGCTTCGCAAACCGACTTCAACTTTGTTCGCCAGCTGATCGAAGAAAACCGCATCCCGGATGATGTGACCATCCAGGTATTAACGCAGGCACGGGAAGATCTGATCCTTCGCACCTTTGACTCCCTGCGCGGCGCGAAGCAGGCTACTGTTCATCTGTATAACGCGACTGCGCCGCTGTTCCGCCGCCTGGTGTTCGGTATGGAGAAAGCCCGGATCGTCGAGCTGGCAACCCGTTCCACGCGCCTTATCCGTAAGCTTTGTGAAGAGAACCCCGACACCCGCTGGCAGTATGAATACTCCCCGGAAACCTTCTGCTTTACCGAGCCGGAGTTTGCGCTGGAGATTTGTGAAGCCGTGGCGGAAATCTGGCAGCCGTGCCATGAGCGCCCGATGGTGATTAACTTACCCGCCACTGTAGAAGTGAATACGCCGAATGTGTATGCCGACCAGATTGAGTATTTCTGTCGCCACTTTAGCCGTCGTCGCGATGTCTGCATTAGCGTTCACCCGCATAACGATCGCGGCACTGGCGTCGCCAGTGCCGAACTGGCGGTAATGGCAGGAGCTGACCGTGTCGAAGGCTGCCTGTTTGGCAATGGAGAGCGCACGGGCAATGTCTGTCTGGTAACGCTGGCAATGAACCTCTACAGCCAGGGGATCAGCCCTGAGCTGGACTTCAGCGATATGAACCGCGTGGTGGAAGTCGTGGAAACCTGCAACCAGTTGCCAGTGCATCCGCGCCATCCGTGGGCAGGACGGCTGGCCTACACCGCCTTCTCGGGCTCACATCAGGATGCGATCAAAAAAGGCTTTGATGCCCGTAGCCCCGGCGAACGCTGGGAGATGCCTTATCTCCCCATCGATCCGCAGGATATTGGGTGTACTTACGAAGCGGTGATCCGCGTGAACAGCCAGTCCGGTAAAAGCGGCAGCGCCTGGCTTATTGAACAGAATCATGGTCTGAAATTGCCTCGTGTCCTGCAGCAGGACTTTAGCCAGTACGTACAGCAGGAAACGGATAAACACGGGAAAGAGATGACGCAGAATGCGCTGTGGCAACTGTTCCGCAGCCGCTATGGACTGGTGGTGACACCGCGCTTTTCCCTGCAATCTTACCTTAGCGACAGCCAGCAGGACGGGCAGTTACGTCTGACGGCAAACATCATCACACAAGGGGAAGTGCGCCAGCTTGATGGCCAGGGAAATGGACTATTATCCGCCGCCGCTAACGGCCTGAGCCGCTGGGTTAACGCCCCGTTTGTGATTAAGGATTATCATGAACATACCCTGGGAGAACGTAGCGACAGCCGCTCTGTGGCGTATATCCGCTGTCTGTTCCAGGACGGCAGTAGCCGCTGGGGAGTCGGCATTGACAGCGACGTGGCACGCGCGTCTCTTCAGGCACTATTGAACGCCATCAGTTAGCTGTCTTTGAAGTAATCGCTGGGTGAAATTCCCATCACCCGGCGAAACATCACCGTAAAGGCGCTGTGGCTGCCGTAACCCAGATCCAGAGCCACACGTAACACAGGCTGGCCCTGTGCCAGCCGCTGTAGCGCTTCCAGTAATCTCGCCCTTCTTACCCACTCGCTGTAGCTTAACCCCGTCTGCGTTTGAAAATGGCGATTCAGGGTTCGCTCACTCATGCCGATCAGGCTGGCGACCTGCACGCTGCTCCAGCTTTCTCCCGCCGTCTGGCGGATCTGCTTGCAAAGATTTCGCAGCGTTTCACTTTCCGGCTCCGGCAGGTGAAACGGTAGTACCGGCATCACGCGAATTTCATCCAGGATCAATTCATACACCCGCTCATCCCGGCAGCCTGGCGAGTACGACTCCGGAAGCGTAAGAGAGGCGAGGATCAGTTCACGTAATAGTGGAGAGATCTGCACGATCTGGCAGGTCGCTGGGAGATCGGCACGGGCCAGCGGATCGATAAACAGCGTACGTGCGGCAACATGACCGGTGATGCGCAGGGAATGCCGTGTACCCGCAGGCAGCCAGACGCCGCGACCCGGTGGGACAACCCAACAGCCAGAGGCAGTATCCACCCTCACCACACCACTCAGGCAGTGCAACAGCTGTGCGCAGTCATGTTGATGCCAGGGTTCACTGTCGCCATGAGCATAATCATGCGCAAACGGTACCAGGGGACGATGGACAAAGGAGAAGGTCGAGGTTGTGGTCATGGGGTTAAACAACCCTTACCCTCTCCCGGAGGGAGAGGGCGAAGGCGCACTAGATGTGCAGTTCCTGCAGTTTTTCTTTTGGCAGGGCCAGCTCTTCATTGCTGTTCACACGAACATCACGCTCAATGATGTGGCGCGCGATTTCCTGCGCTTCTTCCAGAGAGTGCATCTGGTAAGTCCCGCACTGGTAAATGTTCAGTTCAGGGATCTGATTCTGCTCTTTCACCTTCAGCACGTCTTCCATTGCTGCTTTCCAGGCTGCTGCAACGCGCGTCTCTTCAGGCTGACCAATCAGACTCATGTAGAAACCCGTGCGGCAGCCCATTGGGGAGATATCAATAATCTCTACGCCGTTGCCGTTCAGGTGGTCACGCATAAAACCGGCAAACAGGTGCTCCAGCGTATGAATGCCTTTTTCAGGCATCACTTCTTTGTTCGGCACGCAGAAACGCAGATCGAATACGGTGATCGTGTCGCCGTGCGGAGTGTGCATGGTCTTCGCCACACGTACAGCAGGTGCTTCCATACGGGTATGGTCGACGGTAAAGCTATCTAATAACGGCATACGTCACCTCCGATAGTGATTTTTTTAAAAAAAACTGAACTCTTCGACAGAATGCGCGTCTGAGTATATGAAAGACGCGCATTTGTTATCATCATCCCTGAATTCAGAGATGTATATTTTGGCCACAGCGATGTGGCCTTTTTCTTTTTGGTTCAAACCTGCTTCGCCAGAAACGCCTCAAACGACTCAGTATCCGCCGCTTCGACTTCTTTCTGACGTATGACAGAAGCGTCTCGTTCTGCCATAAAATCCGCTTCACTCAGGATTTCTAGCGGCTCCTGCATCAGCATTTCCCGGTATTGCGCAGAGAGCGAACGCCCTGTACCGCCGATACCCTGATCAATCATAGAACGCAGAATACGTGCTGAGAATGTCAGTTCAGGGTTATCAAAGCATTCGACCAACTGGTCGCAAACGTTTTGATACTCTTCACCGCCGTATACGCTGTCCATTGTCTGGGCAACACGTTTCAGGTCACGGAACAGATCTTTACCCACTTTTGGCAGCGGGAACTGCGCCGCTTCACAACCGATACCCAGCGTCAGACCCGGCTTACGCCCTTCCAGAATCACGCGATTCCAGTTAGTACGGGTGCAGAGCAGTTCATCTGAACTCATTTCAGGCGCATCGGCCAGCACGCACCAGACCATAAACAGATCAAGGAAGCGAACCTGCTGCTCATCAACACCAATCGGTGAGAACGGGTTAATATCCAGCGAGCGCACTTCAATGTATTCAATACCGCCGCGCTGCAGCGCATCAGACGGTGTTTCACCGCTGCGCGTGACACGCTTCGGACGAATGGGCGCGTACAGCTCGTTTTCAATTTGCAGCACGTTGCCGTTGATTTGCAGACGCTTACCGTCTTTTTCGAGACCGATTTTCTCGTACTCTTCTGACGGCGTTTTAATCGCGCGCTTCAATCCTGCCACATATTCATGCAATTCGTTAAACGTAATACCGAGATTGCTTTGCGATTTATTGGTATAGCCAAGATCGCTCAGACGCAGAGACGTGGCATACGGCAGGTAGTACATCCCGCATTCGGTCTTCTCGAACGGCAGCGTGGTCGGTTTTCCCTGCAGGAATGATGAACAAATCGCAGGTGACGCGCCAAACAAATAAGGAATGACCCAGCCGAAACGATAGTAGTTACGGATCAGGCGGAAGTAGCCTGCGGAGATCGCTTCTTTATCCGTTTCGCCGCATTTCGCCTGCCAGAACGCCATCGGCAGAGAGAAATTGTAATGCACCCCAGAGATGGTCTGCATCAACGCGCCGTAGCGGTTTTTCAGCCCTTCACGGTAAAGCGTTTTCAGCCGACCGATATTCGACGTGCCATACTGCGCCAGCTCAATCTCCTGCCCCTGCTCGATATAGCACGGCATACTGAGCGGCCACATGCGCTCATCGCCCAGATTACGGGCGGTAAAGCGATGGACGTCGCGCAAGATCGTCAGCATATGATCAATATCGCCATCCACCGGAGTGATAAACTCCAGCAGCGCTTCGGCGAAATCGGTTGTGATCCATTTATGTGTCAGCGCCGAGCCTAACGCCTTCGGGTGACCCGTTGTGGCTAAGCTGCCATCTGCGTTAACGCGCAGCGTTTCACGCTCAAGCCCACGCTGAATACCCTTCAGAGCCTGAGGGTGGTTTTCCAGCCAGGCCAGCGCCTGTGATACGTCCGGGATCAAATTGACCTCCCGCCTGTCAAAGTATTGTTACTCAGCATAATTGTAATGGTTGACGATTGAAGGTCGCTAAATCACTCCACCAATTAGTGCCACCACGTCATACCCTGTAGTGTTACCCATGCCACGAGAACATAGCGCAACGCCTTGCCAAGGCACAAAAAAAAGAGCACCGGTCCCCAGGAGATGCGCATCCATCCCGCCAGCAGACACAGTAAATCACCTATTACAGGCATCCAGCTTAATAACAGCGTGGCAGCGCCATAGCGTTTTAGCCAGCCGACTGCCTTTTCCTGCCAGCGTGATTTTTCACGCAGCGGGAAGAAACGCCCAAGAATAACGTTAGTCAGCCCTCCAAAGCTATTACCCATTGTTGCTATTAAGACGAGCAACCAGGGCTGACTGGCACCAGACAACAGCATCGCTACCAGCACCACTTCCGAATTTCCCGGTAAGAGCGTGGCGCTTAAGAAACTGCTGGCGAATAATGAGGCAAGTGACAGCGCGTCACTCACAGTAAGCGAACGTCCACCGCATCCATTCCGGCATCACGCGCGGCCTGAATACCAAAATCTGCATCTTCAAAAACAACGCATTTTGCCGCAGGTACACCCATGCGCTCTGCGCAAAGCAGAAAGGTGTCTGGTGCGGGTTTGTGGTTTTTAACATGATCGGCGGCAACCACAGCGGAAAAATAGTGACGCAAGCCAAGATGGTTGAGCAACGCTTCTGCGATTGAGCTTTCGCTGCCCGTGCCAACCGACATCGGCCGACGTCCGTGCCACTCCTTAACAACATCTATTAGCGGCAATGGACGTACGGTATCTAAAAGCATCGCCTTTACCGCGTCAGTTTTTTCACGTGCGAGCAGGTGCGGGTCGAGATCGGCCTGATTCATTTCAATCACGGCCTGTGCAATACGCCAGGTTGGGGATCCGTTGAGGGCAACCATTGCCTGGAGATCGAAACGCATGCCGTAACGTCCAAGGACTTCAGTCCAGGCTTTACGATGCGTGGGTTCAGTATCCAGGATGGTACCATCCATATCGAAGATCAAACCGTCATACTGTGCGTACATCGTGCTCTCGCTAAACGATTAACAAAGCATTACTTTATCGTAAATGGTGGTTTTTGTCGCTGATTGCGAAATGATAACAATGAGAGTGATTAAGAACTGAACACAAGGAGAATGACAAGAAGAGATGGTGCATCCGGGAGGATTCGAACCTCCGACCGCTCGGTTCGTAGCCGAGTACTCTATCCAGCTGAGCTACGGATGCATCGGAAAATGCTTTTAGAAACAGTAAATGGTGCATCCGGGAGGATTACTCGGCTGCGCCTCGCCCTTCGGGCCGTTGCTGAAGCAACGTTATCCTCCCTGGTGCTTGCGATTAACTCGCAGACCTTGAAATAACAGTGTTGCTGTTATTTCGGAGAAGATGGTGCATCCGGGAGGATTCGAACCTCCGACCGCTCGGTTCGTAGCCGAGTACTCTATCCAGCTGAGCTACGGATGCATCAGGGTACTGCTTTCAGAAATAGTAAATGGTGCATCCGGGAGGATTACTCGGCTGCGCCTCACCCTTCGGGCCGTTGCTGAAGCAACGTTATCCTCCCTAGTGCTTGCAATTAACTCGCAGACCTTGAAATAACAGTGTTGCTGTTATCTCGGAGAAGATGGTGCATCCGGGAGGATTCGAACCTCCGACCGCTCGGTTCGTAGCCGAGTACTCTATCCAGCTGAGCTACGGATGCATCGGGATTTACTACTGTACTACTCGATATTCATATCACTTCGAAAGCAATATGAAGTAATAGATGGTGCATCCGGGAGGATTCGAACCTCCGACCGCTCGGTTCGTAGCCGAGTACTCTATCCAGCTGAGCTACGGATGCAAAATGGCGGTGAGGCGGGGATTCGAACCCCGGATGCAGCTTTTGACCGCATACTCCCTTAGCAGGGGAGCGCCTTCAGCCTCTCGGCCACCTCACCACACAACGCCTCTTTCGAGTGCTTCGAGTAACTCGTTAAGAGCTTCTCGTCGCTGCGTGGCGCATATATTACTTTCTGGGACTTATAAGTCAAACAATTTTCCACACGCTTTTATCGTTTGCACAAATCGCACGCAATTCGCATGTAAAAGCCGCAAAGAGGGTGTTTTATAAGCGGATTTTGCAGGCATCTTCACAGAAATCTATTGAGGGAATGGCGGCGTTTGGTCGAGATAAGGGTAAGGGAGTGGTTAAAAACAGAGCGGTTGAAATCAAACGGTAACTTTAAGCAGGAAAAATTGCGGGAGAGGTTGCGTCTCGCCCGACAGCGAGACGCGATAATATCAGTAACTGGACTGCTGGGATTTTTCAGCCTGGATACGCTGGTAGATCTCTTCACGGTGGACAGATACTTCTTTAGGGGCGTTCACACCAATACGAACCTGGTTACCCTTTACCCCTAAAACTGTCACGGTGACCTCATCCCCAATCATGAGGGTCTCACCAACTCGACGAGTCAGAATCAGCATTCTTTGCTCCTTGAAAGATTAAAAGAGTCGGGTCTCTTGTATCCCGGCATTATCCATCATATAACGCCAAAAAGTAAGCGATGACAAACACGTAAAGTGTAAGCAGTCACGGCATTACATTCTGTTAAACGTAAGTTTAGCCGATATACACAAACTCAACCTGACTTTATCGTTATCGATAGCACAGTGAACAAGACGCCATAACGTTGCCGCTATGGCGTCTGCTTGTGCTTTGTAATTATTACAGTTTCGCGCTTACCCAGCCTTCAACGCTGGCCAATGCCGCAGGAAGTGCCGCCGCATCCGTACCACCAGCTTGCGCCATGTCCGGACGACCGCCCCCCTTGCCGCCCACCTGCTGAGCGACCATACCAATCAGTTCCCCTGCTTTAACGCGGTCGGTCACATCCTTAGAGACGCCCGCAATCAGAGAAACCTTACCTTCTGCCACCGTCGCCAGCACGATAACTGTGGAACCAAGCTGGTTCTTCAGATCGTCGACCATAGTGCGAAGCATTTTAGGCTCAACACCGGCCAGGCAGCTGACCAGCAGTTTGACACCCTTAATCTCTACCGCTTTGCTGGAGAGGCTTGCGCTCTCTTGTACTGCTGCCTGCTCTTTCAACTGCTGCAGCTCTTTTTCCAGCTGACGGGTGCGATCCAGCGCAACACGCACTTTCTCACCCAGATTCTGGCTATCGCCTTTCAGCAACTGTGCGATGTCGTGCAGTTGGTCGCTCTGCGCATGCAGGCTGGCAATAGCACCTTCACCGGTCACCGCTTCAATACGACGAACACCTGCCGCCGTACCTGATTCAGAAACGATGCGGAACAGACCGATATCACCCGTACGGGAAGCGTGAGTACCACCGCACAGTTCGGTGGAGAAGTCGCCCATGCTCAGTACGCGAACACGTTCGTCATATTTCTCACCAAACAGTGCCATCGCACCTTTCTTCTTCGCCGCTTCGAGCTCCATGATATGAGTTTCGATTGGCAGGTTACGACGGATCTGCGCGTTCACCAGATCTTCCACCGCACGGATTTCAGATGGCTTCATCGCTTCGAAATGAGAGAAGTCGAAACGCAGAACCTTATCGTTAACCAGAGAACCTTTCTGTGCAACGTGGGTACCCAGAACATCACGCAGGGCTGCGTGCATCAGGTGCGTTGCGGAGTGGTTCAGACGAATACGTGCACGGCGAACTTCATCAACGTTAGCCTGAACGCCCTCACCCACTTTCAGAGAGCCGGAAACCAGTTTGCCCTGGTGACCAATAGCCTGACCGTATTTCTGGGTGTCAGTAACGTTGAAGCTAAAGCCGTCGCCTTTCAGTTCGCCTTTATCGCCAACCTGGCCGCCAGATTCGGCATAGAACGAGGTTTTGTCCAGAATCACAACCGCATCCTGGCCTGCGCTGATGCTGTCTACGGCTTTACCGTCAACAAACAGAGCGGTCACTTTGCCGGTCAGTTCCAGATTTTCGTAGCCTTTGAATTCAGACGCACCCTCAACGCGGATCATCGCGTTATAGTCTGCGCCAAAACCGCTGGATTCACGCGCACGACGACGCTGCTCTTCCATCGCAGCTTCAAAGCCCGCTTCGTCAACTTTGATGTTGCGCTCACGGCAAACGTCTGCCGTCAGGTCAACCGGGAAGCCGTAGGTATCGTACAGGCGGAAAGCGGTTTCGCCATCCAGCGTGTCGCCCTTGAGCTTAGCCAGCTCGTCATCCAGCAGCGCCAGACCACGCTCCAGAGTACGGGCAAACTGTTCTTCTTCGGTTTTCAGAACCTGTTCAACCTGCGTCTGCTGGCGTTTCAGTTCATCGCCCGCAGCGCCCATCACGCCAACCAGTGGCCCAACGAGTTTATAGAAGAAGGTGTCCTTCGCGCCCAGCATGTTGCCATGACGGATAGCACGACGAATGATACGACGCAGCACGTAACCACGGTTTTCATTCGACGGAATAACACCGTCGGCAATCAGGAATGCACAGGAACGGATATGGTCTGCGATAACGCGCAGAGATTTGTTGTTCAGATCGGTTGCGCCCGTCACATCAGCAACGGCTTTGATCAGAGTACTGAACAGGTCAATCTCATAGTTGGAGTTAACGTGCTGCAGAACAGCCGCGATACGCTCCAGACCCATACCGGTATCAACGGACGGCTTCGGCAACGGCTCCATCGTACCGTCAGCCTGACGGTTGAACTGCATGAAGACGATGTTCCAGATCTCAATGTAGCGATCGCCATCTTCTTCAGCACTTCCTGGAGGGCCACCCCAGATGTGGTCACCGTGATCGTAGAAGATCTCGGTACATGGACCACAAGGGCCCGTATCGCCCATCTGCCAGAAGTTGTCAGACGCGTAAGGTGCGCCTTTGTTATCGCCGATGCGGATAATACGTTCGCGCGGGATACCAACTTCTTTTTCCCAGATTTCGAAGGCTTCGTCATCGGTTTCATAGACGGTAACCCACAGACGCTCTTTCGGTAGGTTGAACCAGTTTTCACCGGTCAGCAGTTCCCACGCATACTGGATGGCGTCGTGTTTGAAATAGTCGCCGAAGCTGAAGTTGCCCAGCATTTCGAAGAAGGTATGGTGACGCGCGGTGTAACCGACGTTTTCCAGGTCGTTGTGTTTACCGCCCGCACGCACGCAACGCTGTGAGGTTGTGGCGCGGGAATAATTACGCTTGTCGAGACCAAGGAATACATCCTTGAACTGGTTCATCCCGGCGTTGGTAAACAGTAGAGTCGGGTCGTTGTTCGGTACCAGGGAGCTGCTGGCAACAACCTGGTGTCCCTTACTATGGAAAAAATCGAGAAACGCCTGACGGATCTCAGCGGTGCTCTTGCTCATAATTATCCTGAAATCAAGCTAACGAAATGTCGTAGCAAGCCTGTACTGTTAAACAGTTGAACAGACCAGCTACTGGAAAAAGTGGGAATAAGATAAGTTTTCTTTAGTGGGAAGTAAAATCCCGCATGCGTTCAATCGGTAAAATTGCGCCAGATATCCTGAATATCTTCCATCAGGAAGCCGCGGTAGAGCAAAAAGCGCTGAATTTTGATTTTGTCTGAAAATTCACGCGGCAGCGGTTCACCATATTTACGCATCGCCTGTTCTCTTGCCAGTTCGCACCAGTCGGTATCGCATTCGCGCATCGCTTTTTCAATGGATTCACGGGCTACGCCTTTCTGGTTAAGCTCCTGGCGGATGCGCACGGGGCCGTATCCTTTGCGGCCACGGCTGGCGAGAAACCGGGAAGCAAAACGGTCATCATCCAGATAGTGATGCTCGTAGCACCAGGCAATCACGCGGTCGTAATCTTCCGCGGTAGCATCAATCTCTTCCGGCCCATTTTTGCTCATGATGGGGGCGGAAAGTTTCCGCCGCAACTCTTGTTCGCTGTGGTCGCGAACAGCAAGAATACGTACCGCACGATCCAGTAAACGTGCGTACGCAGGACGACGAGTTGTCGGTTCACTCATAAAAAACCTGCTGGTTCAGAAATGCAAAAAGGGCCGCATCAGCAGCCCTTCGTCTTTACACGAAACATTAAAAATCTTCGTGGGTTTCTTCAGCATCCGCGCTATCAACTGCGAAGTCTGGTGTGGCGTCCTGGTTGTTCAACAGAAGCTCACGCACTTTCTTCTCAATTTCTTTCGCCGCAGCCGGGTTCTCTTTCAGCCAGCCAATTGCATTGGCTTTACCCTGACCGATCTTATCACCGTTGTAGCTGTACCATGCGCCCGCTTTTTCAATCAGCTTCTCTTTCACGCCCAGGTCAACCAGCTCGCCGAAGAAGTTGATACCTTCGCCGTAGAGGATCTGGAATTCAGCCTGTTTGAACGGTGCAGCGATTTTGTTCTTCACCACCTTCACGCGAGTTTCGCTACCGACCACGTTCTCACCCTCTTTCACCGCGCCGATACGGCGGATATCCAGACGGACAGAAGCGTAGAATTTCAGTGCGTTACCACCGGTCGTGGTTTCCGGGTTACCGAACATCACACCAATTTTCATACGGATCTGGTTGATGAAGATGAGCAGCGTATTGGACTGCTTCAGGTTACCGGCCAGCTTACGCATCGCCTGGCTCATCATACGCGCCGCGAGGCCCATGTGAGAGTCACCGATTTCACCTTCAATTTCGGCTTTTGGCGTCAGTGCGGCAACGGAGTCAACCACGATAACGTCAACGGCACCGGAGCGTGCCAGCGCATCACAAATTTCCAGCGCCTGTTCACCGGTATCCGGTTGAGAACACAGCAGGTTATCGATATCAACGCCCAGTTTGCGGGCATAGATTGGATCCAGCGCATGCTCGGCATCGATAAACGCACAGGTTTTACCTTCGCGCTGTGCCGCAGCGATAACCTGCAGCGTCAGGGTGGTTTTACCGGAAGATTCCGGTCCGTAGATCTCTACGATACGGCCCATTGGCAAACCGCCAGCACCCAGTGCGATGTCCAGAGAAAGCGAACCGGTGGAGATGGTTTCCACGTCCATTGAACGGTCTTCACCCAGGCGCATGATGGAGCCTTTACCGAATTGCTTTTCGATCTGGCCCAGTGCTGCCGCCAACGCTTTCTGTTTGTTCTCGTCGATAGCCATTATTACTCCTGTCATGCCTGGAGAAGCGACTGCGCTTCACCGTGGATTTCTGTTCTGTTGGTGCAATTATACTGTACAGTCATACAGTATCAAGTGTTTTGTAGAAATTGTTGCCAGAGCGTTTTTAACGCATATTCGGTTGCCTGCCGACGCACGCTTTCGCGATTGCCGCTAAAGCACTCCCGGCGAGTGATCCCTTCACCTTTTGAGGTGGCAAAACCAAACCAGACGGTACCGACGGGCTTCACGTCACTGCCACCGTCCGGCCCTGCGATGCCGCTGATCGAAATGGCATAATCGGCACGCGCCTCTTTCAGCGCCCCAATAGCCATCTCAATCACCACCGGTTCACTGACCGCACCATGCTGTTCAAGCGTCCCTTCACGCACGCCAATCATCTGTGCCTTAGCTTCGTTACTGTAGGTCACAAAGCCGCGTTCAAACCAGGCGGAACTGCCTGCAATATCCGTAATCACTTTGGCAACCCAGCCGCCAGTACAGGACTCTGCGGTGGTGATAGTCGCACCACGTTGCTTAAGCGCCAGCCCTACCACTTCGCTCAGCTGCATCAATTCATGGTCAGTCATTATCGCTCCTGGCTTCGGAAAAACGTGCTGCACAAGATAGCACTTTCTCGTCCGATATGGGGACGAGCTTCGGGTTTTACGAGGGAGCTTCAGAAAAAAGCCGATGCGGGTGCACCGGCTACAGGAAAGATTATTTCATACTGTCCGCAAGGGTATTCACATTGTGGCGAAACGCGTTGATGTAGGTATCTGCCACACCACCTTTTGCCGACAGCGCTTCCGGGTAAAGCTCCCCGCCCGGCTGCGCGCCCGTCGCACTGGCAATCTGTTTCACCAGACGCGGGTCGAGCTGGTTTTCCATAAACCAGGTTTTCACGCCGTCCATTTTAATCTGGTTAATGATCTCCGCGACCTGCGCCGCGCTGGCCTCACTCTCTGATGACAGCCCTTGCGGTGCCATAAAAGTCACACCGTAGGCGCGGCTAAAATACCCGAACGCATCATGGCTGGTCAGCACTTTACGTTTCTCCTGCGGGATTTGGCTAAAGCGCGTTTTAGCCCAGTTATCCAGTTGGGTGAGCTGTTTGATATAGGACTTACCGGAGGCTTCCAGCGCCACTTTATCTTCAGGATCGGCGTTCACCAGCCCCGAGAGGATATTTTGCGCATACAGCGCCCCGTTCGCCGCGCTATTCCACGCATGTGGGTCGGTCACGGTTTTGCTATCCTCTTCCAGAGTATGAGTTTTCACTCCTGTGGAGGCCACAACGAGCTGGCCCTTAAAGCCAGAGGCTTTTACTAGCCGGTCGAGCCAGCCCTCCAGCCCCAGACCGTTTACCACCACGACGTCAGCCTTACTCAGCGCTGCGCTGTCTTTCGGCGACGGTTCGAAAGTATGCGGGTCACCGTCCGGCCCGACCAGCGTCGTCACCTTCACGTGCTCGCCCCCCACCTGCCGGGTGATATCCCCCAGTATGGAAAAGCTGGTCACCACGTTGAGCGTTTTCGCCATCACACTGTGTGACATCATCCCCAGCGCGAGCGCCACTGCTAACCCTGTACGTTTCATCGTTTCCCCTTGCGTTAAAAAAGCGCACGCAGGCTGCCTGCCAGCCTGCTGCGCGTGCCAAATAAAATGGAAATAAAGAACAGCGCGCTGGCCGTCAGGACGATGGACGGTCCGGCGGGTAGACTCATCGCCCAGGAGAGGCTCAGCCCCAGCCACGCGCAGAAAATGCCGCTAATACCTGCCATCAGCAGCAATCCTGGTAGGGTGCGTACCCAGCAGCGGGCCGCCACTGCGGGTAACATCATCAGCCCCACGGCCATCAGCGTGCCAAGTACCTGAAAACCGGCTACCAGGTTGAGCACCAGCAATGCCAGAAACAGGCCGTGTAATAAGCCGGGCACCCCGCGAGCGTTCACCTGCAGCCAGGCGGTATCAAACGCTTCGGTCACCAGCCCACGATAGAAAATAGCCAGCATCATCAGTGTGAAGATGCAAACGCCGGTCACAAACAGCGCGGCATCGTTGTCCACGGCGAGAATAGAGCCAAACAGCAGATGCAGCAGATCGACGTTCGAACCGTGCAACGACACCAGCGTGACGCCCAACGCCAGCGATCCCAGATAGAACCCCGCAAAGCTGGCATCCTCTTTAAGCGGCGTACGGCGGCTCACCAGCCCGGCCACCAGCGCAACGGTAATTCCGGCGATAAAGCCACCAATACTCATCGCCAGCAGCGACATTCCGCTCAGCAAATATCCCACGGCGACACCGGGCAAAATGGCGTGAGAGAGTGCATCGCCCATCAGGCTCATCCGGCGCAACTGAAGAAATACACCCAACGCGGTAGTGCTGACCGAGAGCGCCAGGCAGACCACCAGCGCACGACGCATAAAGCCGTAGTCGATAAACGGCTGAAAAAAGAGATGCCAGATCATGCCACCCTCACCCGTTCGGTTTTCCAGAGGGGGGTATCAACATCCAGCCGCAATGTCTGCGGGAAGTGGCGCGACACGCGTTCGCTGTCATGCAACACGGCGAGCAGGGTCTGCCCCTGCTGATACATCTCCAGCATCAGCGCCATCAGCACATTGCAGGTGACTTCATCAACGCCGGTAAACGGTTCATCGAGCATCACCAGCGGAGCCTGCTGCACGAGTACGCGCGCAAACAGCATGCGCTGAAACTGGCCGCCGGACAGTTCATCAATAGTTGATAACGCCATCGACTCCAGCCCCACGCGCTCAAGGGCTTCGGTAATACGCAGCCGCGTGTCGCGACGAAAACCAGAAAAAAGCGAAATCCCCGGCCAACAGCCCATACTCACCACGTCCTGCACGGTCAGTGGAAATTGCGCCTCCAGCGCGTGGCGCTGCGCCAGCCAGCCAATCACCGGGCGTTTACCCTGCCAGCGAAAATCGCCGCTTACAGGGGGAATAAACCCGGCGAGCGTTTTCAGTAATGTGGATTTCCCGCATCCGTTAGCACCGATAATCGCGGTCATGCTTCCGCGTTCAATGACACCCGACAGAGGACGCGTAACAGGCTGGCGGTCATACCCCGCCATCAGTTCGTTCATTACGATCATGGCAAAGCCACCGCCCAGCTCACGGCCAGCCCGATAAACACAATAAGCACCAGTGCCAACAGAAGCCGGACTGACGCGGATAAAGAGAAAAGGGACGTTGACATCTCGACACCACATTAAATGTTATAACATAACAATAATGAAAGAAAACGAAGATGTAAACGAAGAGGATTGAACAGGAGTGTAGCGAAATGTTTCTGTGGTATTTCCCCCTCCCGTGGGAGAGGGTGAGAGCATCAGTCTGCACTGTGTCTGCATTATTGCCGGGTGGCGGCGTTGCCTTACCCGGCATACTCAACCGGACTGATTATTGACTAAACGGTGATGCCGCGGGTGCACGCGCCTGCGAAACTGCCAGCCCCAGTTGCCACACCGCCATTGCATAGTGCGTGCTGTGGTTATAGCGGGTGATAGTGTAGAAGTTTGGCAGCCCGTACCAGTACTGATAGCCCGTCCCCACATCCAGACGCAACAGGCTCGCCTGTTGTGCATTACCCAGAGGCTGCGTTGGCGTCAGACCTGCCGCTGTCAGCTGCGAAATGCTGTAGTTAGTTTTAAAACCGTTTTCCAGCCCCGGAGCCTGGCCGTTAGCCTGCACTGCCACCTGGCCGCCCGCGACCCAACCGTGTGATTTGAAGTAGTTCGCCACACTACCAATGGCATCCACCGGATCCCACAGGTTGATATGACCATCACCGTTAAAGTCGACGGCAAATTGCTTATAGGATGACGGCATAAACTGACCGTAGCCCATCGCACCGGCAAACGACCCTTTCAGATCCAGCGGATCGTCCTGTTCGTTGCGCGCCATCAGCAGGAAGGTTTCCAGCTCGGACGAGAAATACTCGGCGCGACGCGGGTAGTTAAAGGAGAGTGTTGCCAGCGCATCGAGAATGCGGGTTTTCCCCATCACGCGGCCCCAGCGGGTTTCCACGCCGATGATCCCGACGATGATTTCAGGCGGTACGCCGTAAACCTGCCATGCACGGTTAAGGGCATCTTCATACTGATTCCAGAACACCACGCCATTTTGCACGTTGTCCGGGGTAATAAACTGTTTGCGATAGCGCAGCCACGCACCGTTTGGCCCAGTCGGCGCTTGCGCCGTCGGTGCCTGTCTGTCCATCAGGCGCAGAACGTAGTCCAGACGTTTTGCCTGAGACAAAATTTCATGCAGTTGCTGCCTGTCAAAGCCGTGTTTGCTCACCATGTTATCGATGAACTGCTCGGCCGCCGGGTTATTCGCGAAGTCACCGCCCATCTGCATCATATTATGCTGCGGCTCCAGCAAGAATCCCCCGGAAGGCGTGCCAGCCGTAGGCTGAGCAGCTTCGGTTTTAGGTTTGCTACTACAGGCAGACAGAAGAATAAGCGCAGGTAACAACGCTGCATAACGACGCTTGAACATGGGACATCCATTTAACGAGTTCGATAAGAGCCCAGTATGGTAAAGCATCCCCGACACCTCAAGGAAGCGGTACTCATCTCCCCTGCCAAATCTTTACGCTCCCCAACGCAAATCTGTGTTTTTTTCAACCAAAAACAATTCATCACACCAATTAACTTTCAAAACAATCCATTTTTCTTTCATTGTGAGATCTAACTAACACTTTAAAACCTTTCAAAGTGATTATTATTAGTCGCGGTTATACAAAAACAAAAAGCCCCCACAGGAGAGAAGAATGATAGAAACCATCACCCACGGTGCCGAGTGGTTCATCGGGCTGTTTCAGAAAGGCGGAGAGGTGTTCACCAGTATGGTGACCGGGATCCTGCCTCTGCTGATCAGCTTGCTGGTTATCATGAACGCACTTATTAACTTTATCGGCCAGCAACGCATTGAACGCTTCGCCCAGCGCTGCGCCGGGAACCCACTGTCCCGTTATCTGGTTCTACCCTGCATCGGTACGTTCGTTTTCTGCAACCCGATGACCTTAAGTCTCGGTCGCTTTATGCCAGAAAAATACAAGCCGAGTTACTACGCCGCTGCATCCTACAGCTGTCACTCGATGAACGGCCTGTTCCCGCATATCAACCCCGGCGAGCTGTTTGTCTACCTCGGTATTGCCAGCGGTCTGACCACGCTTGGCTTACCACTTGGCCCGCTGGCGGTGAGCTATCTGCTGGTCGGTCTGGTCACCAACTTCTTCCGCGGCTGGGTTACCGACCTCACGACCGCCATTTTCGAGAAAAAAATGGGCATCCAGCTTGAACAAAAAGTCCATCTTTCAGGAGCCACAGCATGAGCCGTATTCGCATTGTTAAAGGAACGGGCGGCTGGGGCGGCCCGCTGGAACTCGACGCCACTGAAGACAAAAAAATTGTCTACATCACTGCAGGCACGCGCCCGGCAATTGTCGACAAACTGCGTGAGTTAACTGGCTGGGAAGCCGTCGACGGTTTTAAAGAGGGTGAACCACCGGAAGCTGAAATCGGCGTTGCGGTCATTGACTGCGGCGGCACCCTGCGCTGCGGCATTTATCCAAAGCGTCGCATCCCGACCATCAATATTCACGCCACCGGTAAATCTGGCCCACTGGCGCAGTACATCCTTGAAGATATTTATGTTTCAGGCGTGAAAGAAGACAACATCCGTCTGGCAGAAGGGTCCCCTGCTTCACAGAAAAAGGAAGCCAAAGCCGCGCCGCGTGATTACGACACCAGCAAAAAAATCACCGAGCAGAGCGACGGCCTGCTGGCGAAAGTTGGGATGGGCATGGGTTCGGCGGTGGCGGTGCTGTTCCAGTCCGGGCGCGACACCATCGACACGGTGCTGAAAACCATTCTGCCGTTTATGGCATTCGTCTCGGCGCTTATCGGCATCATTATGGCATCCGGTCTGGGCGACTGGATTGCCCACGGCCTCGCCCCGCTTGCCAGCCATCCGCTCGGGCTGGTGACGCTGGCACTGATTTGCTCTTTCCCGCTGCTGTCACCGTTCCTCGGCCCGGGCGCGGTGATTGCGCAGGTCATCGGCGTGCTGATTGGTGTGCAAATCGGTCTGGGAAATATTCCTCCACACCTGGCTCTGCCTGCCTTGTTTGCCATTAACGCTCAGGCAGCGTGCGACTTCATTCCCGTTGGGCTATCGCTTGCCGAAGCGCGCCAGGACACCGTGCGCGTTGGCGTACCGTCAGTGCTGGTAAGCCGCTTCCTGACAGGTGCACCAACCGTACTGATTGCCTGGTTTGTCTCCGGCTTTATTTATCAATAAGAGGTTCCTGCGATGACCGTGATTTACCAAACCACCATTACCCGCATCGGACAGAGCGCAGCCGATGCGCTCAGTGACCAGATGCTGATCACCTTCCGCGAAGGTGCGCCAGCGGATATTGAAGAGTTTTGTTTTATCCATTGCCACGGCGAGCTGAACGGTGAGCTGAAGGCCGGTAGTCAGCTGGAGCTGGGTGAAACGCGTTATGCCGTCACCGCCGTGGGTGACGTGGCTGAGCAAAACCTGCGTGAACTGGGCCACATCACCCTGCGTTTTGATGGCCAGTCACAGGCGGAATACCCCGGTACGGTTCACGTGGATGGCCCGGTTCCACAGGTCGTAACCCCAGGCTGCACGTTAAAATTTGTTGCGTAATTTAAGGAGAAAGATATGAGTCAGGTTGCCGTTGTCATTGGTGGGGGACAAACCTTAGGAGAGTTCATCTGCCGTGGGCTTGCCGCAGAGGGTTACCGCGTAGCGGTAGTGGATATTCAGAGTGAAAAAGCCGCGCGCGTGGCGGACACCATCAACACCGAGTTTGGCGAAGGGATGGCGTACGGGTTTGGAGCCGATGCCACCAGCGAACAGAGCGTGATGGCGCTCGCTCGCGGTGTGGATGAGATTTTTGGCCGCACTGACCTGCTGGTCTACAGTGCCGGGATTGCAAAAGCGGCATTTATCAGCGACTTCGCGCTGGGCGATTTCGACCGCTCGCTGCAGGTCAATCTGGTGGGGTATTTCCTCTGTGCCCGCGAGTTTTCACGCCTGATGATCCGCGACGGAATTCAGGGACGCATCATTCAGATCAACTCCAAATCGGGTAAAGTGGGCAGCAAACACAACTCCGGTTACAGCGCGGCCAAATTTGGCGGCGTGGGCCTGACGCAGTCGCTGGCACTGGATCTGGCCGAATACGGCATTACCGTACACTCGCTGATGCTCGGCAACCTGCTGAAGTCACCGATGTTCCAGTCCCTGCTGCCGCAGTATGCCACCAAACTCGGTATCAACGCCGACGAAGTGGAGCAATATTACATCGACAAAGTGCCGTTGAAGCGCGGCTGCGACTATCAGGACGTGCTGAATATGCTGCTGTTTTACGCCAGCCCGAAAGCGTCTTACTGCACCGGGCAGTCGATTAACGTGACCGGTGGGCAGGTCATGTTCTGATCGAGCAGCCTGATGCCCTCACCCTACCCCTCTCCCGCCGGAGAGGGGAAAAAAACAAGGAGCTGATATGGTCACCGCATTAATCACCGTCGCCGCTATCGCCTGGATCTGCCAGATGGCGTTTGGCGGCTGGCAAATCCACCAGTTCAACCGCGCATTCGAGGCGCTGTGCCAGAAAGGCCGCGTGGGCGTCGGGCGTTCCGGCGGACGCTTCAAACCTCGTGTGGTGATTGCGATTGCGCTGGATGAAGACGACAACGTCTGCGATTCACTCATCATGCGTGGCATGACGGTGTTCGCCAGACCGGCGAAAATCCAGGCAATCAATGGCACATCATTGCAGGAATTGCAGCCTGATGTGATCTTTCCCCATGATCCACTCTGTCAGAATGCACTATCATTAGCGCTTAATCTGAAACATGGATAATTTCGTTGTGAACGCTATAAGCTTGCGAAATTATCATTTCGCAACGTAAGGAATTGAGCGCCTATGAAACCACGTCAGCGGCAGGCGGCCATTCTGGAGCATCTGCAAAAGCAGGGAAAATGCTCGGTAGAAGAACTGGCCCACTACTTTGACACGACCGGCACGACAATACGCAAGGACCTGGTATTGCTCGAAAACTCTGGCGCAGTCATTCGAACCTACGGTGGAGTGGTGCTCAACAAAGACGAAACCGACCCGCCTATCGACCACAAAACGCTGATCAATACGCACCAGAAAGCGCTGATTGCCGAAGCCGCCGTGAAATTTATCCACGATGGTGACTCTATCATCCTTGATGCGGGCAGCACGGTGTTACAGATGATCCCGATGCTCAGCCGCTTTAACAACATCACGGTGATGACCAACAGCCTGCATATCGTCAACGCCCTGTCGGAAAACGACTGCGAGCAAACCATTCTGATGCCTGGCGGTACCTTCCGTAAAAAATCAGCCTCGTTTCACGGTCAACTGGCAGAGAACGCCTTCGACCACTTCAGCTTTGATAAACTCTTTATGGGCACCGACGGCATCGACCTGAATGCGGGCGTGACCACCTTCAACGAGGTGTTCAGCGTCAGCAAGGCCATGTGCAATGCGGCACGGGAAGTGATTCTGATGGCAGATTCTTCGAAGTTTGGCCGTAAAAGCCCCAATATTGTCTGTAGCCTTGAGAGCGTCGATAAGCTGATTACCGATGCAGGTATCGATCCGGCGTTTAAAAAAGCGCTGGAAGAAAAAGGAATCGATGTGATCGTAACCGGAGAAAGAGATGAGTGATTTTCTGTTAAACGCAGGTCGCCAGACGCTGATGCTGGAGCTGCAGGAAGCCAGCCGCCTGCCGGAACGTCTTGGGGAGGATTTTGTTCGCGCAGCAAACACCATCATCCAGTGTGAAGGCAAAGTGATTGTGGCGGGTATCGGTAAATCGGGCCATATCGGTAAGAAAATTGCCGCTACGCTTGCCAGCACCGGTACCCCAGCCTTCTTCGTTCATCCTGCCGAGGCGTTGCATGGCGATCTGGGGATGATTGAAAGCCGTGACGTGATGCTGTTTATCTCCTACTCCGGTTCGGCCAAAGAGCTGGATCTCATCATTCCACGTCTGCAGGAAAAATCCGTCGCCCTGCTGGCGATGACGGGTAAAGCCCGTTCACCGCTGGCACTGGCAGCCAAAGCGGTGCTAGATATTTCCGTTGAGCGTGAAGCATGCCCGATGCACCTCGCCCCAACCTCCAGCACCGTCAATACCCTGATGATGGGCGATGCGCTGGCGATGGCGGTGATGCAGGCGCGCGGTTTCAATGAAGAAGATTTTGCCCGCTCACACCCTGCGGGCGCGCTTGGCGCACGCCTGCTCAATAAAGTGCATCACCTGATGCGTACCGACGATGCTATTCCGCAAGTCAAACTCAACACCAGCGTGATGGATGCAATGCTGGAGCTGAGCCGCACCGGGTTAGGGCTGGTCGCGGTGTGTAATGAGCACGGTCAGGTCAACGGTGTGTTTACCGACGGCGACCTGCGCCGCTGGCTGGTGGGTGGCGGCAAGCTGGAATCGCAGGTTTCTGAAGCGATGACCAAAGGCGGGCTGACGCTGAATGCCGAAAGCCGCGCAATCGAGGCCAAAGAGGTACTGATGAAGCGCAAAATCACCGCCGCCCCGGTAGTGGATGAGAGCGGCAAGCTGTGCGGTGCCATCAACCTGCAGGACTTCTACCAGGCCGGAATTATTTAACCCTTCAGCCCCAGACGCTTCGCCAGCCGGTGCAGGTTGGCGACGTCGGTTTCCAGCGCCCGCGCGCATGCCGCCCAGCTGCGGTTGTTCTGCTCCAGCGCGCGAGTGATCATCTGACGCTGAAACTCCTCTGTCGCGTCGCGCAGGTTTTCATTGGCAATCTCTGGCGCAGCCTGAGTGACGGCCTGAACGCTTTCATCATGCAGCGCAAAATGACGCGCGTGGATCACCACTTCATCGCCTGAACGTGTCGCCCGCGCCAGCACCACCGCGCGGTGGATCGCATGTTCCAGCTCGCGCACGTTACCCGGCCAGCCGTAGCTCAGCAGATGACTGCGCGCACCCGGGCTTAGCACGACCCGGGAAAGCCCCATTTTGAGCCGACACTGCTCGCAGAAATAGCCCGCCAGCAACACCACATCTTCACCACGCTCGCGCAGCGGCGGCACGGAAAGCGGGAACACACTCAGGCGATGGAACAAATCAGCACGAAAATTCCCGGCCAGCACCTCTTCGCGCAGATCCCGGTTAGTCGCCGCCAGCACGCGCACGTCCACCCGTAAGCTGCGGTCATCGCCCACGCGCTGAATATCGCCGTACTGCAACACGCGCAGCAATTTAGCCTGTAACGACAACGACAATTCGCCAATTTCATCGAGGAACAGTGTGCCGTTATCCGCCATTTCAAACTTGCCGCTGCGGTTGCTGATAGCCCCGGTAAATGCCCCTTTAACGTGACCAAACAGCTCGCTCTCCGCCACGCTCTCCGGCAGTGCGGCACAGTTAAGGTACACCAGCGGATTCACCGCACGCGGTGACGCTTCGTGAATCGACTTTGCCACCAGCTCTTTACCAGTGCCGGTTTCCCCGAAGATCAGTACGTTCAAATCGGAGGCGGCCACGATGTCGACCTCTTTTTTGAGCTGTACCATGCCCGGCGACAGGCCAATCATCTCCGTGTGAGCCACCTGCTCAAATGCCGACGGGCTACCAGGAAGAATGTTCTGGCTCTCCAGTTGTTCAATCAGCAGGGCATTATTCAGCGCCCCGGAGGCCAGCGCGGCAATCAGCCGCAGCTCTTCGTCGCTGAAAGTATCAAACTGGTCTGGCGACATCCCGTCGAGGGTCAGCGCGCCAATCAGATTTTGTCCGGCAAACAATGGCAGGCCGATGCAGGCGTGTACCTTCAGGCTCTCCTGCCCGGGGATCAGACCGTCGTAAGGATCGGGTAAATCACTGTCTGCCGGGAAGCGCACCACATCACCCGCACGGGCGATGGTTTCCAGACGCGGATGGCCTTCCAGGGTAAAGCGCCGTCCGAGTACGTCCTGCGCTAGCCCGTCGATGGCCAACGGAATAAATTGCCGCCCTTCGTAGCGGAGTAGTGCCGAAGCGTCACATGCCAGCACGTGACGCAGTGTGGAGATCAGCCGCTGAAAGCGATCCTGATGCCCAATACCGGTTTGCAGTTCAATGGCGATTTTCGCCAGCACGTCTACGGAAAAACTCATCTGCGCCTCACTGTCATTTTGACAACTCATACTGTCATATTGACAGCTTCAGCGATAGTCATAATGACTACCCATTACGGATAACAAAATAAAAAATACATAAAAATCAATATAATAAAAAGTTGGCACGCAACTTGATATAAGCAAAACATCTTATTTAAAAATGCCGTATTAATTGAGGTTGCTATGTCTATTCTGGTTAAAAATAACATTCATTGGGTTGGCCAACGTGACTGGGAAGTACGTGATTTCCACGGAACGGAGTACAAAACGCTGCGCGGCAGCAGCTATAACAGCTATCTCATCCGTGAAGGGAAAAACGTGCTGATTGATACCGTCGATCACAAATTCAGCCGCGAGTTCGTGCAGAACCTGCGTAACGAAATCGACCTGGACGCACTCGACTACATCATCATCAACCACGCGGAAGAAGACCACGCCGGTGCGCTGACCGAGTTGATGTCTTACATTCCGAATACCCCTATTTATTGCACCGCCAACGCTATCGACTCCATTAACGGCCACCACCACCATCCGGAGTGGAATTTCCATACCGTAAAAACCGGCGACTCACTGGATATCGGTAACGGCAAACAGTTGATCTTCGTTGAAACCCCCATGCTGCACTGGCCTGACAGCATGATGACCTACATGACCGGCGACGCGGTGCTGTTCAGTAACGACGCCTTCGGCCAGCACTACTGCGACGAACGTCTGTTCAATGACGAAGTGGATCAGACCGAACTGTTTGAGCAGTGCCAGCGCTACTACGCCAACATCCTGACCCCGTTCAGCCGTCTGGTCACGCCAAAAATCACCGAGATCCTCGGCTTCAACCTGCCGGTAGATATGATTGCCACCTCACACGGCGTGGTGTGGCGTGAAAACCCAACCCAGATTGTGGAGCTGTACCTGAAATGGGCAGCAGATTATCAGGAAGACCGCATCACACTCTTCTACGACACCATGTCCAACAACACCCGCATGATGGCGGACGCCATTGCCCAGGGTATCAACGAAGTTGATCCGAATGTGGCGGTAAAAATCTTTAACGTGGCGCGCAGCGATAAAAACGAGATCCTGACCAACGTCTTCCGCTCTAAAGGCGTGCTGGTAGGCACCTCCACCATGAACAACGTGATGATGCCGAAAATTGCCGGCCTGGTGGAAGAGATGACCGGCCTGCGTTTTCGTAACAAACGCGCCAGCGCCTTTGGCTCACACGGCTGGAGCGGCGGTGCGGTAGACCGTCTGTCTACCCGCCTGCAGGATGCCGGTTTTGAGATGTCCATGAGCCTGAAGGCAAAATGGCGTCCGGATATCGACGCACTGGAACTCTGCCGCCAGCATGGCCGTGACATTGCACGTCAGTGGGCGCTCGCTCCATTACCAGACGTGGCGGTAAAAACCAGCGCACAACAGGAAGCCTGCGCCTGTGCTGCGGCCGCCGCCGCTAACCTCGGCCCGCGCATGCAGTGCAGCGTCTGCCAGTGGATCTACGACCCGGAACTGGGCGAGCCGCTGCAGGATGTTGCCCCAGGAACGCCGTGGAGCGATGTGCCGGACAACTTCCTTTGCCCGGAATGTTCGCTCGGTAAAGACGTCTTTGATGAGCTGGGTACGGAGGCAAAATGAGCAACGGTATCGTCATCATCGGCTCGGGCTTTGCTGCCCGCCAGCTGGTGAAAAATATCCGCAAACAGGATGCTAATGTGCCGCTGACGGTGATCGCCGCCGACAGCATGGATGAGTACAACAAACCTGATTTAAGCCACGTCATTAGCCAGAACCAACGTGCCGACGATCTCACCCGCCAGAGCGCGGGAGAGTTCGCGGAGCAATTTAACCTGAACCTGTTTCCGTACACCTGGGTTACCGATATCGACGCTGCCGCCCATGTGGTGAAAGCGAAAGAGAAAACCTGGCAGTACGACAAGCTGGTTCTGGCTACGGGGGCATCAGCGTTTGTGCCACCGGTTGAAGGGCGTGAGCTGATGATTACGCTCAACAGCCAACAGGAGTATCAGGCCAGTGAAACGTGGCTTCGTGACGCGCAACGGGTGATGATTGTCGGCGGCGGCCTGATTGGCACCGAGCTGGCGATGGATTTCTGTCGTGCGGGTAAATCCGTCACTCTGCTCGACCACGCTGCCAGCATTCTGTCAGCGCTAATGCCCGCAGAAGTAAGCAGTCGCTTACAGCATCGTCTGACCGATATGGGTGTACATCTGCTGCTGAAATCTCAGCTGCAAAGTCTGGCTAAAACAGAGAACGGTATTCGCGTCACGCTCGACCGTAATCGCCATGTTGAGGTGGATGTAGTGGTTGCGGCCACGGGTCTGCGCCCGGAAATCGGTCTGGCGCAACGTGCCGGAGCCGGGACGAACCGTGGCGTGAAGGTGGACAGCTACCTGCAAACCACGCAGCCGGATATTTACGCGCTGGGTGACTGCGCCGAAATCAACGGCCAGGTACTGCCGTTCCTGCAGCCGATTCAATTAAGTGCGATGTATCTGGCGAAAAATCTGCTTGGCGCTTCTGCACCACTGAAATTACCCGCCATGCTGGTGAAGGTGAAAACACCGGAGTTACCGCTGCATCTCGCAGGCGAAACGCAGCGCCAGGATCTGAACTGGCACATCGCTATTGAACCCCAGGGCATGGTGGCCCGGGGATCCGATCATGACGGTCAGGTGCGCGCTTTTGTGGTTAGTGAAGACCGGATGAAGGAGGCTTTCGCACTACTGAAATCATTGCCCGCTTAACCCTCTTACCACGCTTACTTAACCTTAGGATTTTCTTATCCGTAGCCCCGACGTCCCGGGGCTTTTTTTTTGCGTATTTTATTCAACAAAAGAATACAAATCAGATAAATCATCGTCATTAATCCCTTATTCATTACATCCATGAATATTTAAATGCGGAACACCTGAAAAACATCAACCTGTTTTATTCCATGTTCCCGGCTTACTCTGACAGTGAATTAATCAGCCGGAGACATCCCATGGCCACTTTTAGCAAAGAGCTTAACTATCTTTCTGCCTATTTTAAACAGACAAAGAAAGCAGAACATATTTTATTTCGCTGGCTGTATCTCAGCCCGGAAGCCCGTATTGAGCGTCTGCGTGAATTGATGATGCCGATGAGCAATGTTAAGCGGTAACCACCTGGTGACCCTACGCTGACGCGGGTCTGTGGATTTTGCAGGCCGGGTAAGCGTAGGGTCATCAGGTAAAAAACAGGAACAAATTATTTAACTCTTCATCGTTTATTCAAAGAATGACTTATTAAAAACATCACAGAAATTAATTTATCCCACATCACACTTTTCTTCTTCACGCTTTTACATTAAAACAAAAACTGTTGTTTTTCGTTGTGAATGATGTCCTCTTTGGGATCCTGTCTCATGAACGCATATCGCAACATTACCCGTTGCCGCTATATCATTACGCCTGGGCCAACCTGACGTTTTTAATATTCCGTTTATATCGCGTGGATTCGTGGCCACATATGGCCTTCCGTACAGCACGGTATTGATACCTTCAGCGTGCTGGACGCGCCCGCGCTGAAGATCCGCGCGCAGATCGAAGCCTGATACATTCCCTCACCCTCCGCCAAAATGGCGAGGGTGAGGGAATAAAACCGGAACACTTTATATATCCCTGCCTTATTTATTCCGCAAAACCACTTACACTCTCATCATGCCCCTTTCACCACCGGTACGTCGTCATGCGCCAGCTTCAGAAAATCCGTCAGTATCAACGGCTTTACCAGCACTACGGTGCGGAGCCAAAGCCCACGACTATTGCTGAAGTTGCTGAGGTCGCGCTGTGCAGTGAACGTCATGTGCGCACGTTACTGCGCCAGCTCACGCAAAGCGGATGGTTAAGCTGGCACGCGCACCCAGGACGTGGACATCGCGCCATTCTGCATTGCCTGGCGACCACCAGTGAACTCAGCGCGCCGCTGATGCACGCTTGTCTCGAAAAAGGGGATTACCAGAGTGCATTACAGCTGGCCGATGGCGATCCGGCCAGTCTGCATCACATCATCACCCCATTTTTGGGCGGGAAATGGCTTAAGCACCAGCCAACCTTGCGTATTCCGTGGTATCGCCCGCTGACGTCACTTCATCCGGCACTACAGCGCCGCCGCGCCGAACAGCATATTATCTGCGCGGTACACGCAGGGCTGACGCGCTATACACCCGGTCAGCCGCACCCGATACCCGATTTAGCCCATCACTGGAATGCCAGTGAAGACAAACGCCGCTGGCGTTTTTACCTGCGCAGCGGCGCACACTGGCATAACGGGCAAGCCATTAGCGATGAAGATATTCTCAGTGCGCTACAACAGGTACTCGCTGACCCGGCACGTAATGTGGGGTTGAGACACGTTGAGGAGACGTCGCTTGTCGCCCCCTGGTGTCTGGAGATAAACCTGAACACGCCTGATGCCATGCTGGCACACCGTCTTGCGCATCACGTTTGTCGTCTTCCGCACCCGCAACAGCCTGATGTCGGTGCCGGGCCGTTTGCCATCGCCCATCACCACTCGCACTACCTGCGCCTTGAGCGCCAGCCCTGGTACTTTGCCGCTCATCCACTGCTGCATGCGATTGAGTTCTGGCGAACCCGCACAGAAGCAGATAAACCGGCGTGGATAACCGTCGGGAAGGGACAAAACGCGCAGGAAGCCATTACCTCGACCAGCGAGGGATTCGCGTGGTTAATGGTGAACGCCACATTGCCCCCACCGCTGGCTGCCTGGCTGCGCCGGGAAATTCTGTCAATTAATCAGCAACATTTTGCCCATCGGGATGATTTAGAAACCAGGACGGCAATACTGCCTGGCCTGACGACACCAGAATATCCGGAAACATCCGGAGTAAAACTTCCCCCCACCCTTGCGCTGGTTTGCTACCACACCCCAGAACTGTGCGAGCTGGCCAGCATGCTGCAAACGCGTCTGAGAAAGCACGGTTGCGAATTGACAATCAGCAGGAAAGATCGCGAAGAATGGCATACACATAACGCACTGACGCAGGCCGATCTGTTGCTCGGTGACTATCTGGCGGGCGGACTTCCGGGATTTGCGCTGGCAGAGTGGTTTACTGACGAACCGGCCTGGGCCACTGCACTGGGCGAAGACATATGGCAAAAAGAGAAGCAGAAGCTGATGGGATATTGCGGGAGCGAGGAGAGCCTGAGTAACCTCCTGCCCTCCTTTTTTCAATCTCTGCTCGAAAGCGGCGCATGTACGCCGCTGTTCCACTATCGCTATCGCATCAACACGATGGAAAATGTGCAGGACATTGTGCTGACGGCCGGAGGCTGGCTTGATTTCACTCGCGCCTGGTTACCCCCCGCTCAGGAACGCACGACCAGCGCATCGTAGCCACGCCAGCGGTAGTTGATCATGGAGATCAGCCAGCAGGCGATAAACAGCCCCACCACCACAAATCCGGCGTTGCCCAGGTTGTCATTAACCTCGCCAATCAGATCCCAGATGCCACCGGTCAGGGCAAATTTGTCCATCAGCAGACCCAGCGCTTCCAGGCCGCCGATGAACAGGGCCACCACCACAGAGGTACCGGTGATGGTCATGTTGTAGTAGAGCTTGCGCTGCGGTTTGTTGAATGCCCAGCCGTAGGCTCCCACCATCAGCAAATTGTCGAGGGTATCCACCAGCGCCATACCGCTGGCGAAAAGTGCCGGGAAGATCATGATTGACCACACCGACATGCCGTTTGAGGCACTGGCGGCGGAGATCCCAAGCACGCCAATTTCCGTCGCGGTATCAAATCCCAGACCGAACAGGAAACCAACCAGATACATCTGCCAGCTCTTGTTTACCAGGCGAAACGTTGCACCAAACAGCCAGTTCATCACCCCACCAGATGCCGGAAGCGTGATGTCGCCGCACGTTGGATGACCGTTTTTCAGCGCCTGAAAATTACGCCAGACGCCACGTAAAATCACCATGTTGACCAGCGCCATCGCCAGCAGGAACGTCGCAGAAACCGCCGTACCAATCAGGCTGCCCGTCTCATGAAACCAGGCCATATTCTTCTGAAACGCCGTGGCCGTAGCGGCAATGGCAATGGAGGCCAGCACCACGATGGTGGAGTGCCCCAGTGAAAACCACGCCCCCACACCGGACGGGCGTTTGCCCTGTTGCATCATCTTACGCGTAACGGTATCAATGGCCGCAATGTGGTCGGCATCCACCGCATGACGCAGTCCGTAGCACCAGGCGAGCAGGCTTGCCGCCATCAGCGCCGTGCTGCCGCTGAAGGTTTGCCAGGCCCATCCCCAGGCCAGAAGATTAGCCATTACCAGAGCCAGCAGCAGGAGCGCCGCACGAGGTTCATTGCGTAAAAGTCGTAACATTTTAAGTCCTTTGTGAACATGACCGGGCGGCGGCAACTACCGCCTGCCCGAAGGAGATAGCCCCATCGCCTGCAGGCAGGTGATGAGGAAAAAGAAGGGTAAAGTCAGAGAGGTAATGACGCAGACGCGCACGCAACAGACGGTTATGTAACACGCCACCGCTAAAACAGACGGCAGTAAGTGATAAGCGCCGGGCATGGAACGCGGCGAAATCAGCCAGTCCTTTTGCCAGCGCATCGTGAAACGCCCATGCGCGTTCGCAGGGCTCAGCCCGCCAGTTCAGCCACTGTTGCCAGAAGAGAGCAAGGTTCTCCACTGACAGCGTAACCGGGTGTTCGACTCCCGCACACTGCGCTGCCAGCGCTTCCAGCCTGCATGCAGCCTCACCTTCATAGCGCTGCTTTTCTGGCACAATGCCCAGCGCACAAGCCACCGCATCGAACAGCCGTCCGCAGGATGAAGCCAGCGGCGTGTTGATACCACGGGACATCGCTGTCGCCAGCAGCGGCCAGTTTTGCATCTGAACGGCTCGCGTTTCCGGGTAGCGCTGCCAGTCCGGCACAAACGCCAGGCAGTGGGCGAATAAATTGCGCCACGGCTGCATTGCTGCCAGATCCCCCCCCGGCAGCGCCACGGCAGGCAACCCACCCAGATGCTCGCAGTCAAGATAGTTAACCCGCAGGCACTCCCCGCCCCATAGCGCACCGTTCTCGCCCATCCCGATGCCGTCCAGCGTCAGGGCGATGACATCACCGCCGTCGAGCGGCCAGCCGTTTTCGGCCAGGCACGCCGCGGCATGGGCGTGGTGATGTAATACCGTTTCAATCGGCAACGCCTGTGCTTCCGCCCACTGGCGGGCGTGGTATCCCGGATGCGCATCGCACACCACGCGCTCCGCCTGAAACGCATAGATTTGCTGCATGACCGACAGCGCCGAGCGCCACTGGGCATCAACGCCATCGTCACTGAGATCGCCAAAATGCTGGCTCAGCACCGCCTGGTTACCCCGCACCAGACAGAAGGTGTTTTTCATCTCAGCCCCGGTACACAACATGGCAGGAATATTGCTGAAACCGGCAGGTAACGTGATGGCATCCGGCACAAAACCGCGCGCACGGCGCAGTATTGCACCGTCCCGATCCATCACTGAATCATCCATCCGCTGAAGGATGTCGCGGTTGTGCAGCAGAAAACCGTCGGCAATATCCCCGAGGTCGTCCAGTGCCTGTTGATTACGGATAGCGGGTGGCCTGCCGCTGAGGTTGCCGGAGGTCATCACCAGCGGGCGCTGGCAGTCCATCATCAGCAAATGTTGCAGTGGGTTCGCCGGGAGCATCACCCCCACACAATCCAGGCCCGGCGCGATCGCATCGGGTAATGGAGGCAGCCATGCTTTCGGCGTCAGTACGATCGGAGCCGCAGGAGAGTGCAACAGCACCTGAACCGGCTCCGGCAAAGAACCTGCATGCGGGATCATCACTGCCAGCGGCTTTGCCGGGCGCTGTTTGCGTGCCCGTAGTTTCTCCACCGCCTGCGGGTTTTGCGCGTCGCAGACCAGATGAAAGCCCCCCAGCCCTTTAACCGCAACAATGCCACCGTTTTTTAGCCTCTCAACCGCTGCGCTGAGTGCCTGCTCTCGCGTGGACTGAGCATCACCCGCATGCCACTCCAGCTCCGGCCCGCAGTCCGGGCATGCCACCGGTTGAGCATGAAAGCGCCGATCTGCGGGGTCGAGATACTCCATTTCACACGGCAGGCAGAGCGGAAATGACGCCATTGTCGTGGCCGGACGATCGTACGGCATGGCGCGAATAATGGTAAAACGCGGACCGCAGTGGGTGCAGTTGATAAACGGATAGCGATAACGGCGCTCGCGAGGATCGCGCATTTCGGCCAGGCACGCCGGACAGGTGGCCGCATCCGGCACAATCTGGGTGTCCATCGCCCCAGCCGCACTGTGACGGATGGTAAATTCCTCCGGCAGCGCCGGCCAGACGAACGGCAGCGTGTCGACATTATCAATACGCGCCAGCGGTGGGCAGTCCTGGTGCAGCCTTGCGATGAAGTCCCCCCCATCACCGACAACGCGCACCAGCACGCCCTCACCGTCATTGCAGACATCCCCCGTCAACTGAAGCTGGTGCGCCAGTTGCCAGACGAAGGGACGAAACCCCACGCCCTGCACCTTGCCGCGCACCCGCAACTGCACACCGTTACTGCTCATGGCGGATCAGAACAGCAGAGATGAGCTGGTGTCGAACGCCGCACGACGACGTTTTTCGGCGCTCATCTGTTCGAGCTTGTCACGATCCACACAAACCAGCGCGTGCGTAGGGCAAACTTCCATACAGGCCGGGCCCGCTTCACGGTGGTAGCAGAGGTCACATTTGTTGGCTTCCGCTTTGTCCGCGCGCACGCTCAGCCCCATACCGCTGTTGCGCACAACCGGGCGAACCACCACTTCCATCGCGCCATACGGACAGGCCACCACGCAGGTTTTGCAGCCGATGCAGCGTTCCTGCATGACGTGGACAAACCCTTTTTCGCGTTTAATCGCCCCGTTCGGGCAGACGTTGGCGCACGGTGCGTCTTCGCACTGACGACAAATCGCTGCGGTTGAGATATTCACGCCCTTAATAACATGAATACGCGGCAGGAAAGAATCCGGGGTCAGGGAGGCACAATCCTGCTCCGTCTGGTGGGATACAACGCACGCAACTTCACAGGTACGGCAACCAATGCACTTACTGGCATCGGCCATCATAAAACGGTTCATCTGCTTCTCCAGCATAACAGTCATGCGCGGAGATATTCATAAACCGTGCCAGTTTTTAACCCATTGATTTATATTGATTTGAAATATATGGTGCGGCACTGTCATCGTCACTTATGACGATGACAGCTGTCGACGTCAGCGGTGTGGGCCGTCAATGACAGAATCACGCAGAATAAGCTCACCAGAGAAAGTTTGCTGATATTTGAACTCACCGCCGTCGAGCATGAAGATCAGGCGGCTAATGGTCTCTTTAATCATTTCTGTTACCGGAATGCGCACGCTGGAGAGTGACGGCACCATGTAGGGCGCAATCGCCACATCGTCGAAGCCGATCACCGACACCGCATCCGGCGTGATAACTCCGCTGTCGTGAAGCTGCTTCATCGCCCCGATGGCCATATCGTCGTTACTCGCCACCAGTGCCGTAAAAGTTTCACCGCGTGATAACAGCTCAGAAACGGCCGCCGCGCCGCTGGCCGGGTTCCATTTCCCCTGCGCAATCAGCTCCGGGCGCAGCGCAATGTGATGCTGCACCAGCGCGTCTTTGTAGCCGGAAAGACGCTCAGCCCCGGTCGGGGAATCCAGCGAGCCGGTGATAAACGCAATCTCCCGATGCCCTTTCGCAATCAACTGCGACACGGCGTCCTGGCAGGATGCTTTATGATCTGACCAGACACAATGGCTGCTGTTTTTACGCAAACGACGATTGAGCACCATAATCGGTTGTTCGCATTTTTCGATAATCTCGTCCATCTCATCCACGCTCAAAAAGCGCGGATAGATAATCACCGCATCGCAGCGCATATCGAGCAGGTACTGGATAGCCTCGCGCTCTTCGTCGGCGCTGTGCTTGCCGTCCGCCAGAATCAACTGTCGCCCCTTCTCTTCCGTCATCCGCGCGGCGTGAAACAGCAATTCGCTAAAGTAGACGCCGTGGTAGAGGGTGTTAGTGACCACCAGCCCCAGCGTCTGGGTACGTTTGGTGGCCAGGTTTCGCGCCAGCAAATTGGGGCGATAGCCGCTCTCCTCAATCGCCTGAAACACCCGGTCTCTGGTCTCCTGGCTGACGTAGCCATTCCCCGACAGCACCCGGGAAACCGTCGCTTTTGAAACGCCGGCCCGCTTCGCCACTTCCAGCATCGTGGTCATGATGTTATTCCGTTTGAAACTGATGGGCGCAGTGTACTGCACCGCAGAAAAATTGTCGCAGCGGCGATATCACGCTTTCAACACCTCAAAGTGATCATCATCACGAATATAAGAAATGTACAAAATGTGATCTTGTTTCATTCAAAGAAACTCATGATGATTATGTGGAACCGGTTTCCTACATATTCTCACCATGACAACAGGATCACATCCGATGGCCAAAAATTATGCCGCGCTGGCGAACGACGTTGTCAGCGCGCTGGGCGGTAAAGACAACATCGTCGCCGTCACCCACTGTATGACGCGCCTGCGTTTCGTCCTGAAAGACGAAACCCTCACCGATGCCGCTCGCCTGAAAAGTATCAGCGGTGTGCTCGGCGTGGTACGCAACGACAACCAGTGTCAGGTGATCATTGGCAACACCGTTTCTCAGGCTTATCGTGAAGTGATCAGCCTGCTGCCGACGAATCTGCAGCCTGTCGTACCGGAAGGCCCGCAAAAAATGACCCTGCGCCGCATTGGTGCCGGGATCCTTGATGCACTGATCGGCACCATGTCCCCGCTGATCCCGGCGATCATCGGCGGCTCGATGGTCAAGCTGCTGGCGATGATCCTTGAGATGACGGGCGTACTGGCAAAAGGTGCGCCGACGCTCACCATCCTGACCGTTATTGGCGACGGTGCATTCTTCTTCCTGCCGCTGATGGTGGCAGCCTCTGCGGCGGTAAAATTCAAAACCAACATGTCGTTGGCCATTGCCATCGCGGGGGTGCTGGTACACCCGGGCTTTATCGAGCTGATGGCAAAAGCGGCACAGGGCGAGCACGTTGAATTCGCCTTTATTCCGGTAACGGCGGTGAAATACACCTACACCGTGATCCCGGCGCTGGTCATGACCTGGTGCCTGTCGTATATCGAACGCTGGGTCGACCGGATGACTCCGGCAGTCACCAAAAACTTCCTCAAACCGATGCTGATCGTCCTGATTGCCGCCCCACTCGCCATCGTGCTGATTGGGCCACTTGGGATCTGGATCGGTAGCGCCATTTCTGCGCTGGTGTACACCATTCACGGCTATCTGGGCTGGCTCTCCGTGGCAATTATGGGCGCGCTCTGGCCGCTACTGGTGATGACCGGCATGCACCGCGTGTTCACGCCAACCATCATTCAGACCATTGCCGAAACGGGCAAAGAAGGGATGGTCATGCCGTCAGAAATTGGAGCCAACCTGTCGCTCGGCGGTTCATCACTGGCTGTGGCATGGAAAACGAAAAACCCGGAACTGCGCCAGACGGCGCTGGCGGCAGCGGCTTCCGCCATCATGGCGGGTATTTCTGAACCCGCGCTGTACGGCGTAGCGGTGCGTCTGAAACGCCCGCTGATTGCGAGCCTTATCAGCGGTTTCATCTGCGGTGCAGTGGCCGGAATGGCGGGTCTTGCCAGCCACTCGATGGCGGCTCCGGGGCTGTTTACCAGCGTCCAGTTCTTTGATCCGGCTAATCCGATGACCATCGTCTGGGTATTTGGCGTGATGGCGCTGGCGGTGGTGTTGTCGTTTGTTCTGACCCTGATGCTGGGCTTTGAGGATATTCCGGTTGAGGACGAGGCGGAAAAGGCCCGCGCCCTGCACACCGCCCCGGTTCAGGGCAAAGCAGCACAAGTATAAATTGATAGCGAGGTAAAAATGTCTGTTTTTCCACAAGGATTTTTATGGGGCGGCGCACTGGCCGCCAACCAGAGTGAAGGGGCTTACCGTGAAGGCGGTAAAGGGCTGGCCACGGTCGATATGATCCCCCACGGAGCCAACCGACTGGCGGTGAAACTCGGTAAGGAAAAACGTTTTTCGTTGCGTGACGACGAGTTTTACCCAGGCCACGAGGCGATCGATTTTTACCATCGCTATAAAGAAGACATCGCCCTGATGGCGGAGATGGGCTTTACGGTATTCCGCACCTCAATTGCCTGGAGCCGCCTCTACCCGAACGGCGACGAGCCGCTGCCGAACCAGGAAGGCATTGCCTTCTACCGTGCGGTGTTTGAAGAGTGCAAAAAGTACAATATCGAGCCGCTGGTCACCCTGTGCCACTTCGATGTCCCCATGCACCTGGTCACGGAGTACGGCTCCTGGCGTAACCGCAAAATGGTCGATTTCTTCGCCCGCTACGCCCGCACCTGCTTCGTGGAATTTAACGGTCTGGTGAAATACTGGCTGACCTTCAACGAAATCAACATCATGCTGCACAGCCCGTTCTCCGGCGCGGGGCTGGTGTTTGAAGAAGGTGAAAACGAAGATCAGGTGAAATACCAGGCCGCACACCACGAGCTGGTGGCAAGCGCACTGGCAACCAAAATCGCCCACGAGGTGAACCCGGAAAACCAGGTCGGCTGCATGCTGGCAGGCGGTAATTTCTACCCGTACTCCTGCAAGCCAGAAGACGTGTGGATGGCGCTGGAAAAAGACCGCGAGAACCTGTTCTTTATCGACGTACAGGCCCGTGGTCGCTACCCGGCTTACTCTGCCCGCGTGTTCCGCGAAAAAGGGGTGGAGATAGTTAAAGACCCTGGCGACGACGCACTGCTCAAGAACACTGTCGATTTTGTCTCGTTCAGCTATTACGCCTCGCGCTGCGCGTCGGCGGACATGAACGCGGGGAATACCAGCGCGGCGAATATCGTGAAGTCACTGCGTAACCCGCATATTCAGGTCAGCGAATGGGGCTGGGGTATCGACCCGCTGGGCCTGCGTATCACCATGAACATGATGTACGACCGTTACCAGAAGCCGCTATTCCTGGTGGAAAATGGCCTCGGTGCAAAAGATGTCATTGATGCTAACGGCGAGATTAACGACGACTATCGCATCAGCTACCTGCGCGAACATATCCGCGCAATGGGAGATGCAATTGAGGACGGTGTACCGCTGATGGGCTACACCACCTGGGGCTGCATTGACCTGGTGTCGGCATCAACAGGCGAGATGAGCAAGCGCTACGGGTTTGTCTACGTCGACCGGGACGATGCCGGGAATGGCACGCTGGACAGGAAACGCAAGAAATCATTCTGGTGGTATAAAAAGGTGATTGCAAGTAACGGGGGGGATCTGGCGTAGCCTGTTGCCCTCACCCCAGCCTTCTCCAACAGGGATGAAGTGGTCTACTTAATTTGGACACGACCTGAGGTTCTTTGTCTTTCCATCTCGGCAGGTGTTAACCCTCCGTTGTTTTTATGCGGCCTTACCCGGTTGTAATACCCACTCAGGTACTGAACCACA